>NZ_CP147846.1:300772-601544 GCF_037327425.1 Rhodococcus sovatensis | reverse complement strand
CCCGCGCGAGTTGCGGCCACCTCGTACGGGCGTGGCCGCTGAGCTTGAGGCGCAACGAGCTTTTCGTCGATTCCGGTGGTGTCGGCACACATCCGATCGTGCCCGACCCTTGTGGACCACCCAACATTTCGCGGATCGTCGGCGTGCCGCGGCCCGAAACAGGTGTGACTCGAGTGTCCTCTCGAGGCATGAGTGACAAAGCCGCTCGACCCTCGGCCCGCCCCATCATCCTGTCCACCGCCGACCGTCAGGTTCTCGAACGCCGGGTGCGGTCTGGGTCGACACCGCAGAAGATGGTGCTGCGGTCTCTGATCGTGCTCCTCGCCGCCGACGAACACACCAACTCTGCCATCGCCAGCGAACTCGACATCCATATCGACACGGTCCGCAAGTGGCGCACCCGGTTCCACCGCCACGGCATCGACGCCCTCGCCGACGCGCCACGGTCGGGCCGGCCACCGATCTACAACGCCACCGACATCGCCGCCGTGAAAGCGTGGGCGTGCCAGATCCCGGCCCATCACGACATCCCGATCGCCCGGTGGTCCACCCCCGAACTCGCCGCCCAGCTTGCTCGCGACGGCATGACCGTCTCGGTCTCGACGGTGCGCCGATGGCTCGCCGAGGATGCGCTCAAACCGTGGCAGTACCGTTCCTGGATCGCTGTCCGCGACCCGAACTTCGAGGTGAAAGCATCTGTCGTTCTCGACTTGTACGCGCGCCGCTACGCCGGACAAGCATTGGGCAGCAACGACTTCGTGATCTCGGCCGATGAAAAGCCGTCGATCCAAGCCCGCGACCGATGCCACCCCACCACCGCCGCCGCCCCAGGCCGCCCGATGCGGGTCAGTCACGATTACCACCGTCGTGGCGCGCTCACCTACCTCGCCGCCTACGACGTCCACGCTGCGCAGGTCTTCGGACGCTGCGAGGCCAGTACCGGCATCACCGAGTTCACCGCACTCGTCGATCAGGTCATGACGCGCGAACCGTACGCCTCCGCCGACCGGGTTTTCTGGGTCGTCGACAACGGATCCTCGCACCGCGGACAAGCATCGATCGACCGCCTCACCGACCGGTACCCGAACGCGGTCATGGTGCACACCCCAGTACATGCATCGTGGCTCAACCAAGTCGAGATCTACTTCTCCATTGTCCAACGGAAAGTACTCACACCCAACGACTTCCCCGATCTCGCTGCCGTCGAGAACAGGTTGCACGCATTCGCCGAACGGTACAACCGCACCGCGGAACCGTTCGCATGGAGATACACCCGCCGCGAACTGAACCGACAACTCGAACAAATCGACGAATCAGCCGCTGCGGCGTGACCCCCGACGAACTAACGGCTCAGACCACTTAGTCTCCGACCGTCGTACGGACATGAGTTCGATGTGGAAGTACCCGTCCGCCTGCACGCCTTCGGATCTGAATTGATGGAGCGCCGAGATGTAAGGCAACGGGGCAGCATACATTCGATCGAATCGGCCGAGCACGTCGAGATACACAGCCGTCAGAGCATCCAGCTCGACGTCGGTGAGTTCGGTCAGGTTGTGCACGTGCCGATTCGGATAGATGTGAACCTCGACAGGCCAGCGCGCCGCGAACGGCACGAACGCTGTGAAGTACTCGTCGGCGATCAGAATGCGTCGACCATCGTCGACCTCAGTCGCGAGAATATCCGCGAAGAGGTTCGAGGAGTGAGATTCGGCGAACTCGCGAGCCTGGCGGAGCATGGACGTGGTGCGCGGCGTCAGATACGGGTAGCCGTAGATCTGACCGTGTGGGTGCGACAACGTCACCCCGATCTCTTCGCCGCGGTTCTCGAAACAGAAGACCTGTTCCACCCCGTCCATCGCCATCAGCGCCTCCGTGCGCGCCCGCCATGCGTCGACCACCAACCGTGCGTGAGCCTGCGTCAGATCCGCGAACGACGCGGTGTGGTCACTCGAGAAGCAGATGACCTCGCACCTACCGATTCCCGGCGCTTGCCGCGCGTCCGCGTGCAGGGAGGACGCGCCGTCACCGGCGTGCGACAAACTGGGAAAACGGTTTTCGAACACGACGACGTCGTAGTCGGCCGCGGGAACTTCGCTGCGATCTCCTGCTGGTGACGGGCACAACGGACACTGATCGGCGGGGGGTTTGTAGGTGCGGTCCTGCCGCAGAGCCGCGATCGCAACCCAATCGCCGGTCTGGCGGTCGCGCCGGACCACCGATTGCGTACTCGACGATCGTGCCGCGAGCGGCCGCACATCGGAGACAGGGTGAGCGATATTGCCAGGCAACGAATAGAAGAGAATCTCGCGCCCGTCGGCCAGGGCACTGCGAACAGGCGGTGGGGTCGTGGTCATTGCTTCTCCGTCTCGGCTACGAGAATGTGCTGTACGTGCGGTGCGAGCGCCGATCGATCGGATGCGCCGAGGCCGTCGTCGACCACGAGTGTGTCGATGTCGACCATTCGCCCGAACACGTTGGTGCCCACTTCGCGGAACTTGGTGCTGTCCGCGAGGACGAACAGTCGACGACTCGTTGCGATGAGCGCTCTATTCGTCTCCGCCTCAGCGATGTTCGGGGATGTCAGACCGGATTCGATGTCGAAGCCATGAACTCCGAGAAAGACCGCGTCGACACGAAAGGAATTGAGCGCGGCGTTGGCGATCGGACCGACGAGCGCATCGGACGGCGTTCGCGAACCGCCGGTCAGGTACACCACCGGGTTCGGTTCGTCGGGGTGGCCCGTCAATTCCTGGAAGATCGAAATGGAATTGGTGACGACGGTGAGCGACGACCGGCCGTGGAGCAGTCGCGCGAGTTCCAGAGTGGTCGTCCCGGCGCTGATCGCAACGGTCATCCCGTCCTCGACACTGCCCAATGCAGCGTGACCGATAGCCACCTTCTCGGCATGCTGCCGACCGGCCTTCGCCGTCGACGGTAGTTCGACGCCTCGGTTGCTGCGCGCGATGGCACCGCCATGAACCTTGCGCAGAACTTCGCGGTCGTCGAGGACGTCCAAATCTCGCCGGATTGTCATTTCGGAGACGCCGAGCAACTCGGCGAGGTCGACGACTTTCACTGCACCGTCAGTGCGGAGTGCGGCGGTGATCCGTGCATGTCGCTCGGCTGCCAGCATGGGCACCTACCTCTGATTCGGGGCACGACGGCCTTGATCGATCGAACATTACCAAACAGATCTGAGCGATTTCGGGGGATCGGATGTACGCAATTGTTTGAACCTGTTACTTTGTGTTCACATCGCTCACATCAGTGAGACAGCTCACTCACTCAGGGAGGTTGACGCGTGACGTCGACTCTTGCGGCAGAAGGCGCGCTTTCGTTCAACACGAACGCGCTGGACTACGTACTCATTGCCGTATATTTCGTGTTCGTTCTCGGGATCGGATACGTGGCCCGTCGACAGTTGTCGACGAGCCTCGACTTCTTCCTCTCCGGCCGTCGGTTGCCCGCGTGGGTCACCGGCATCGCGTTCGTCTCCGCCAATCTCGGCGCCGTCGAGATCATGGGCATGTCGGCCAACGGCGCCCAGCTCGGCCTCGCGACGATGCACTACTACTGGATCGGCGCCATCCCGGCGATGCTGTTCCTCGGCGTCGTGATGATGCCGTTCTACTACGGCTCGAAGGTTCGAAGCGTTCCCGAGTTCATGCGCAAACGATTCGACGCGAAAGCGCATCTCGTCAACGCCGTCAGCTTCGCGGTCGCCCAGATCCTCATCGCAGGCGTCAACCTGTTCCTACTGGCGACAGTGGTGAAAGTACTTCTGGGCTGGTCGCTTTGGGTGTCGTTGATCGTCGCGGCTGCAATCGTCCTGACGTACACCGTCCTCGGCGGACTCTCGGCAGCGATCTACAACGAAGTACTGCAGTTCTTCGTCATCCTCGCCGCCCTGGTCCCGCTGACCGTCATCGGACTGATCAAGATAGGCGGCTGGTCCGGACTCAAGGAGAAGGTCGTCCCCACCGTCACCGACGGGACCGTGACCGCATCGACAAGCGAACAGCTTGCGTCCTGGCCAGGCCAGGCACTGAGCGGTTTCGACTCCCCCATCCTGTCGGTTGTCGGAATCGTGTTCGGCCTCGGCTTCGTACTCTCGTTCGGCTACTGGACGACGAACTTCGTCGAGGTCCAGCGCGCAATGGCCTCTAGTTCGATGTCGGCAGCCCGGCGCGCGCCGATCATCGGCGCGATCCCGAAGATGTTGGTGCCCTTCGTCGTCGTGGTTCCCGGCATGATCGCTGCTGCAGCCATCGGCGACATGATCAACCTCAAGGAAAACGGTACCGGCGACATCACGTACAACGACGCGATGCTGTTGATGATGCGCGACATTCTGCCCAACGGATTGCTGGGTGTGGCGATCGCAGGATTGATGGCCGCGTTCATGGCCGGCATGGCGGCGAACATTTCCGCGTTCAACACCGTGTTCAGCTACGACCTTTGGCAGCAGTACATCGTCAAGGACCGCGAGGACGGGTACTACATCACCGTCGGACGCGTGGCGACGGTCGTCGCAACGATCATGGCCATCTTCACAGCGCTCATCGCCTCGGGCTACTCCAACTTGATGGACTACCTGCAGACGTTGTTCGGTTTCTTCAACGCTCCGCTGTTCGCGACGTTCATTCTCGGTATGTTCTGGAAGCGTATGACGCCCGCGGCGGGTTGGATCGGCCTCGTGTCCGGAACCTCGGCAGCAGTATTCGTGTTCGTGTTGTCGGAAATCGGAGTGATCAACCTTCCCGGACAGGGCATGCCGTTCGTCGCAGCCTCAGCGGCCTTCGTCGTGGACATCGCCGTGAGCGTCGGCGTCAGCATGGTGACGCAGCCGAAACCGGTGAAGGAACTCGTCGGCTTCGTCTACTCGGAGACGCCTCGGGAGATGTTCACCGACCCCGAGGACGCCACCAACCCGTGGTATCGACGCCCGGTTCCGTTGGCGGGCTTCGCATTGGGCCTCGTCGTCATTCTCAACATAATCTTCCACTGATAGGGATCCGGACATGACAACTCCTGAGAAGAACACACCAGGGCTCGTCGCCCGACTCTTCGATATCCGATCGGTCATCGGAATATTGCTCGGCATCTACGGCATCCTGCTGACGCTGGCGGGTCTGTTTCCCTCGGCCTTCGGAAACGAGACACACTCCTCGCCGTCGAACAACGTCGTCGATATGAGCGTCGGAACCATCGCCAACCTATGGGTCGGACTCGTCATGCTGGCCATCGCACTCATCTTCGGAGGGTGGGCGCTCGCGCGGCCCGCCGTCGTGGGGGAAGCGACGACCGCGTCGGATACGAACGAGGTCTGAGGCGCGGATCAGAAGACGGCACGCCATGCCCCAGCCGTCAGGTCCGAGATTGCTTTGCCGGTGTCCTGGACAGCCTCGACTCCGTCGAACAACGTGTCTCCGACACTCTCGTATCCTTCTTCGAAAACGCCGTCGACCATGCCCGAAGCAGCAATGCCGACCACTGCGCCCAGCCCCGCCCCGACCGCTGTACCGACGGGGCCTCCGATCAACGTGCCCACGGCCGCACCCGTCGCCGCGGACGCACCGATTCCGACGACACCCGATGCGACTGCCTGATCCGCCGGTACACCCGAGTAGATGTCGTATCCCATTTCCAGCGCACCGATCAGTCCGCCGAGTCTCGCTCCGGTCACTTTCACCCGGTCGGGGAGCGCCTCTGCGGTCTTCGCCACGTCGTCCGAACCATGTATCAGTTCGCGGCCCAGATCCCAGTCCTGGTACACCGAACTGGCGGGAGTGCCGGGCCCGGCATTCCTGGCCCGTTCGACAAGTTCCATTCCACGAGCGGCCATGTCATCGGCTCGCGCAGTAAGCGAACTGGCGTACACCTTGGTTGCACCGGCAATCGTCCCACTGACGATCATGCTCGAGCCGACGAAGAACCATCTTGTGAGGAGCCCGTCTGCGACGTCTTTCAGCTCCTGGACGTATCGACGCTCGTGTTCGCGAGCAACGCCGACCGCATCCTCGGCCGCTCGGTAGGCAGGTTGTAGGTCGTCGAGGATCGGCGAGGCGATGGAATCCCTCATCACGAGCAAACCGGCTCCGGCAGCGGCGTCCCTCGCCGCCGACATCGTGGCATGAGCCGCAGCCAGCGCCTCGGCGGCGCCGGACAACAGAGACGCGAACCCGTTGACAGCCTCGACGAAATCATCGACTTGCGTTGCTGCGGAGGATGTTTTCGAGACGAACAGTTCACTGGCGGGCCCGTCCCACCCTGCGTCTGCAGAGTTTCTTCCTGCATACAAGGAGTCCGCGGTGGCCTGCAGACGAGGCGCCACCGCATGCGCTACCCAATTCGCCACGCCGTGAACCGAATCCGGTGTGCCATCGATACGCGTGTCGATGCCCATCAGTCGACCCACTGCTCGAGCACGAGTTGATCTGCAGTCTCGAGATCCGCACGACTGTATGCCGAGTTGATCTCGTGCACAGCACTTCCCGCCGCGGAGAGTCCGTCCACGAGGTGTCCGGCGTTGGCCAACAATCGAGAAATGATGGCCAGCAAGGGACCGGTACCGATGCCGGCGTCGGGCTCGCGCGGAAGCCGATCGCCCACTGTCTCGAGATGGGAGGCTGCTGCGCTCAGGCTGTCCGCGACGTCGCTGAGCGCTTCGTGGTCCACGTGAATGCTCATCGGACAACACCTGTTGGGGAGGAACTGTCTCGCTTCATACTCGGTTGGACGCAGCGAATCGTGGATCGGTTCCCGCCTGGGACGCGTCAGACCAATCCGCACAACTCGTCTGCGCCAGCCCTGAGGAAGCCCACCAGACGATCGTTGTTCGGTGACAGTCGACCGGCAATCCCCTGGACACACAGACCGCCGACGACCTCCGAGCCGGCTCCACGAACGGGGACAGCAAGGGCTGCCCGTCCGACACGCGATTCTTCGTTCTCGAACGACAACTCGGTCGCGAGAACGCGCGCGAGTTCCGCGTGCAATGCCAACCCATCGACGAGCGTATGTGCCGTCATCGAGCGAAGTTCGAGGTCGTCGAGGCATCGGGGCCGATACGCCAACAACAGCTTGCCGACGGCATGAGCGTGCGGATTTCGTGTGATCGTCGACGCGGACACCACTTCGTGGTCCGGATCGATGTCGATAGCGCGTAACGCTCCCCCTCGAAACGACATCAGGTACAGACCGTGCCGTGTCTCGGCACGCATGGCATCGAGAACCTGCGCTACCGTTCGAACGGGTTCGGTATCGGTAGCCGCGTACGCGAGCTCGGACGTTCGACGCCCCAGAGCGAAACCCGATAGATCGGGAGTCCGCGCCAAGAAGCCGTCGGCGACCAGGTAGTTCAGCATGCGATACGCAGTCGCCGGCGGCACCTGCGTGTGCGCAGCAATCTGCTTGGCAGTCACACCCGCACCGAGGTAGGCAACCGCCTCCAGCATCGCCAATGCCTTCTGCACAGCCTTCGGCTGCTGTCCTCCGAACCCCCGCCCAGATCCACCCCGTGTCCCATCCCGCCCAGATCCACCCGACCGCGCATCGGGTCGCTCGGTCTCCACCGCTACCGCCTGCGGGGACTCGGAGTGAGAACGGGCTTTCCATCGTCGTCGATGCTCAGTGACGACGACCCGGGAAGAAGGTCCGCGGTCTCGACGCTGTCGAAAATGCCAATGGCGTCGATACTTCGGGGTCGAAATCTTCGTAGTATCGCGAACCACAGAGTCCCCGAAGCCCCCAGCGCCACGCACCACCCGAGATATATCCAGGTACCCGAACGGCCGGTGTCGACCACCGTCAACGCCAGCAGACCGGCGCCCGCCATCGCCGCAAGTAGGCCACACGACTTGGTGAACAGCGTGTGTTCACCGATGCGATCGAGAAACTTCAACGCCGCAACAGATACCATCGTGTAGCCGAGAATCAACGCGATCTCGACGACGACGTCGTAGTTTCCCGGTGCGTGATCCGGGTCGTGCCACAGGGATCCGATCAGCGACACACCGACGAAAAGGCACACTGCCGCATACGGTGTCCGAAACCGAGGATGCACTCGCTCGAAGACTCCTGGAATCACCCGTTCGAGACTCATCGAGAACAACAGACGTGAACCGGCCTGGGCGAAACCGAGAGTCGAGGCGATCCACGACGAGCACACTCCGATGTTCACTGCCAGCACGAGAACCGTGCTCGCTCCCGACTGAGTCCCGCCGAAGTATGCGTCGATCAGTACTCCCGCGTGACCGCTCATGCCCGCCCATCCAGCGAAGACATAGAGACCGCCGATCAGCAGCGGTGTAACCAGAATGGTGGACGTCACAGTGCGAAGCGGCTTTCGGGCTTCCGGGCCGAAGAACGCAGCACTTTCGAACCCCGCCAGGCTCAACACCGTCTGCATCGCCAGGAACAGTACGAAGCCGACCGGCGCGGACTCGGACGACGCAATCACGTCGGTCGAAACAGGAGACTGCAGCATGAGAATCGAGATGAGAGCCACCGTGCATACCTCGATGACCAGGATCGTGCGCGCGGCGAATCGCACACCGCGAACGGCAACGAGCGCGACCGCCGCGGCGACGACCACGCACCCGACGATCGACGCGCCCGGGAAAAGCGAAACACCTGCCTCTTCGCCGAGCTTCGCCAGGTTGGCACCCGAGTTCGACAGCACGGAGATCGATACGCCGACATAGCCCAACAGCAGCGCGGCGCCCGCAGTGAGGGTCGCCCGTTTGCCCAGTCCGTGGGCGACGAAACTGTACAGAGACCCCGAGGCCGCCAGTCGGCGCGTGAATTGACGTATGCACAGTGCAACGAGAGTCATCACCAGTGTCGCCCCGATGATCGCAGTCATCCCACCCGCGCCCCCGCTCGGCGAGGACATCCACAGTGCGATGAACACCATGCACGTCGCGGGGGCCATCGTCGACATGGACTGGCCGACGAGGTCGAAGGGCGTCAGTTGCTTCCGGCCGAGTGCGCTGACGGGCGAACGCACGAGATCGGTCGGCCTCTCGGTGAGAGCGGCCTGACGGAGAGCTGCGCTGAGGGCGCTGGTGTTCATCTGCATCCTGGTGGCGACGTGGTCCGGTGTTCGATTGAATGTACGACCACCGGGTTGCACCCATGTTTCGTCTGTGACGGCCGTAGCTGTTTCAAGTGAGAATCGGTTTCCAAAATGCGATCCCGGGGCCTTTACGACTGTGCCCTAGGCCACTCGGACGGTCTTCACATGCTCCCTACCAGCGCAGATATCGAGTCGTCCGTTCCATACCGGCCCTCTGAGCACGTAACGCAGCAGAAGCACTCATGACGCATCGCGGTTCCATGCTTGGCCAGACCGCTCGAACACCTCGGGAGGTCCAGGAATGGAAGGTGAGGCAGACGATGCTCTGGGCAGCTCTTTCGAGTCTTGTCGGTGCGGTGCTGTTGGTGGCCGGAGTGCCGAAGGTACGCGACCGCGAACGCATGATCCGCGTCGTACGCGGATACAAGATGCTTCCCGACGGTGCGGCCGTGGTCGTCGGATCAGTCCTTCCGTGGATCGAGATCGTTCTCGGGATCGCCCTCATCACCGGAACAGCTCCGAGCATCTCGGGATCGCTCGCTGCAGCGTTGTTCGGCGTCTTCTTTCTCGGCCTGTCCGTCAACCTGATTCGTGGGCGTCGAAAACTCGACTGCGGGTGCTTCGCCTTCGGTGGGGGCGCCGACGAGATCGAGCACATCGGGTGGTGGCACTCCGCCCGCGCGTCGGCATTCGCACTGGCGAGCGCCGCGACGATGCTCTCGCCGGACATGACAGCCCTCGACCGCGTGGCGGGCGCCGGGATCGGCATGTTCGCGGTAACCGTGGTGTGCGTCGGACTCTACGTTCGTTCGTTCATGTCCTTCGGCCGACGCCCGATCGACGACTACCTGACCAACGCCGCCATCGAGATGCGTGCTGTCTCGTCCATCAGCCGCTACTGACACCGATATCTCCCGAAAGGTTCACTCGTCATGACCGTCTTTCTCACGACCATGGTCGTTCTCCTGGCAGCAGCCGTCGTCGGACTTCTTCTGATGATCCTGGGACTTGCACGCGAAATCGGGCGTGTACAAGTACGTCTCGGGCCCCTCGGCGCACGCATGATGGACACCGGACCGAAGATCGAACAGGTCGGACCGACGTTCCATGGCCTCACCGACCACCTCGGACGTACCGTCAGCGTCGCAGGCCATCGCGAACGCCCGCAGCTTCTACTGTTCACTGCCCCAGGGTGTTCGACGTGCAAGTCCTTGCTACCCGGCATGAAGTCGATGGCCAAGGGCGAGAGCGATGTCGACATCGTCATGATCTCCGACGGCACTCCGGAAGAACACACCGAATTCCTTGCAGGCGCGGGCATCGGCGGTGAAATGAGCTACGTGGACGGACGTGACGTCGGAATCGCCTACCAGGTCGGCACGACTCCGTTCGGAGTGATGCTCGACGAGCACGGGAAGATCAAGGCCAAGGGGTTGTGCAACCACATGGCACAGGTCGAAAGCCTTCTCAACGCGTTGGAATCAGGCACTCCCTCGCTCCAGCATCTCCACACCCAGGCGACCAAGAATCGCGTCGTCGCATAGTTTTTCGACCCCCCTTTTCAAGAACGGAGAGCACATGGACCATCACGACCACGACCACGCCGGTTCCACCGAACAGCGCTACCCAGTCGACGAGAACACTGTCGCCGAACAGGCAGAATGGATGGCCGGCCGAGGAGGGAGCTTCGCAAGCCGATCGGGACGCAAACTGTCCGAGCGTGTTTCGCGCCGGTCGATGATCTCGCGAATCGGACGCTGGACCCTCGGCGCATCGGGAGTGGCGATTGTCAGTTCACTACCCGTATCGCGCGCCTACGCGCAGGAAACCCCGTCTTCCCCGACACCCGAACCTCAGGTTCCCGAGTACGACGGCAGCAACCCCGCCGAGTGCGACTACTGGCGTTGGTGCTCGATGGACGGCACCTCCTGCGCTGCATGCGAAGGCGGCGGCCTCACCACGTGCGCACCGGGTTCCAAGCCCGGCGCCGAGTTCTGGGTCGGTTGTTGCACCAATCCTGCCGATGGCAAGACCTACCTCATCGCCTACTACGACTGCTGCGGTGCACCCAGCTGCTCCAACGCCTTCTGCGGCGAGCCTGACATGCAAGCGTCGATGTACAACCCGGTGAGCGGAAGCTACGACCAGGAGATCATCTGGTGCGTCTCGGACGAGTCCCAGGCATATACGTGCACCATGGCGCCGATCGTCGGCGCGGACTGCCAGGCTCGACCTGCGGCACGCCCGAAGGTAGGTGCCGGCTCGTGACACGACACCGTCGCAGGGCAGCGATCGCCGTCGCCCCACTGGCCGCGCTTCTGGCCGTCACCTCGTGCAGCTCGTCGAGTGACGACGCCGAGGATTCTGCGTCGTCCACCGAAGTAACGTATCCGAGCGTCGAATTCACGGCTCCTGGTGAAGGAATCGGCCTCGGCGAAGAGGATCAGGAGATCACCGGCGAGATTCCCGAGCCGCTGCACGTCGGCGAGATCACCCCGATCGGTGCCGACCAGATCCTCGGGATCGAAGGTGGTTTCGGCAAACTCGAAATGACCGTCAACGCGCTCGATCCCGCAACCGGCGAAGTCACGACACGCATCACCGTCGGGCCCGGAATCTGGGATCCCGTCGTCCACGGTTTCGTCGGCGAAACCGCAAGCGATCCTGCGATCGTCGCCGCCGAGGTGTGGCGCCCACGAGGCTCACGTGGGGCAGCGGACTTCGTTGTCAGCACATACTCGGGCAACTTGCTCGAACCCAAGGAAGCCGTGCTGCCCGACGTCGCACGAGTGCACTCTCGTGAAGGCTCGAACGCCGTGACATCCGACGGCAAGTACTTCGTCAGCTGGGACGACGGACTCTACGGAATTCGTGTCGTCGACCTCGAGGCAGGCAAGGAATCCGGCGCGATACGAATAGTCGGATGTGGACCGTTCACCTGGTTGGTGGGCTATGATCTGTACAGCGTCTGCGAGGACACCCGAGAACTGCTGCACGTCACCATCGGTGAGGATGGAGTTCCAACCGAGGTCGGACGCGAGAAGGTACTGCCGGAAGATTTCGTCAGCGCCCGCAAGACCACGTTCGCCGAGGAGGCCAAGAAGGCTCTTCTCGTCAGTGAAAACGGCGACGTGTTCGTGTTCGACTTCTCGGTCGGTCTCCCCACCGAGACGGTGGCACCGATCGGCAATGCAGGGGACCCGTCGGGCCGCTTCTCGGAGAATGTCATCAACGCCGACGCGACCCGACTCGCAGTCACCTACACGGACACCATCGTCCACCCCGACTCCGCGCGCGGCGGCTCGGTGGCCAAGATCGTCGTGTTCGACGCCGCGAATCTCGCACCGATTCGTACCTTGACGCTCGCGGATATCGGCATCGAGAGCTTCTCGTCGATGGCATACAGCGTCGACGGCACGACGTTCTACGTACTCGGCGACGGAGCCGAGGTGGACGGTGAATCACCGCAGAAGCTGGTCGGATTCGACGCCGCGACCGGTGCTCAGGTGAGCTCGGTGGACATCGCCGGTGCGGTCAATCCGATCACCGGTCTGATCACGCCCGAGGTGATGGAGTGACTCGACCGGACCCCCGGTTGATGCTCGGCCGACGCCGTTTCCTGTCTCTTGCGACAGCAGGCGTCGGCCTGGCAGGAATCGGCGCCCTCGGTGTGACCGGATGCAGTACCTCCACAGGTGCTGCATCCGGTTCCGCCGGCAAGCTCGACTACGTCAAGGCCACCGATCCCGAGGTAGCCGCAGCCGAAGCTGCGCGCGCTTCGTCCGGCCGAACGGCCGATTATGCGCTCGCGGCGGGATTCGCTGCTGTCGACCTGGGTGGTCGACTCGTGAACACCTGGACCTACGGGACCGGGGCCGTGGCGCCGGAACTGAGGCTCTCGGCCGGAGACACGTTGCGCGCGTCGGTGACCAACGCACTGGCGAGTGACACCAGCATCCACTGGCACGGCATTCGCATCCGCAACGACATGGACGGCGTACCTCCGGTGACCCAGGAGGCAATCGCTCCGGGTGCCGCGTTCGAGTACTCGTTCGTCGCGTCGGACCCTGGAACCTACTGGTATCACTCGCATTCCGGGCTTCAAGCCGATCGCGGCCTGTTCGGGGCCCTGATCGTCGAGGATCCGAGCGACTCGACCGACGCCGACGCCGACGCGGTCATCGTGCTCGACGATTGGGTCGACGGTCTGGGAACAACCCCCGACGCCGTGATGGCGGCACTCAATCCCGACCTACACGGCGGAGGACATGCAGGACACGGCGGCGCTGGAGCACCGGTGCCAGTGGGGGCCGACGAAGCGACCGTGGCTGCGTCTCTGACGTCGGCCGGGCACGGTGACTCGGACGTTCTCGGCGGAATGACGCAGCACATTGCGTATCCGCTGCATCTGATCAACGGTCGGCCACCGAACGACCCGGCTGTCGTGGAGGCCGCCCCCGGCTCTCGTCTGCGCCTTCGAATCGTCAATGCCGGAGCGGAGACTCCGTACCGATTCGCAATCGCCGGCCACCGACTGACCATCGTCGCAGTCGACGGTTACGACGTCGAACCCGTCGACACCGATGCCGTTCTCATCGGGATGGCCCAGCGCTATGACGTTCTCGTGACGGTGGTGTCGGGAGCGTGGCCGATGGTCGCTGCGGTGGAAGGTCGCCCCGGGTACGCCTCGACCGTCCTGCGAAGCACGGACGCCGCTCCCCTGCGCGATCCCGACGTCGGTGGTTCGATCCCCGAACTCGATCGCGAGCTGGTTCTCGAGAGCTCTCTGCGGCCTGCCGAGAAGACGAAGCTCGATACCAGGACACCCGACCGCGATTACTCGGTCGACCTCCTTCAGGCCGGCGACCGATACGTGTGGGCGATGGCCGGTGCAGACGCAGGCAAGCTCGTCGTGAAGCAGGGTGAACGCGTCCGGATCACGATGAACAACACGTCCACGATGTGGCATCCGATGCACACTCACGGCCACACGTTCGCGGTACCCGAGTACGGCGGACTGCGTCGCGACACCGTCAACGTCCTACCCGGGACGTCGTTGGCGATCGAATTCGACGCGGACAATCCCGGTGAGTGGATGTTCCACTGCCACAACGCCTATCACTTCGAAGCCGGAATGACGGCCAACTTGATGTACGTCCGATGAGAGGTAACCCATGAGAAAGATCCTGATTCTGGCACTCGCACTGGCGTCGCTGTTCGGTTTCGCCGCGTGCAGCAGCGACTCCGGCAGCGACATGCCTACTGTCACCGTCCGCGTCGAGAACATGAGCTACAGCCCGGCGTCGGTGACCATCCAGAAGGGCCAGACCGTCGAGTGGATCTTCGACGACAACGGTCTTCCGCACGACGTCGTCGAATCCAGCGACGAAACGTTCAAGAGTGAGCTGCTGACCGAGGGCAGCTACTCCTACACCTTCGAGGAGGCAGGCACATTCGACTATCACTGCACTCCGCACCCGATGATGCTCGGCACGGTCGTCGTCGAGGAGTGAGAACTGCCCTTCTGGCGTCGGTGCTACTGCTTGCAACCGGGTGCGCGTCCGAACCCGATGTCGACGCGACAGTGCACATCAGCAACGTCCGTTTCGATCCTCAGGAGGTCAGTATTCCTCTCGGGGGCACCGTCGAATGGCAGTTCGACGACGAAGGTCTCCTCCACGAGGTGCACGCGGACGGCGTGTTCGACAGTGGTGTCAACGGAGACAGCACGTTTCGATTCACGTTCGACACGCCTGGTGACGTGGAGTACCACTGCTCGATTCACCCGTACATGTCCGGAACGATCCACGTCTCCTGACGTGGACGCCACACCGAGGAGGTATTAGATGACTACAATGATCGATCACACTGCGCTCCAACAGGATATGCCACAGATCCGGCCGACACTTCGGAGTTCGATCGGGCTCGGGACGCGGTCGAGCCTGATCGCCGGTGCCGCTGGGATCGGGGCGATCGCAGCACTGGCCTTCGCACCGACCGCCGCATCCGGGCTCACGGGAGCCGTCGTCGCCGCGGGAACCGTCACCGCGCTGGCGGCCAACTGGTCGACGTGCGGGATGTCCGTGGCGGGCGTCGTCGTGGCACCCAAGCAACCGGATCGCGCGGGATCGTCGACGCCGCTCCGTCGACTCGGGTGGCACGCACTCGGCTCCCTCGCCACTGGGTCGGTGACAGGTGCTGCACTCGGCGCGCTCGGTGGCGTCGTACTCGGCGCAGTCCCCGTTGCGGTACTGCTCGGTGTGTGGGCGGTACTCGCGTTGGCCTACGGCCTGCACGAGCTCGGGCTGGTGACCATGCCGACGCCGATGCGGCGTCAGCAGTTGCCTCGCCACCTACGACGGAGCATGGAGCCGTGGAAGGTCTCGGCGCTGTTCGGTGCCATCATCGGACCTGGCTTCCTCATCTACATCCGCTCGAGCGCGTATTACCTGATGGCGCTCGGTGTGGCCGCCGCGGGCTCGCCCGCATTGGGTGCTGCTCTGTTCGTCACCGTATCGCTCGGACGCTGCATGCCCAGCGTCCTCGCCATCGTCCACACCCGCCGCGGCGGGTCGATGCCGGGATTCCTGTCGCTGATGTGCGTCGTCGACCGTCGTGTCCAGGCGCTGACAGGAGCGGTATTGATCGGGCTCGCAGTGTTCGCGGGTATCGCCGCGTTCTGAAGGTGACCCCATACCGGTGCACCAGTAGAACCAGACCCCCGGAAAACTCGTTGTTTGAAAGCTCGCCGAATCGTCAATCCACGGCGTGAGGGTGGCAGCCCCACTCTTACCGCCAACACGTCGACCGAAAGGCATTCGATGAGCATCAACGACGACGACATCACCACGAGTGGATCCAGCGGCGAAGGCCCAGCTGACGGCGGCTCGAACCCCAACGGCCACGACGGCGGAGCCGACGGCCCTGCCGGACCCGGCGAAGGCCCAGCCGACGGCGGCTCGAACCCCAACGGCCACGACGGCGGTGCGGACGGCACGGCTTGAGCGCCTATCGCCCTGACCAGCGCGGACCGGGAAACCGGTCCGCGCTCGGTCGTCTGATCTCCGTCGACGAGCGTGCCTTCGTCGACGACTACTGGGGCCGAAAGCCGCTACTGTCTCGGGCGCGCGACCTTCCTGGCTCGTTCGAGGACCTGATGTCCTCCGCCTCGGTCGACGAACTGGTTTCGCACCGCGGAGTCCGAACACCGTTCGCTCGGATGGCGAAAGACGGTTCCCTACTCGACAAGTCGGAGTTCACGTCCTCGGGCGGTTTCGGCGCCGAGATGGCCGACCAGTTGGACTCGGCAGCCGTGCTGTCGGCATTTGCCGGTGGCCACACACTCGTCCTTCAGGGTCTGCACCGCCTGTGGCCCCCGCTGATCGACTTCGTTCGTGACCTCGTCGATGACATCGGCCATCCTGCACAGGTCAACGCCTACATCACGCCTGCCTCCTCCACCGGTTTTGCGCCGCACTACGACGTTCACGACGTGTTCGTGCTGCAGATCGGCGGAGCGAAGCGATGGGTCCTGCACCCACCGGTGCATACTCACCCGCTGTCGAACCAGCCCTGGTCGGACCGGCGGGACGCAGTCGAGAACCGTGCGCGCGAGTTGCCTCTAGTCGACACTGTGCTGGAGCCCGGCGACGCGCTGTATCTCCCCCGTGGTTGGATACATTCAGCAGAGGCCCTGGGCGAGACAACAATTCACCTCACCATCGGAGTCGCGTCGTTCAATCACTACGACGTCGCCAACCAGTTGTTCGGCGTGCTGCAAGACGACCCACAGCTTCGGGAACCGTTGCCCGCAGGGCTCGATCTGACCGATTCCGACGCGGTACTGCCGTACGTGGATCACGTACTCGACGACATCGCGGCCACTCTCGACGACATCCGAGCATCCCCGGAGGCCCGCCGCCAGATCGCCCGCCGACTGGGCCGTCGACTCGCTGACATCACCCGTCCGGAACCGGTGAGTCCGCTGCGCACGATCTCGTTCATGACCTCCCTCGATTCGCACAGCACTGTCGTCTGGAGACAAGGGTTGATTGCGCGGATCAGCAGCGATGAGTCCCGGGTCCACCTCGACTTCCGAAGCAAGACCGTGTCTCTCCCGATCGAGGCCCTTGATGCGGTCACGCAATTGCATTCTGGAAAGCCCTGCAGAACAGGCGATCTGGTTGGCCTGGACCAGAACAGTGCCGTCGTCCTCGTTCGCCGACTCCTTCGAGAAGGTGTCCTGGTTCCTTCACCGACCGGTGCGGCTTCGTCGACGGTGAGCGAATAAGCCACGTTCGGCAGCAGTTGTTCGCACACGGTGGCAATCCGGCGTGGGGCCGTAGCCGACGCTCTACGATGATCGTCGTACCCGTCGACGAGGAGATGACCATGCCCACCCGACTCAATCCATACCTCAACTTTCGCGGCAACGCTCGGGAAGCGATGGAGTTCTACCAGACCGTCTTCGGCGGTGAACTCCTCCTCAACACGTTCGCCGAATTCGGTGCGAGCGAGGATCCGGCCGAGAAGGACCAGATCATGCACGGCCAGCTCGAGTCCCCAACCGGCTTGACACTTATGGGCGCAGACACTCCGGCCAGTATGAACCTGAACGTGGGCGACAACATTTCGGTCTCGCTGAGCGGCGAGGACGAAGCCGAACTCACCGAATACTGGAACAAGCTCGCCGACGGCGCACAGAACACCATGGGCCTGAACACAGCGCCGTGGGGTGACACGTTCGGAATGCTGACCGACAAGTTCGGAATCAACTGGCTGGTGAACATTTCCAGCGCAAGCGCATGACGTACGCCTGCATGAGGTGACACCCCAGAGCGGGGATCTCACGCGTGATGTCGGGGGCCACGCACCTACTGACGAGGTGGGCGTGGCGCTCGATTCCGCGCAGGTATCGTTAGCTGCGTGAACGAACTCGACGGTCGGCGCGTATCCATCGCGGCAGCTGCGGGGCTCGCCGCGGCCATGGGCGTCGGTCGCTTCGTCTTCACCCCGATTCTGCCCATCATGGTCGAGTCAGCGGGTGTGACGCCGAGCAGCGGTGCGGTCATCGCAACCGCGAACTACGCCGGTTACCTCCTGGGAGCGGTGGCCCTCTCGATCCGCCCCGGACTCAACAGCACATCCATGTTCAGGTCGTGGGCTGCGATTCTCGTCGCCAGCGAGGTCGCAATGGCGTTTGTGGACAATACTTTTGCATTCTCGCTGCTGCGATTGATTGCCGGATTGGCAAGTGCCGTCGTGTTCCTCGCCTGCGCGAGTACGGTTGCCAAGCAGGTTGGCTCGTCCCCCGGCATCACGTTCGGCGGGGTCGGCGCAGGGATCGCCGCCTCGGGAGTTCTCACACTCGCTGCGGCACCGCACCTTTCATGGCAGGCGTTGTGGATTGCGTCCGCACTACTGACGGCAGTGCTGATCGCACCGGCCTTGACTCTGCGCATACACGCAGAATCTCACTTTTCCGATCAGGACGCCGGACCGTCCACTCGGCAGCGACTGATCTGGCGCGTCTTGCTGACCGCGTATTTCCTCGAGGGTCTCGGCTACATCATCGTCGGCACCTTCCTGGTGGCCGCAGTCGGTGGGCATGGCAATTCGTCGGTCGGGCCGGCAGTGTGGATCGTCGTCGGACTGTCGGCAGTTCCCGCGACTGTGCTGTGGCAGGCCATCGCTCGTCGAATCATGATGCGACGAGCACTCGTTGCAGCCTTCGCGCTGCAGACCATCTCTGCGCTGTTGCCTGCGCTCTCCGATAGTTCCGGGGTCGCCGTGGTTTCGGCCGTACTCTTCGGCGGCACATTCATGGGCATCACCATGCTCACGCTGACCACCGCCGCCGCACTGCCGCTCGGACGAACGGCAGCAACTTTGACTGCGGTCTACGGCGTCGGGCAGGTTCTGGGACCACTTGTGGTGGCGCCTGCACTCGGCGACTCCTACACGGTCGCCTTCGTCGTCGCGACGGTCGTCCTGACGCTGGGAACCGTCGGAGCCTTTGCCGCCGCGCGTCTGCACGCGCCGAGGTAGCAGCCCAGGATTCTCATTCGTTGATCTGCATCACAGTAAAGATTTGCTATGCCTCGGGTCACACATGAGTTACTGTATGTGCACAGAGAGCAACACTGTTGCACACAGTGCAACACATTCACTCGGAGGCACCCTTTGAGCACTTCAACAACTCGTCCGATGCGCGTACTCGTCAGCGGCGGAGCAGCAGCAGCGATCCTGATCGGATCGGTCACCGGATGTGCGGATCGATCCGGAGGCGGCTCCTCGGAGGAGGACTTCCCCAGCGGGAACATCACCCTGCTCACCCCGACGGCGGCCGGCGGAGCGACCGATCTGACGGCTCGCACCCTGGGCAAACAGATGGAAGCCGACCTCGGCGTCAGTGTCATCGTCGAGAATCGCCCCGGCGGTGCAGGGTCGATCGGCATGCAGTACCTCGCCGACCAGAGCGCGGACGGCTACACCATCGGCGTCCTGCCGGTCGAGGTCAGCTTGCTCGGCCACCAGGGATACTCGATCGACCCTGCGGCGTACGACTTCCTGGGCCAGGTCAACTCTCAACCCGGCACCATCGCAGTCCCGGCGAACAGCCCGTACCGAACACTCGACGACCTCATTGCCGCTGCCAAGGCCGACCCAGGCTCGATCACCGTCTCCAACGCGGGTCCTGGATCCATCTGGGAGGCAGGCGCAGTCGAACTCGGACGAGTAGCGGACGTCCAATTCACCGGGGTACCTTTCGACGGTGGCGCGCCCGCGGTCACCGCCGCGGTCGGGTCGCAGGTCGACGCCGTGGTAGCCGGAATCGGTGAAACCGCACCCGCGCACTCCGACGGTCGCCTACGCGTCCTTGCCGTGTTCACCGAGGAGTCGGCACCTGCCTTACCCGGCGTTCCCACGGCAACCGAACTCGGCCACGACGTCGTGATCGGCAGCTGGGCCGTCATCGCCGCACCAACCGGACTTCCGGACGCCGTGGCCACGCGCCTCGAAGAGTCCATCGAATCCGCCTCCGCCACCGATGAATACATCGATCTCATCGAATCCGGCGGCAATCTTCCCCTGTATCGTTCTGCTGACGAGACCACCACGTTCGTCGGAACCGAATCGGTTCGATTCGAACAGTTGGCGGCCCAGGAATGACCACCCAGGACATCGGAGTGAGCACCGACGACCTGCCCGCAAACGCTCAGCCGAGCGGGAGACGCCCGAACAGCAGGGTGTACGAGGTCGGGATCGGGCTCGCCGTGGTGCTTCTCGGCGCTGCGGTCTACGTCATGACGAATCGAATCGACGTTGCCCGTGAGGGGCAGTCCTTCGGTCCCCGGTGGTGGCCGACGGCTCTGGCGGTATCGATGGTCGTGATCGGGATGATTCTGATCGTGCAGGCAGTGATCAGTCGCATCGTCTCGGACGAACCGCCCATCACGAAATCCGGGACGTTCGCACTCGCAGCAACGTTGGCTCTCATCGCGGTGTACGGAATTGCGTGGCAGTACTTCGACTTCCGCGTCGTGACGGTGGTGTTGTTGGCCGGGCTCACTGCGATATCCGGAGGCCGTGGCATCAAGGCGCTCGCCGTGTTCCCAGTGATCACCACGGTGATCCTGTGGGCGATATTCGGTCTGCTCTTGCAGGTACCGCTGTGAACGCGGTTACCGAAGGGTTGAGCGCGCTCCTCGACCCCAGCATCGGCGTCTGCTTGCTCGTCGGTGTTCTGCTCGGCACACTCGTCGGCGCCGTTCCCGGCATCACCGCGGCAATGGCGGTTGCACTTGCTGCGGGTTTCACCCTGACGCTGGAGCCGCTCCAAGGTCTGTCCGTTCTCCTGTCGATCTACGTCGCAGCACAATTCGGCGATCGTGTTCCGTCCATCCTGATCAATACGCCCGGCACCCCGGCCTCGATCGCAACCACGTTCGACGGCTTCCCGATGGCGAAACAGGGCAGAGCCGGAATCGCGCTCACCAGTTCCGCGCTGGTGTCGGCAGTCGGATCCGTCGTCGGAATCTGCATTCTCATCTTCGCCGCTCAACCCATCGCGAGCATCGCGCTTCGGTTCGGGCCCGCCGAGATGTTCGCACTCGTCGTCTTCGGAATGACCATGATGATCGGCGTATCCGGTGGTCGTGTCGTCAAAGGTCTGTTCGCGGGTATTCTCGGGTTGCTCCTGGGTACTGTCGGCCGAGACCCGATCACCGGCGACGGTCGATTCACGTTCGGCCTGAACGAGCTCAGTTCCGGTATCCCGTTCATTGCCGCGATCGTGGGGCTGTTCGGAATCGCCGAGGTGTTCAACCAGATGATCAGCCGCCACCCGACCATCGTCCCTGCGCCGATAACACAGCTCGGAAAGTGGTGGCCGAACCGGGCGGAACGGCGTGAACTGGTCAAGCCGGCACTCATCGGATCCGGAGTGGGCGCGGTGGTCGGTGTCGTACCTGCCGCCGGTGGCGACATTGCCGGTATCGTCTCGTGGGACCAGGCTCGACGTGCATCGAAGACTCCCGAGAAGTTCGGGAAGGGTTCACTCGAAGGTCTCGCCGCTGCGGATACGGCCAGCACCGCAACCATGGGCGGGTCACTCACCACAACACTCGCGCTGGGTGTGCCGGGCGATGCCGTCATGGCTGTGATGATCGGTTCGATGGTCATCTGGGGCCTCCAGCCAGGGCCCGCGTTGTTCGTCGATTCGCCGGACCTCGTCTACAGCCTTGCCGCCATCATGTTGCTTGCAACCTTCGCCGCGCTCGCTCTCGCCCTGGTGCGTATGCGCGGTGTGATCAAACTTCTCGATCTACCCCAGAAGTACTTGTGGGCGGTCATCATCACCTTCTGCATGGTCGGAACGTACGCGGTCCAGAACAGTGCATTCGACGTCGGATTGATGCTTGTATTCGGACTTCTTGGATTGGCACTGCGGCGCAACGGATTTCCAGCAGGACCCCTCGTCCTCGGTCTCATCCTCGGACCGCTTGCCGAGAGCAACATCCGTCGCGCATTCCTGATCGACGGCGCCGCCAGCATCTACACCAGCGGCATCGCCGTTGCGCTCCTGGTGCTCAGTGCACTCGCGGTACTCGGACCGTACATCCGCACGGGTCTGAAGAAGGGTTCGCGGCGAGGAGCCGGGGAGCGAGCCGATGCCTGAGATCCTGTGCATCGGCGAGACCATGACGCTCGTCGCGCCCGTCGATGCGACACCGTTGGCATCAGCCGATCTGTTCACCCTGCACATGGGAGGCGCCGAGTCCACTGTTGCGCTGTATCTCGCAGAACAGGGACACAGCGTCGCCTGGGCCAGCAGCGTGGGGAACGACCCGCTCGGAAAACGCATCGTCGACGAAATCGCGGCACACGGCGTCGACACCAGCCACGTCACGATTCTCGACTCCGCCCCCACTGGGGTCTACTTCAAGGATCCCGACGATGGCGCAACGACGGTTCACTACTACCGGCGCGGGTCCGCTGCCTCGCTCATGTCTCCGGCAACGCTCGACGGGTTGCCGCTGCGCGAGGTGTCCATCGTGCATGTTTCCGGAATCAACGCAGGTTTGTCCGACTCCTGCGCGGCGATGATGACTGCGTTGTTCGACCTCTGCGAGGGATCACCGACGCGAATATCCTTCGACGTCAACTACCGACGAGGTGTGTGGGAAGTCGAACGCGCGTCGCCGATACTGCTCGACCTCGCTCGGCGAGCCGACATCACGTTCGTCGGGCGCGACGAAGCTGCCGCGCTGTGGGGTACCACCGACGCACACTCGATCGCGGCGCTGATCGGGACCGAACATCGCCGGGCAGGCACGTTGGTGGTCAAGGACGGCGACGTCGGCGCCACCGAGTTCACCTCGTCCGGAACAGTGTTCGTTGCGGCGCACACGGTCGATGTGGTCGAAGTCGTCGGTGCCGGCGACGCGTTCGCCGCGGGATACCTATCGGGGTTGTCGAGCGGCAAGGATGCCCACGGACGCCTGTCGATGGGGCACGATCTAGCAGCACGGGCGTTGTCGAGCACCAACGACTTCGTCCCAGCCGCCGGCCTCGACGCATGATCGAGCCGACCCCACTTCCGAAGGAGCATTCGAGTGTCGCAGAGCGTGGAACGCGCCGTCGAGATCTTGGAGTTCGTCGCCCTGGCGCCGAGGACTCAGAGCGAAGTCGCCGCTCACCTCGATGTTCACCGGTCTACGGCTCTGCGTGTGCTGCAGACGCTGACCGACTACGGCTTGACGCGAAAGCGTGAGGACGGGAAATACAGTGTGGGGTACCGGCTCGCCGGGCTCGCCAACGCGGCACGGGAACAGTTCGACTTCGCCAACGTGGCCCGTCCCTACCTCGTCCGCCTGGGTGAACAATGCTCGCACACTATTCACCTGGCAGCGCTCGAGGGACGGCGAATCATCTACGTCGACAAGATCGAACAGCCGGGAATGATCAAACTGTTCTCCCAGATCGGCGCATCGGTCTGTCTGCACACTGCGGGTGTCAGCAAGGCGATTCTCGCCTTCCAGACCCAGGATGTCGTCGACTCCGTCATGGCTGCTGCTGATTTCGAGAAGCACACGTCGACGACGATCACTTCGCGCAGTCGCTTCGATGCCGAACTAGCCGTCGTCGCCGAACGTGGTTGGTCCGTCGACGATGCAGAGTACGAGGACTACGTCAACTGCATCGCCATGCCTGTGCGCGACGCCAGCAATCGCGTCGTCGCCGCTGTGTCTGTCACTTCTCTCAAGGGTCGCGCCGACCTCGCGGCCCTCGAATCACTACTGCCCGATCTACGTGCAGTAACCGACAACGTTTCGAAGGAGCTCGGATGGAGACCATGAACGCGTGGTTCGACGAGGCATTCACTTCGGTACCGGTGATGGCGATTTTGCGCGGATTCTCCCCCGCCCGAACCGTCGAACTCGCCCACCGTGGGTGGGACGCAGGCATCACCTGTATCGAAGTACCCATTCAAACTCCGGCCGCTGTTGCGGCTTTGGTCGCCGTAGCCGAAGCCGCAACGGATCGCGGCATGACAGTTGGCGCCGGAACGGTCGTGACAACGGAACTCGTTGCCATTGCCCATGCATCGGGTGCATCGTTCACCGTTGCACCCGGCTTCGATCCTGTTGTCGCACAGGCGAGTGTGGACGCGGGGATGCCACATCTACCCGGCGTCGCCACCGGAACCGATGTTCAGAATGCGGCCGCGTTCGGACTGGGCTGGGTGAAGGCCTTCCCCGCATCGGTGCTCGGCGCAGCCTGGTTCGCGGCGATGAAGGGCCCGTTCCCCGAGCTGCGATTCGTCGCGACCGGTGGCATGAACGCCCGCAATGCGCCCGATTATCTCGGAGCAGGCGCTGATGTCGTCGCTGTCGGATCGGCGCTCGAAGACGATTCCCAGATCGAACTGCTCACCGACCTTTTCGTATCTCGATAGGAGCCTCACCCGCATGCATTCTCATCTCACCGACACCTACACCCCGGCCCCGACTCGGTACGACACGATGGAGTATCGGCCCGTCGGCAACTCCGGCCTTCTACTTCCCGGCGTCTCACTCGGAATGTGGCACAACTTCGGCGACGACACCCCCATCCAGAACCAGCGTGAGATCATCCGCGCTGCATTCGATCTCGGCATCACCCATTTCGATCTGGCCAACGGCTACGGCCCTCCGTTGGGCTCGGCCGAGAAGAACGTCGGGCGTGTCCTCGCCGAAGACTTCGCGAATCTCCGCGACGAGATCGTGGTCTCGACCAAAGCGGGCTACGATTTCTTCCCCGGCCCATACGGACGCGGAGGCGGGGCGAAGTACATGCTCGGAAGCCTCGATCACTCACTCACCAGTACACGACTCGACTACGTCGACATCTTCTACAGCCATCGATACGATCCGAATACCCCGCTCGAAGAAACCGCACGCGCACTCGACTCGGCGGTCCGCTCCGGAAAGGCACGCTACGCCGGGATCTCGTCGTATTCCGCCGCCCGTACCCTCGAAATCGCACGGCTCATGCGGGAACTCGGAACTCCGCTGGCAATCCACCAACCGTCGTACTCGTTGCTCAATCGGTGGGTCGAAGACGGCGAGCCGTCCTTACTGCGCACCTTGGCCGACGAGGGCATCGGCTGCATTGCGTTCTCGGCACTCGCTCAAGGTCTGCTGACCACGAAGTACTTGAACGGCATTCCCGAAGGGTCACGTGCAACTCAGGGAAAGACGCTGCGCGACGGCATGCTCTCGGAGAGAAACCTGCACAATGTCGCCGCACTGAACAAGATCGCCGAGCGTCGCGGACAACCGCTCGCTCAGATGGCGCTCGCCTGGGTTCTCCGGAAGCCACAGATCTCGTCGGTGCTCGTCGGTGCGTCGCGCCCGAGCCAGTTGGCAGACAGCGTGCTCGCCATGCAGAGCCCAGAATTCACGACGGACGAACTGGCTGAGATCGACGAGTTCGCCGTCGACGGAGAGCTGAACATCTGGCTCGCTTCCTCGACCGCATGAGCACCCCGGGTCTGGACGCGGTAACCGCCGACGAGCAGGCCGTCCGTCTCCGCAGGTTCGACTACGACGACGCCTGGGCCCTCGGATGCCGGATGCGCGAGGCCGCAGTGTTCCGGAGTTTGCCGCTGGTCATCGGTATCGTGCACGGCGATCAGCGTGCTTTCCATGCGGCGTTGCCCGGTTCGTATCCGGAGAACGACCACTGGCTGTCCCGAAAGTTGGGATCTGCCAGACGATACGGACGAAGCTCGATGGGTGTGCACGAGTTCTTCGTTGCCACGGGCCGTGACTTCGACACCCAGTCGCACCTTCCGACCGAGCAGTTCACCGCAGCCGGAGGGGTCGTGCCGATCGTCGTGACGGGCGTCGGGATAGTGGGATACGTCGGGGTCTCCGGGCTCCCGCATCGCGACGACCACGCCTTCGTCATGGAGCAATTGAGGTCGTTCGCCGCACTCGTCTGACGCCCTGGGTAAGACTGGTCATCGCTGAGCTACCCCGGCGTTGGGGGCCTGTACGACTCCGTTGTAGCCACCCACCTTGCGCCCGAACGACCACTCCCCGTCGTTTCCGCACACCAGCACACCGTTTCGATCGCCTGGATGGGCGTAGGTGACCGTCTCGTTGCCGTTGGAATCGGTGTTGACGATGGGGCATCCCCTACCCGGTCCGTTGACCGGATCGATCGGTTCGGCGTGCGCGAGCGATGCACCTGCGCCCGTCACGAAGGCTGCGGCTGCGAGTGTGGCGGTGATTCGGCGAATGTTCATGGGGTGATCTCCTTTGGTCTGCTCTGCTGGACAAGAACAACTTTCGTCGAACCCGGCCGTGTTCGATACCGACCCCAGGGGTGGACCTACCCCACCCCCTGCGGCACGATCGTCGTATGAAGTCGATTGCTCGCGTGCTACTCGGAGCGTTCCTCGTGTTCGCGGGCCTCAGCCACCTGTTCTGGGCTCGCTCGGAGTTTCAGGCTCAGGTACCTACGTGGCTGCCGCTCGATGCAGACTTCGTGGTCCTCGCCTCGGGCGTCATCGAGGTCCTTCTAGGTCTGGCGCTGATCGTCCTCGTTCGCCTCTCGGTGTTGACGGGGTGGATCGTCGCCGCGTTCTTCGTCGCGGTATTTCCCGGCAACATCGCTCAATTTCTGACTCACACAGACGCATTCGGACTGGACACCGATGTGAGCCGGGGCATCCGACTCCTATTCCAGCCGCTGTTGATCGCATGGGCACTGTGGTGCACGGACGCCTGGCGAACGTGGCGCTCCCGATCGAGCGCGGTGTAGCGTTTCCCTCATGACGTCGTGGCAGGAAACCGAGTCCGTCGATCTGATGCTCGACGACCTCGAGACCTGGGCCATCGTCGGCCTGTCCGGCAATCCGGATCGAACGGCGTACGAGATCGCAGCCCTGTTGCAGAAACGCGGCAAGCGCATCGTTCCTATTCACCCGAGTGCGCCGACCGTGCTCGGGGAACAGGGCTACGCGACCCTTGCCGACGTTCCGTTCCCCATAGATGTCGTCGATGTGTTCCGAAAATCGGACTCGGCCGGGCAGTTCGCTGACGAGGCAGTTGCCGTCGGCGCGAAGGCGGTCTGGTTCCAGTTGGGTGTGATCGACGAGGCAGCGTTCGAGCGAACTATCGCCGCAGGCGTACCCATGGTGATGGACACCTGCCCGGCCATCGAGTGGCGTCGACGCTAGTTCTGTCGGACCCGCTTGCCACGCGCCTCGACAGTGCGGTCAGTATGGAGTGAACAGAACTCATTACTTGGACCAAGCAACGAGGTAGTGCCATGAGCGACGCAGCCCCGATCGGCGATGGAATCTTCCAGATTCCGGTTCCCATCACCGACAACCCGCTGGGTCACACGCTCGTCTACGCCATGGAGTCCCCCGGCGGACTCGTTCTCGTCGATGCCGGATGGGACGACGAGAACGCGTGGAACGGCCTGACCACTGGATTGGAAGCGATCGGACATTCGATTTCCGACGTCGAGGGCGTGGTTCTGACGCACTTCCATCCTGACCACGTCGGGCTGTGTGGTCGTGTTCGCGAAGCGTCCGGAGCATGGATCGCCATGCATGAGGCCGATTACGCCCAGTTCGAGGGAATGACCGCGCCGAGAGACGAGCAGTGGCTCGAATGGCAGCAGGTGAACATGAGGGCCGCAGGGGCGCCCGAGGACGACATCGAGGCCTTGAATCATGTCGACCTCCGCGCACCCACAGGTCCCGACTCCGCGCCCGACCGAGTTCTCGTCGACGGCGAGAGCGTCGCGCTGACCGGCCGCGCACTGCGCGTGGTGTACACACCGGGACATACCCCAGGACATGTGTGCTTCCATCTGCCCGACTCGGACATCATGTTCACCGGAGACCACGTCCTGCAGAAGACGACACCACACGTCGGCAACTTCGTCTATCCCCTGGAAGAACGTGATGCGCTGGCGGAGTTCATGGACTCGCTACGTCGCGTGCAGTCCATGAACGTCACGCGTGGGCTCGGCGCCCACGGACTCCCGATCGACGACGTGGCCGGCCGCGCCGGAGAGCTCGTCGAACATCACGGCGAACGGCTCGATCATCTGTACGACGCCTTCGGTGAGGACCAGATCACCGTCTGGCAGGTTGCAGCGCGGATGAAGTGGTACAAGCCGTGGGCAGCGATTTCTCCGATGGGGAAGACGATGGCACTGTCCGAGGCGGCTGCGCACCTCCGGCATCTAGAGCGTGTCTCCCAAATTTGAGAGGTGCTGTCAGCGATGATATTTCGATGACGCGCGTGGGAGTGATCAGTGACGAGTTCTGGGAGATCGTCGAGCCAGTGATACCCACCGACGTGGGAAAACGTGGGCGGCGGTTCGCCGAGCACCGGCGAATTCTGGAGGGCATCGCATACCGATTCCGTACCGGGTGTCCGTGGCGAGATCTGCCGGAGGACTTCGGTCCGTGGCAGACGGTGTGGAAACGCCACCACCGATGGTCCTTCGATGGCACCTACGACGAGATGCTTGCCGCGGTGGCCGAGGTGTTCGGTCTCGACCCGGAAGAACTCGACGGCGATATCGGGGCGGTGCTCTCGATCGACTCGACCAGCGTCCGGGCGCATCAGCATGCGGCCGGTGCGCGAGCCGACACTCTCACAGGGGGCCTTGTCGAATTACAAGAAATCCGTCGACGAACCCGCTGACCACGCGTTGGGTCGATCTCGCGGAGGATTCACCACGAAGATCCATGCACTGACCGACCTGACGTGCTCGCCGGTGACGATGCTGCTGACCGGTGGGCAAGCCGGGGACAATCCACAGTTGGTGCCGTTGCTCGATGCCCACCGAGCTGCCGGTGGGGACCAGGACTACCGATTGCTCGCCGACAAGGCGTACACCCATCCCAGTACCCGCACCGAACTGCGTCGCCGCAAGATCAAACACACCATTCCCGAGCGCAGCGACCAGAAGCAGCGACGGGCCGACAAGGGGTCCGCCGGTGGTCGTCCACCGGGTTTCGATCCGACGATGTACAAGCACCGCAACACCGTCGAGCGTGGCTTCGGGCGGCTCAAACAGTGGCGTGGTGTGGCCACTCGATATGACAAGTACGCCATGACATTCCTCGGGGGCGTTGTCCTGTGCGCGGCAGTTCTGCACTCCCGCAACCACAACCACCGCCCGGCGATGAAAACGAAAACGGACCCAATTTAAGAGACACGCTCTAGGCACGGCGGCGTCCGGACCGGCGACCCTGTTCAGGACATGCGGAGAATCAAAGGATGGGTGCATGGCCAACACGGACAATGCGCTCAGCAAGGACAGTCCCACCACAAAGCAGACGATCGTCGGCGTCGATGGCTCGGTACCCTCGGAGGTCGCGGTCAGATGGGCTGCTGCCGACGCTGCCCTGCACGGAACACCACTGACGCTCCTCTACGCAGGAGTGGTGTCCGGCGGAACACTATCGAGCACACCACGTCTCAGCGGAGGCGCATCGAGTGCACACGCCCGATCCGCCATGGCGACCGCGCAGACCGTCGCCCAGTCCGTGGCCGGGGACTCCCTGTCTGTCCAGACTGTTCTAGTGTCGAATCCGCCCGCCGAGGCGCTCATCGATGGCGGATCGAATGCTCGGCTTATCGTGCTCGGTACACGCGGCCTGGGAGGAATTGCGCGCGCGGTTCTCGGCTCGGTCAGTAGTGCGGTAGCGGCGAGGGCCGTGTGTCCGGTTGCGATCGTTCCAGAGCATTTCGACACCACCCAGGTCGGTACCGATTCCGCACCCGTAGTCGTCGGGCTCGACCATTCGCCGCACGATGATTCGGTTCTCGCTGTCGCTTTCGAACAGGCGTCACGTCGCCATGTGGGCCTGCGCATGGTCCACGCCTTCACGGCCCTGAATCCAGGCACGTCTTTCGGCGACTTCGTGCAGTGGGGGCCTCATTTGGATCCTGCCGGCGCTGCAAGACTCTGGTTGAACCACGTAGCCGCAGCGTGGCGGAAAGAGTATCCGGCGGTATCGGTTTCAACGTCTGCAATCGAGGACTATCCATCGCGAACTCTTCTCGAAATGGCTGCCGATGCTCAGTTGATCGTCGTCGGGTCACGCAGCCGCGGTGCAATTTCGCCGCTGTTCATGGGGTCGACCAGTCGCGCAATCCTTCATCGTGCCGAAATCCCGACGATCATCGTTCCGGCGAACGATGATCACCTCCGGTGAATGGACAGTACATTCGATATCGGTCGTCGCGGAGTCTGTTTGGGGCCCCCGCCGGCCGGTGGGGTGCCGATCCGTACCAGGATTTGCGGAACACCACTGTCGGGTGCCAGTGATTCGACCAGCGCCCGGCTGCCGGACTGTTCTGTCAAGTGAGTCAAGGGGCACGTCGCGAGTCCCCGTGCTGCGGATTCGAGCAGTAGCGGCGACAGGGCTCGACCCGCCCTCAACCAGTCGACACGGTGATCGCCCACGGTACTGAGCAGAACCACGCTGGATTCGTCGATCGTATCGACCGACCGTTCGTGAAGTCCGACTCCCCGCGGTTCCGGAAATTGGCGCCCCAGCTGAACGTTCGACGACTCGGACCGATCTGCCAACGCACTGGACGGTATTCCTCCCGATGCAACCACATGTCCCGCCCACCAGCGGATCTCGGCCTGGTAGGTTGCGTCGTACTTTCGGATTCCTGCACTCAGTCTGGATGCTGTGGCCAGGGTTTCACGTGCATCAAGTGAAAGGACCGTGAGCGTGACGCCATGACTGTCCGCAGCTCGTTGCATGTTCGGCGTCAGGACACTGCCATCTGTAACCGACCCGAATGGCCGGCGATCGGACCGCCTGCGGTTGATCGCGGTCAAGAGGTCGAACTCGTGTGACTGCGGATGCGCACCGTGGACGAAGCGAACACGCGCGAGGTGATCGGGAGTGCCGGGGTAGGGCAGTTCTCCCACCTCGGTGGACCATCGAAATGTCGCCGCCGCTGTGCTGAGATGATCCAGGGCGGCCCCGCAACTGATCACCATCTGGCGCCCCAAGGGATCGATAGAGTCCAGCAGACGCGTTCGGTCCGTGTACAAGTTCAGATAGCCGTCCGAGTACACCCACTTCCAGGGCTGACTGTTGTGAACCGACGGCGCTCGGCACGCAAGCTCTACAAGCATCTCCACTACCGCCGACTCTGGCTGAACGTTCATTGTCACTCCTCGACGTTTCCACTGCGAAAGCAATGCTGACGCCAGTGTTGTCGCCGACCTCCGTCGACGACAGGGCCCTACGTCCTATAAAACACGAGCACTTCGGCAACGGTGTCCAGGCGGAAAACGACCGTATGCTGACAGCACGAGCGTTATGAAGGAGTCGCGGTGATCACTGTATTTCTGGTCGACGACCACGAGATCGTCCGTCGAGGTCTGATCGATCTCATCGAGTCCGACCCCGAACTGTCCGTAGTCGGAGAGGCAGGCACGGTCAGCAATGCGCTCGCTCGCATACCTGCATTGCGCCCCGATGTCGCGGTCCTGGACGTGCAACTACCTGATGGAAACGGCGTCGAACTGTGCCGTGAGTTGATGTCGCGCATGCCGGAGCTGCGTTGCCTGATACTGACCTCGTTCACCGAAGACCAAGCAATGCTCGACGCCATTCTCGCCGGCGCGATGGGCTATATCGTCAAGGACATCAAGGGTATGGACTTGACTCAAGCGATCAAAGACGTCGGGCTGGGCCGATCCCTGCTCGACAATCGCGCGGCCGCGGCGCTCATGCGGAAGCTGCGGTCCGACGACGACAAGGCCGTCACCGGACCGCTCGCATCGCTGACCGAGCAAGAGCGCAAGCTCCTTGCGCTTCTCGGAGAAGGGTTGACCAACCGGCAGATCGCCGAGCGCATGTTCCTCGCCGAGAAGACGGTGAAGAACTATGTTTCTCGTCTGTTGGCGAAACTCGGCATGGAGCGTCGAACGCAAGCCGCTGTCTACGCTTCCAAACTGGAAGGATGATCGGGTTCCGTCGCACCCTCCCAATACACCGCGCATACTGTCGGTGTGGTCGGAAATCAATTTGATAGCGGCAAGACCTTCACCGGCGAGTTGAGCGGCACACTATCCCAACTGCGCCTCCGAGAGCTGTTGTCGGAGGTCCAGGAGCGGCTTGGCAAAATCGTAGATGCGCGCGAGCAAATCGACGGTCTACTTCACTCCATGTTGGTGATCTCCGAGGGGTTGGACCTCGAGGAAACTCTGCGGTCTATCGTCGTCTCCGCCGTCGAACTCGTCGACGCTCGCTACGGCGCTTTGGGTGTACGCGGACACAACCAAGAACTGAGTTCGTTCATATTTCACGGGATCGATGACACAACCGCCGATGAAATCGGGCCACTACCTACCGGGGGTGGTGTGCTGGGGCTGTTGATCGACGAACCGCGAGCGATCCGTCTCGACAAGCTCTCCGATCATCCGTCATCGATCGGGTTTCCACCTGGACACCCGCCGATGCATTCCTTCCTCGGTGTTCCAGTTCGTGTTCGCGACGCGGTATTCGGAAATCTGTATCTCACCGAGAAGAACAACGGTGAGTCGTTCACCGAGGAAGACGAGGCGGTGATGCAAGCGCTCGCATCCGCTGCCGGTGTCGCAATCGAGAACGCTCGCCTCTACAGCCGGGCGCGTACGCAACAATCCTGGCTGGAGGCCACCCGCGACATCGCAACCGACCTGTTGAGCGGAACCGACACCGAGCAGGTTCTTAATAAAGTCGCCGAGAAGGCCTTACGACTTACTTCTGCCGATCTCGCGTTCATCGCCACCCCGTGCGACGCCGACGCTCGGGCAGAAGACGTCACGGAACTGGTCGTGAAGGTTGTATCCGGGGAACCTGTCGACAGTCCGCGCACTGTGATGGGTAACGTTCTGCCGGTATTCGGATCGACGTCGGGAACCTCGTTTCGGAGCCGGACACCGATCAGGGCCGAGCATCTCGAATTCAATGCCACCGAAGGTTCGGAACTCGAGTACGGCCCTGCGCTCATCTCTCCACTCCGCGCTTCGGATCGAGTCACGGGAGTTCTGGTCGTTCTCCGCCGGATCGACGGCGAGCCCTTCGACGACACCCAACTCGAACTCGTGTCATCGTTCGCCGACCAGGCCGCCGTGACCATGCAAATGGCCCATTCCGCACGCAGACTTCGCGAATTGGATGTGCTTGCCGATCGTGACAGGATTGCACGAGATCTGCACGACCGAGTCATCCAACGAATCTTCGCGGCAGGGCTGTCTCTGCAAAGCACACTTCAGCGCGCAACGGCTCCGGAAATCAAGACGCGGCTCGCAACCACGATCGACGACCTTCAGGACACTGTCCAGGATATCCGCAGCGCAATATTCGACCTGCACTCTCGCGATACCACCACCGACAGTCTACGACGGAGGATCGACAACATCGTCGACGAGATGACCCAGAACTCCGGATTGCGAACGACGTTGCGGGTCACCGGTCCCCTGTCCGTGGTGGATCCGCCACTCGCCGAGCACGCACTGGCGGTGGTGCGCGAAGGAATCAGCAACTGCGTGCGCCACGCTCACGCCACCACCGTCACCCTCGCAATCACCATCGTGGACGATCTCACAGTCGTGATTTCCGACGACGGTGTCGGAATACCCGCCGAAATATCGGCCAGCGGACTCGAGAACTTACGATCGAGAGCTCGAGAGTGTGGCAGGTCCCCGATAGTCGGGCCACCGTGTTCTAGAGCCACGGTGTGATTGATTTCAGTCGATCTCGCAACCCTCGACCGGTTGGTGGTTGTGGGTGCATTGGGCAGCGTACTCGGACGGCGTGAGGTAGCCGAGTGATGAGTGCCGGTGTCGATGGTTGTGGTCGTCTTTGAAGTCCTCGATCACCACCCTCGCTTCGAGAAGGCTCGTCCAGTGATTGCGGTTCAGGCACTCCTTCCGTAGTCGGTTGTTGAACGATTCGATGTGTCCGTTGTTCCACGGCGTCCCCGGCGGGATGTAGGAGATACCGACACGGTCGCGACAGAACTGTTGCAGCACATGCGAAATGAACTCCGGACCGTTGTCCATTCTCAGGACCATCGGCGGTCCGTCCCACAGCGCGAACGTCTTGTCGAGCTCGTCGGTCAGTCGTTGCGCGGTGATCGAGCGCTCCACGATGTTCAACAGGGACTGCCGGGTGTGTTCGTCGATCATCGACGCGATCTTGATCGCTTTCCCATCCACCGTGGAGTCGAACTGAAAATCCATAGCCCACACCACTTTCGGCGCATCGGCTTCGATCTGCGGGCAGGAGCTGATGCCGGCGCGTTTGCGGGGATGATAGATCCGAACCTGCAGACCCTCCTCCTTCCAGAGCCGGTGCACCTTCTTCTTGTTCACCGACATGCCCTGGTCGTGCCTCAGATGCGCCCAGGCGCGACGGAAGCCGTGCAGTGGATGCGAGCCTGCGTATGTCCGCAGCGACGCCCTCAGGGCCGCGTCGGGATCCGCGGGTGTGTCGGCGATCGGTGTTCGTGCGTAGGTGGAGCGGGCAAGCCCAACAGCTTTGCACGCCAGACGTTTCGACAGACTCATGGTGTTGACGAGCATGTCGACGGCGCGGCGCTTGGCGGCTGGGCTCAGAATTTTCCCTTCGCTACCTCCCGCAGTGCGTCCTTCTCCAGCTCGGCCTCGGCGAGCAGGCGTTTGAGCTTGCCGTTCTGCTCGCGCAGCTCCTTGAGTTCCTTCGCGGCATCGGTGTCCATCCCGCCGTACTGACGCCGCCAGTTGTACAACGTCGCCGCCGACACCTCGAGCTCCGCCGCGATCTCCTCTTGCGTCTTGCCTGCAGCGGTCAGCTCATCGGCACGGCGCAGTTTGCGCACGATGTCCTCGGCAGAGTTGCGCTTCCGTCCAGCCATGTTCTCCATCGTCCTATCCGCCCACTTCAGGGGCAACAAGACTCTAAAACGAGATGGCCCCGTTCACCGGGGACACGCCAAGTGTGGCGGACACATGACTATCGAATCCGCCACCGAAGCGGGGGGAACTGTTCTGACGTGGTCTGCACCTCTTACCTGACGGGCATCGACTAGCTTTCGACGGCGGTCACCGGCAACTCATTCCTGAACTGAGTATCTGGAGGCGTGCATATGAATTCGACGTCGACGAGCAGCTTGCGTCCGGCCCAGATCGTGACCAGCCCGATCGACCAGAAGGCCAGCTGTAGCCAACTGAACTCACGTAAAAGGACGGACTGGAGAGAAACACACGATATCGACAGAACACCGGCGAGAAGAACGCTGGATCCTGCTTTTCGATTCGGATGCAATACCCGGTAGGCCGCAACCGACATCGCAGTACCCACCACCATCGCTAGCACGAAGGCTGCCAGGACAGGTATGCCGAGGCCCGCGGATCGACCGAGGCCGGCAAGACCCACGGCCAAGCCGATCGAGCTTGCATATGCCCAAATGGCGGCTGCCGCGCAGAACGAGCCGAGCCACGGACGTCTACACGTCGGGGAGTCTGTCGGGCGTGTTGCGTGGCCGCTCTTCACAGTGCTCGACTCCCATCTCGGTTCCGAGGAACAGAACTCCCCCGTCCATTTACAAGGTCATCGAGACCGGTTCGTGGACCACCTGTTCCAAGTCCTTCGAGCAGCACTCGAGCAGTCGATGCGCGAGATCCGACAACGCTCGCGCGGTGGCAAGCTCGTCGCCGATCTCGGGGACGTTCGGGTCCACGGGACTCTTTCGAGCATGCCCCACACCCGTCAAACAAGTGTCATCCCGCGTCCGAAGTCGTGCCACCGCGCGGGTCTTGTTGTCGTGCTCATCGATGGTCACCTCGACCGACCAGTGGTGTTGTTCCATTGCCTCGTCCTTTCGTGTGCGAACCTCAACTTCGAACGCAGCATTCCTAGATAGGTCTACCGCAGGTTCTCGTTCCGTCACAGAGCATTTCGACCTCGGCGCCCGGGACCTTTGCGCCACGTCCGTGAGTCGGGGACCTTCGGCTCTACCTCGAATGCCGATACCCGGTGTTGACTCGAGGCAGCTACAGAATTTGACTCTCCATCTCCCGAATCGACGCGAGGTATTCCTATGACGACGTCAACGGCTGACACCGCACCTGATGAAACACCTGGCGTCGGCGGACATATCACGACGATCAGCGTCGGACTCGACCGGAGTCCGCACTCGTGGGGAGCACTCGAGTGGGCCACGGACATCGCACATCGAACCGGTGCAAAGATTCGAATCGTTCACGCTGTTCCGCGGCACCGATTGGAAGACATGCAGTCCGGACATCCTCGATCTCGCGTGATCGGCAAACGGTTGTTGAGATCTGCGATGCGCTCCGTGCACAAGAAGGACTCAGCTCTGACAGTCGACACGGTACTGACAGACGATCCGATCACGTCGTACTTGACCACGCTGACCCGCACCGCTGACCTGGCCGTTATCGGAAGTCGGACGTCCGGGCCGGTCAGAGATACGCTGTTCGGGCACCACGCGACGCGAATCGTCGCGAAGTCGAGTTGTCCGGTCGTGGTCTGGCGTGGGCAGTCGGAAACTCGCAGTGATGCTGGACCCGTCGTGCTGGGTATCGACGATTCCGATTCTTCCTCTCGCGCAATCACGCTCGCCTTCTACCTTGCCGATATTCTCGCAACCCCGTTGACGGCAATGCACACGGACGCGCCCGGCCACGGCAGCGTTGTACGCAGTGGGGCCGCACTCGAAGATGATCGTCTCGATTGGTTGCGCGCACGCACGGCGACGGCCGCACAACAGCACCCGTCAGTCGATGTGCACCTGCATTGCCTCGGTTCGACACCCGAACAAGAGCTCCGGCGGGCATCCGCGACGGCCCAACTCGTTGTGATCGGAAGTCACGGTTGCGGTTTGATCAGGGGAACCCTGTGTAGATCCACGGTGCAACAACTGATCCACTCTGCCGGTGGACCACTTCTCATCGTTCCCTGACGCTGATTGACATCGACACCCACCAGCCTCGAATTCACAAACGCCTCAATGCACAATGCCTCAATGCACAACGAGCACGGGGCACTCGGCGTGGTGGACGAGATTCTGGCTCACCGAACCCAACACCGCCCCGGACAACCGGCCGCGGCCACGACTGCCGACCACCAACACCTGGGCCGTCCCCGACAGCGCACGCAGTTCCCGCGCCGCAGACGCGCCGACCGACAAGGCCTGAACGTCGACGGACGGATAGCGTGAACGGTATTCATCGACCATGGACTGCAGCCACTTTCGTTCTGCTTCGCGCAGATGTTTCCAGTCCACTGACGTCGCGTAGTGCAACTCGTCGGCCTCGCTGACTGCGCCGACATGCACTGCAATCAACTCCACTCCCAGAATGTTCGCGAGGTCGAATGCCGCCGCCAGCGCGCGTTTCGAGGAGTCCGAGCCGTCCACCCCCACCACGACGGGCCTCTGTTCGTTCCGCTCAGTGTCTCTCCGGGCCCGCCACACCAGCGTCGGACAAGTCGCCGACTTCACTACGGTCGTCGTGGAACGACCGAAGATGATGTCGCGTACGGGTCCCGACTCCTCCGCACCGAGGATGAGCATCGACGAGTCGGCCGAAACAGAGGCCGCCATTTCCGATGCGGGCAATTCGACGATCCTGCTGTCGACCTCGATGCCGGGTTCGATGTCGCGCACGGACCGGACTACGTCCTGCAGTCGCTGCTCTGCGTCGTGCCGTAGCCGGGAGGGATAGTCGTTCGTTTCTATCGACGCCGCCATCGCGGCACTCCACTGAGGGTCCGGCAGCGGATAAATCAGCCGCAGGCTCGAGTGGGCGAGACGGGCAAGTCTCGCCGCCCACTCGACCAGGCCTGTATCGGCCGGTGAACAGTCGACGATGACCGCGAAACTTCCGTCGATGGCAAATGGTGCGGGCAAGTGTGTCATCAGGAGTCTTTCGTCAGCATCAGTCGATCTGGAGTGTCGTGCAGGAATTCGAAGATGGCATGTAGCCCGATTCGAAGGCGGTCCGCTCTGTCACTGGATCCTCCGCCACCGGAGTGAGGTCGGTGTGACCTCGACGAGTCTGCACGAAGGGCTGCCATGGAACTGCGGCTCCGGTAGATGGCCGAGAACCGTCGGCGGCACTTCGCCGTTCACTGGACGAGCAACACCGTGGACGACGATGCTCGCGCCTCGGCCGGACCGTGCCCCCACGTCGTCGATCTCGATGACGATCGACGTGTCGACGGCAGTCCGGGCAAGCAGAGACCTACCCCGTACGTAGAAGTACATCCGGTTTTCGTCGAGGACGTAGCGCACATAGTCGATCGTGGGACCGGAGTGATCGACGCCGATCACCCGTGCAATGACAGCATTGCGAAGCAGACGCTCCATCTCGGCCTCCCCAGACGGTTCGTCTTGCTCGGCGCAGTCGACCACGAAGCAGCCCAGATCGCGCCGACGATCAACGGTGGTCACGACGGCTTCTCTTACCATTCAGCCGAGCGTGAATGTCGATGATCCGTACCCACGAAACAGACGTCATGGTCTGTGCTGCGGTCATCGAACCTCCACTGTTCGGGCCCTCGAAAATTGGTGCTCGACCCATTGCACCTCTCCCGAGTTCTCGTGGATAGAGAAGTTCGTCCTCACCGGACCGGGACCAATGACCGTCTGACATCTACGTGGTCGCCGATTCGGCACCGCAAATAAGACCGTCGAGATGATGTAGCCCCGCTACACGGCGGCCCAGGCCGTGCTCGACACTCGTGCCGAGACTCCAGCCGTCGAGACCTACGCCGGCTCTCGCATGACACCGACGTGGCGGACAGTTCCGGACACGCCAGGAAGCTCTTGCGGGGCGGACCAGGTGTTGAGTCCGTCCCTGCTATCGGAGTAGAAGTACTTGCCTTCGGTGTAGGCGTCGTAGTAGATCCGCCAGCCACCATCCGGCAACTCGACAACAGCCGGGCCTTCGCGCAGCGTGCCCCAATCGCCGGGCGGAACGAACGAGTACGGTCCGAGCAGCGTCGGAGCGACCGCATGCTCGATGATTTTCTTGGTCTCGTTCTTGGTGAACGCGTGATAGGTCGCTCCGACCTTGACCACTGTGGTGTCGATTCGGTCGGCGCCGATCCCTGCGAGCGGAACAGGCATGCTCCACCTGGTGAGACCCGGGTCGAGCGCCGTCATCAGGTACGGGACGAATCCACCACCCGTCGACATCGACAGAATGACGTTGACGCTGTTGCCATCCACGAACCACTCGGGCGCCCACGCTTTGGTTGTGAACGGCGAGAGTGTCGGTCCGTCCTGGAACCCGGCCGAACCCGAGAACAGCGGGTTCACAGGGCCCTTCCCATCTCCGGTGCCGGGCATCAAGAAGCAGCAGAACGGAACCGGCAAGGACTCCATCGGCGTCCAATTCACGAGGTCCCTGCTGCGCGCGAAGCCGATCTCTGCCCCGCCGCCGGTTGTATAGGTGATGTAGTAGTCACCGTCTGTGTGCCGGAAGATACTCGGGTCACGCACAAGGCCAGAGGGAGGCTGATACGCCGACAGTTGGACGGCGTCGAAATTCGTTGCGTCCGCGGACTGGTAGACGTCCATGTTGCGATCGCTGTCGTTGCTGAACGCCACCATTGTGTATGTCCACGCCGGATCGGCGCCGCTACTCCCTGGTGCAGCGAACAACAAAGTCGCGACAGCGAGTATCACCATCGAGATCGAGGAAAGGCGGGACCGGTTCGTCAGCGTCACCGGAGCAGTATCCAGGAACCAGACGCACCACGCACAACTTTGTTCACAAGTCCGACGCAAATCGTTACCGACTACAGGTCGACATACGTCGCCGGAACCCGCATGGATGGTCTGGGCTACTTGTAGAACCCGTCTCGCAAACTGATTCCATGCTCGACCCAGACCTTGAGTGCCACGAGCATTCCAGTCCACCCTTGACAGTTCCCGAAGGCGTTGGTCGCCCCTGCAGGAGTAGCCGTCCATGACGACTCCGTGATCGTCACCAAAGTGCGAGCTCCATCGTCGATGGATTCGAATTCGAACGTCGTCGTGGTCATCCCGTCCTCGGACGCTGCTGCTTCGCCGTCCCAACGGATGACAAGACGATTCGGCGGCTGAGCGTCGACGACGTGCACCGGGAAAGCTCCTGGGAAATCGTCGAAATCCCAGGTCACCTCGCTGCCCGTTTCGAGCCGACCGCGTGCACCACCTGTAGTGAAGTACTCGGAGAGCTGCTGCGGATCGGCGACGGCTTCGTAGACATCGGCAATGGGTCGTGCGATTCGACCCGACACGGTGAACGAGAGTTCCTTCAATTCGTCATTCATGTTGTATTTTTACAACATGAATGAGGGTGAGCGCAATAGTGACGACGATGACGACCGGGTCTTCAAGGCTCTTGCGTCACCGATTCGGCGGCGCATGCTCGACCTACTCAGGGAGGCTCCGCGAACGACCGGCGAACTGTGCGCACAGCTTTCGGAGATCGATAGAACCACGGTGTTGCAGCACCTGCGGGTGCTCGAAGGCGCAGAGCTCGTGACGGGGCGGAAAGTCGGTCGCGAACGTCACCTGTCCCTCGCACCGCTACCCATCAAGCGCATCTCGGACCGGTGGATCGGGCAGTACGCGCGAGCTGCAGTCGACATGCTCGATCGGCTGGACAGCGGGGAGTAAGCGGCTACCATCCGAACACTCGGCCACCACCGCTTGAAAGGTCCATCCATACGCTCCAAACGGATGGATGGACCTTTCAAGCGGTCTGGGGCGAGCGGTAATCACACGATTCGGGCGAGGCGCCGACGACGGAGAATCGGTAGTTTTGATCGCTACCCACCGATTGCCGAAAGAGGACCCATGGCGCAGCTGACCGGCGTGAAAGTAGCGAACACCGCTCGCGGACCGATCGAGTACGCAATCCGTGGCACGGGCACGCCGGTACTGGTGCTACACGGATCGCCCGGAGGAATCGATGCGGCCGAAGCGATGTCTCGCTTCTTACCGACCGATCGATTCCAGGCCATCTTGCTCTCGCGCCCCGGGTATCTCGGCACCGAACTCGGCGACCGCCTCACCCCTGACGACCAGGCTGATCTATACGCTGCTTTGCTGGACGAACTCGGCATCGACAAGGTCGGCGTCCTGGCGTGGTCGGGGGGAGGTCCGTCGGCATACAGGTTCGTTGCAGTGCATCCGGACAGAGCGAGCGCGTTGGTTGCCATCGCGTGCCTGAGTGAGCAGTGGGTGAATCCGACGCCCGACTTGTCGTCGCGGCTCTTCCAAACCACCCGAATCGGAGACTGGCTGATGAAGAAGCTCGTCGCGCATCAGCCGTTGCAGGTGATCCAGGGTGCAGTGTCCGATGAAAGCTCGCTGAGCGGCGACGAATTCGACGAGCACGTGAAGTACATCGACTCCGACGAGACGAAGAAGCAATTCGTGCTCGATATGGCGCTGACCGCCTCGCAGGCCGGTAGTCGCAAGGCGGGATGGGACAACGACCTGGTCCAGTTCGCCAAGAGCGCCGACCCGGGTTGGGACGCGATCAGCATCCCAACCCTGCTGGTGCAGGGCAGCGCCGATTCGGACGTACTTCCGGAGAACAGCGCAAAAGCGCACTCGGGCATCGCCGGTTCCGAGCTGCTCACGTTGGATCGGGGTACACATTTCGCGTTCTACACCCATCCGGAGTCCGATCGAGCACAGGCGAAGGCGATCGAATACCTAGGGCGTGTCGACTGATAGAGGCATGTTCTGGTTGTCCTTCATCGTCGACACTCGAGTAGCCGAAATATCAAAGGATGGTGCCGATGTCGTGAGCAATGATGTTGTCCATCGCGCGTTCGGCGACTGCGGCGATGGTCATCGATGGGTTGCATGCCGCAGCGTTGCCGGGCATCAACGCTCCATCGAGCACGTACAGCCCACGTTGGCCATGTACACGACCGTCGAGATCGCAGACCGGCCCCATGTTCGCACCGCCCAGCGGATGCCAAGTGGAGGGAACAGCGCATTCGTATCGGTGAGAACGCTTCCCGGTCCGGCGATCCGTCGAACCGTCGGATCGATCGAACCGTTTTGAATGACCGAATCGCCATCTACCGGCCATCGCAGCATGGCCTCCTCGCGCGCGGAATCGTAGCGAAAGTGCCCGCGTCCGTTGCTGACTCCGTAGCCCACGAGCATGGTGCTGCGTGCATCGAACGACACGGGAGGTAGCGACGCTTGGATGACTGTGTGCGCGGAACGCGGGTCGTCCCAGTTCAGGCTGCCGAACACGACAGGACCACCTTGCGGCGCACCGAACTCTTGCTCGAAACTCGTCCACACGTAGATGCGGTCGGCGTTGGTTCCCCAGCCTTGCCCCACATCCTCGGGTAGATCGGGAATAGTCCCGTTGGCGGCTGCGCGCACCAGCATTTTGGTGGTGTTCAAACTCCCTGCTGCCATGATGAGTGCGTTCGCGGTCAGTATCTTGTTCTCCAGAATCGTTCCGTCGGAATCGATTCTGTCGACCGATACGACCCAGCGACCGTCGGCGGCACGTTCGATATCGGTGACGTTGTGCTGGGCCGCCACCGTCACCAGGCCCGTCGCCTCTGCGGCCGCAATGTAAGTGACGTCGACGGAATACTTGCCGCCGTTGTTGACCCCCATGGCACCGTCGCCGTTGGTGTACGACGGTTTCATCACACCTCGGGTCTCGTCCAAGGCGAAGTTCCAGTCGATCGGCATCGGAATCTTCGATACCGGTAGTCCCGCACGCCGTACGTTGTCCGCGAACACCCGTGCGGCGCGATACGTGGGCGTGTCGACCAAGGCGTCGGGCGCTTGCTGCAGCTGCAGCATTCGAGCGACCCGCGGGTAGTGAACCCGATTCATCGTCGTCCAGTCGAGCCCGGACGGAAAGTGCTCCTCGAACACCGACCGAGTCGGTTGAAGGGACATTCCTTGATACACCAGGGACCCGCCACCCACACCTGCCGCGCACAGCGCAGTCATGTTCTCGCCCGCAACAGCCTCGATCAATCCGACGTACGGCTCGAACGGAACAGGCCGACCGAAAAGGTTGGGGCTCGATGAATGCCACAGGAGTCGTTTATCGGGTGCTGTTGCGCGCGGAAATGTCTCGGAATTCGGCCCTGTCGGCCAGCGCTTCCCGCGCTCCAGAACTAGAACAGGAACGCCGGCCTCAGCACAACGCAACGCTGCGACGCCTCCGCCGAACCCCGACCCGATGACAATCACACGATGGTCCTCGCGGGTAAGCGGGATCGGTGCACGGCGTCCGCCCGGTTGCGCATTCGCAACACCTGCGACGGAGACCGTCACACCAGCAGCAGCGGCTGCGGATAGAAAAGTTCGGCGGTTGATAGTTGACACGTTCCCCCCACGTTTCCAAGCCTGGCAAGCACGGAGACGTGAATCACTCCCCCAGGGGCAAAACTAGACACTAGCCAGAACAAGTGTCAACTTATGGCATCCAAGGTCACGAACCGAACGGTAGAACAGGCACCAACCAGCGGCCGAGATATCGGCGGAGATCTTCGTCTGCGTGGATCGACGGGTCATCGAACAGCACGACCGACAGGGCCGCCCGTACGACGATGTCGGTAACGTCGTCGAGTTCCGTCGCAGTCACGTTCGGATCACGCTCGACAAGCGCATCCAGGAAGCGCCGCACGACGGGCCTGGCGCGTCCCATCATTCCCGGATCGAACAGAGGGTTCCCCTCCCGCAAGTACAGCAACGATTGCAGAACCGGGTCCCCATGAAGCACGTCGCGACCGGCGACTATCAATTCGACGACGAACTCGGACGACGTTTCTGCCTTGCCTGCGCGCGTTTCGATACCGCCGACCAAGTCGACGAGTACACCCGTCATCGCTTCGGAAACAAGGTCTTCGCGTGTTCGAAATATTGTGTAGACGGTCTGTCTGGAGACGCCCGCCGCACGTGCTGCCGCCGCAATCGTGACGGCTTCGAAGCCCGACTCGGCGATCAGCCCCAGCGTGGCATCGATGATCTTCCGTCGCGAGCGCATGGTCGATTGTCCCCCACGGGCGGTGGACGCTGAAATGTGGATTCCGCTAGGTTGCCCACACACCCGATGCGCGCATCGCATCCTCGGCCGGGTGCGGTACGCGCATCGAACTGCACGTTACTGGACCGACTTCTGCTTTCCACCGGTGACGAAACCATCGGACCGGAACGCCTCGAGCCGGACGACGGGTTCTGCCGCTTCACCTTTCTGGTCGTGGACGACGCGGTATTCCGCGCTCAGCTGTCGCAGGCTGGCGATGGAGAGTTGCTTCACGTGTTCGGCGGTCTCGGGGTCGGGCTGCTGCTGAGGCCGAAGTTCCACGACGAGGGTGAGCGTCTGGCGTTGCTCCCCGTCGACCTCGCATCGGGCTATGAACCGCCCGGTGAGCCGCGTGGCCAGTGAGATGTGTTCGACAGCCGGCCGGAAGTAGTCCGGGTAGATGTTGACCGCGTTGTAGATCGCGGCGACATCCGTGCGCCCATGGACCAGCAGGTACGACCCGTTCGGATCGATTCCATCTGCGAGCGCTGCATATCCGGCGTGCGTGAGTAGCTCACGGATATCGTTGCCGGTGAGGGTTTCTCCGCGATCGTTGACGCGGTAGCGCACCAGCGGCAGCACTCCCCCGACGGTGAAAAGGAGGTAACCGTCGGAGTCGACTTCGATGTAGGTGAACTCCGGCTCGTACTTCACGAACGCAGGTTGCTGCACGAGTTCCCCTGCAGCATAGTCGCTCCCGAACATCGCTGTGTTGAGCGCCTTGTCACCCGCGGCGCTCGCACGGACGGCGATCGTGGCTGCTGTTTCGTATCCCACGAATCCGACGTCGGTTGCCCCGTACACCACCCGAACGCGGTCGCCCTTCGGATCGTCGAGCATGCCGTGGACGAGCGAACGCCATGCTTCGCTGACTGGTTCGCCGCCGACGATGACTACCACGTTGTGTCGCCGGAGAAGGTCGCCGTAGGTGTCGAGGAGGTCCCGCGCGATCGGCGGATAGGCGAAGATGACGATTTGTTCGTAGCCGTCACCTGCCTCGGAAATCACGTCGGCGATGGCCTCGGGATCCATGCCCGGCGTCGCGATCGACAGGCGATGACCACGCCTGCGAAGCTCGAGCAGCATGGCGTACATGAACGCACCGCCGACGTAGGGCCCTAGAGGAAACGTCACGAGTGCGAGGGTCGATCGGTGTTCGGTATCGGCGCACTCTCGCAGAACATCTCCGAACATCGCTGCGCCGTGGTCCGTACTGCGCTGACCGCGCGACCAGAACGTCGGCTTGCCAGAAGAACCGGCACTGCTCGCGATCGTTTCGACATCTTCCGGACGTCCGGACTGCAGATCCGACAGGATGTTGATCCGCCGATAGGTGTCCTTCGACGTGGGCGGTAGTTGAGCCAGGTCGGTCATCGTAGCGATCGAATCGATCTCGATGCCATGTTCACGGAGCAGACGGCGGTACGCGGGCACCTCGAGGGCGATGGCCCGAACGAGTTGCAACGCTGCGTGTACGGGTGCGTGTGGATCGGCCGTGTTCATGCCGGAACCACCTTTCGATCGTGCCCGCCGCCGTGTAGGCGGTGGACGGGACTCACGGATGGGGACCCGTTCATCCGATCGCGGACCGCCGATGTTCGATTGTTCGAGAAACTCAGAACACTCGGTGAACACCGCCGAACGCGTTCCGACCTACCGGGGGGGTGCATCAGTCCCGGGCATGCCGGGCATCGTCTTCTTCCTGAAGCGCAGCGGCGTACGCCTCCTGCCGTGCAGTGAGATCGAAGGGCTTCTCGCCGATAGCCCCTGCCTGGGCATCGATCGCAGCACACAGATCCGGTCCGGGTGGCTCCCAGCTCGACCCGGACTTCAGGCGATAGAAACCGGAACGGGAGATTCCGAACAGCGTTTGTCCGAGGTAGGCATCGTTCTTACTGTCGGCACGCCGCCGGATCGCGTGATAGGCGGCATCGGTGACTCGTTCGAAGTCTCGACGACGGTCCTCCAGATCTTGTCGCGCGCGAATTCGGCGTAGGTCGTTCTCGGTGACGGGAGGTAACCCGGTAGTTGCGGGAGGCACTCCAGGTCCCGGCCCGGTCGGTGCCGGCTGCGGTGCGCTGTCCAGATGGGTGAGTATCTCGTGGAAGGTGCCGGTGCCGATGACGCGAGGAATGACGTTGAGTTGGTGTCCGAATTCTCGTGCGCGGTCGGCGAACAATGCCGAATCGAGCAATCCGCGGATCAGTTGCGCCGACGTCTGCGGCGGTGCGATGCGGACGAGGTGTGCCAGCTTCTCGTAGTGCCGGTCGTCGGCGCGGCGAAGTATCGCAGTGACTGCGCCTTTGAGTTTGTTGGACGCTTTGACACGGAGATTCTTGTCGAGCGGTGCGAGCGATCCGCACGTAACACCGAGGTGGTCTATCGCGTCGTCGATCTGCCCGGTCTCAGCTTCGATGCGTAGGAATCGAGCAAGGTGCCGAACGCCGGCGACGTCGGTCTCGTAGGTCCCGGTAAGTCGCGGCGCGAATGTCAGCACGTGGACTGTCGGCCACTGGTCGGTGAACGACGTCGGTTCGTGCGCAATGGTTTCGAGGAGGGCGTTCCTGGCTGCCTCGACGATCACCGGTTGTGATCGTCGGTCCGGGTGGGGCGCGATCGCCGGCCCGGGGGCGATGCTCGTCGTGACGAACCGTGAAAACAATGTGATCGCCGATGCGGTCGATCCCCCTTGGCGTGCGCTGATGCCAATGGTGGTCAGCAGGTTCGCTCGACCTTCCGGATTGCTCGACTGATCGAACCATGAGATGAGTTGTTCGATGGTGGGTTTGATGATGTCGCGTTGCATGAGCAAGCGGAGCATGTCGGCGCCTGCTTGCTGGCCGCTGTCCTTGCCTGTGATCAGGTGTTCGGTCCAGCGCGACAGCAGAGAGGAATGCGCCCGCAGACACGTGTGGTTGCCGGCGTGAAGGAGAAGATCTTTGACCGTGCCGGGGCGGCCCACACGGTGGGCGATTGTCAACGCTGCAGGGACGAGCCGATCCGGTTGTTCGTGGGCCCGATCGAGGGCGTGGTCCAGAAAGATGTTCGCGGCCTGGCGGTCGAGTTTCACACCGACATCGATACGAGAGAGGGCGTCGGCTGCACTGGCTGCGGTGGGTTCCTCCCAGACGATCGCGGCCGGAGCGAGTGCGACCAGATAGTTGCCGGTGGTGAACAAGCGGTCATCGTGGCCGTAGGTGCGGATCGAGGCGGAGAGGACATCGCGAACGACGTCCACGGGAATGACCGGATCCATCAAAACCTGTCGCGTGACGGCCGCCCACAACCCGGCGCCTGGAGTGAAGTTCTGATGCTCTGCGGGCAGGTTGCCGTCGAGTCGCGCCGACATAAGGGCGATCAGCGAGGTTCGGGCTGGGGAATGCCGGACGAGGATTTCGGACAGGCAGCCCCGAGCGAGTTGTCGCGGTGCCGCGCCCCCGGACAATGAGAACAATCTGGCGAGCGTCGCGTCGATAGCCCGCCGGTGGGAATCTTGAAGGCGACGAAGAACAAGGCCGACTGCGATCAAGCGCGCGCCGACGATCGGATCGCGATCTCCGCCCTCGTGTTCGAGCCGCGTACACAGCTCGTCCACCCAGGCGAGCCAGGCCCGTTCCCAATCCGGCGTGAGGTGTCCGCGATAGACGTCAGCAGCGACGACGGCTGCGAGAGCATCCCGGACGACTTCTGCGTCGCTGTCTCCGGATCGGTTCTGCACGACCACGATCATGTCTTCGAGAAGACCGATGAACTCTTTGTCTCGCAACGAGTCCCATGAATCGGCAACCATGTACAGATAGCGTGCGACGGTGTGCTTGCCCCGACGTGTCGACTTCTTCTCGGCTTGCTTCGAAGGGTCGGTGAGTCCGTCGATCACCGCGATGACTGCGTCGCGGACGAGATCCGGCGCTACCGGGGCCAGACTCCGAAGAAGGGCGCGGGGTTCACTACTCGAACGAAGGTAGGACTGCTGCGTCCCGGCGAGTTCGGCGTACATTGCGGTGCGGCGGACCAAGGAAGCGATCGCGTCCGAACCGCGTCCCACAAGGTATGCGGCCGTGGTGGCGATGGCGGTGCGCAGCTCGGCCCGCTGAACCCACAGTTGATCCAGATGCTCGGCGACCAGCGCAGTGTGACTGTGGACACGAGGCAAGGTCCGCAGGAACCGGCGGAGCTGATCGTCGGTGACGGCTACGACGACGTCGGCGGTGAGTTCGAGAACGTCGGGGTGATGCGCCCAGACGGTCATGGAGATCGAGATCAGGTGCGGGTGTCCCGTGTCGATGAGGGCCCGACAACACGTGTGCACGGCGGGTCGTGCGATCAGGTCCGCCCAGAGAATGATCAGGGTTTGTTCGACCACAGCGCCGAGAAACAGATCATCAGGCGTCTCGCCCAGTCGCGAGATCAACCGGGGCAGTTCGCTGTCGGCGCCCCGAGCGGCGAGCCCCTTGGCGGCAGCGAACTCGAAGAATGTTTGATGGAGAAACCGAACGCGATCGTCGGTGACGATGAGGACACCGCGCCGAGCCAAGGTCCGAACGTGTCTGTGCAGTTCGGCCTCGTCGAGCGGGTGCGCATTCGATACCGCGGCCTGAGCCGCGCGCCGAACGAGCACGTCGACGGGTGGTTCGGGAGTTCCCAGAGCCAGCATGGCGATAGCCAGGAAACCTGCAGTCCCGGACAGATCATCGGCGGCGTCAGGGGGAACGTCCGGTCCGGAGCGTTGATCGGTGACGATCCGACTCGACCAGAACAAGTTGTACAGGCCGGTGACGTCGAGTTCGAGGTGCGGGAACTGCGGTGCGGCCAAGGAGAACAGGAGTCGCAGCAACAACGGGCTGGTGCACACGTCGTCGACGAGAGTGCCGCGGGCACGCGCGGACTGGATCGCCGCGACCGGATGCGCAGGAACCACCGAGCCGTCGGTAGAGAACTCGGCGATCAAAGCCTCGATCGCAGTGGGAAGTTCGGAATCCGAGGAATACGGGCCGAGGGTGCCCCTGAAACCCAGGTTCGATGGAAGGCTCTGTCCCTCCAATGGTCTCGTGGTCAGAACTACCGGAACTCCCCTCCTTGCGAGCGTCTTGACCAGGTCGATTATGTCGTAGCGCGCAGACGGACTGTGCAGCAGCAGATCTGCGGTGTCGAGGAGCAGTATTGCGCCGGCTCGAGCAGTGACTGCCGACATGATGTCCTCGGTCGAGGTGATGCGCGTGCCGTCATCGGCGCGCTGTAGCCATGTTGCCGAGACGAGCAGCGGATACCGATCGTGCTGTCGGAGTGCTCGGTGCAGCGACCACAACAGGGTCGACTTTCCGTGCCCGGCTTCACCGACGACGATCTGTGGCTCGGATCCGTCGCGGAGGGTACGGTGCAGCAGGGCTTCTTCGATATCGCGGCGCACGTACCAGTCCTCGGTGCCACTGCCGTCGACCCCGCGGACGCCGATATCGAGCCCGCGGACGCCGATATCGTCGAGTAGATGCTGCGACAGACGATTCAATCGATCCCAGTGCACAGAACCAGCAGCGGGGTCGGTCATCCAACCGCACCGCGGATGTGGCTGCGGTATCGCTGCAGCGTCATTGTTCCCGCGTCGCGACACCGGGCATCAACACACGCAGTACCCCGTCGACGACATCGACAGCTGTCTCGGTCGGCCGCGTCAAGCACCGGAAGAGCACATTGTTGGTGAGCAAGGCGGCAACCTCGGCCACCGGCGCCTCGTCGCCGAAGACCCCGGTTTCGCGTCCACGTTCGAGAATCGGGACGACCGCAGACGGTAGATACAAATTCTCCAGGACAGTGGTGACCGTGCTCGGTTGCTGGAACTGTTCGAAACTCAGGGCCAACAGCATTCCCGAGCTCATTGCCCTGTTCTCGATCACGAATTCCCCCAGCGCAATCAGTGTGCGCTGCAACGCGATAGCAGACTCTACCCCCAGACGTTCATCGGCTCGGCGCAAACGGAGAACCCGATCGAACTCCGGCTTCAACGCTGCAACGATGATGTCGACTTTGCTCGGAAACAGACGGCGGAGATCATCGACTCGGATGCGCGCCGCCGCGGCGATGTCGGCCAGGGTGACCAGGAAGTACCCGTTGTCGACGAACAACGACTGCGTCGCTGCGATGACGTCAGCCTCCAGATCGCGACTGAGAGTGTCAGGGACCGCGTTCGGTTCGACCGGTTCGGGTGCAGCGGCGTTCCGGTCCGAGTGCAGTGGGTCGATCGCCCACCGCAGGATCGATTCTGTCGCGGCAGCGACATCTCTGGCAGAGACCGAACCTGGGGTCAGCATTTCACGAAGTGCCAGTCCGTCGAGAAGAGCGCTGAGAACCGTGGACAGGGCGGTGAGCGACAGGGGTTGCCGCACCGACCCTCCCTGGGACTGGATCATCTGACCCACCACGGTCCGAAAGTCTGCGTCGAGGCGTTCGAATTCCGGAGTGACTGCTTTGCGGGCCCCGTCGTGGTCAGCGGCAAGCAATACTGCGACGAGGCGACGCCTCATCAACCCGGAAGTCAAATCTTCGAACAAACTAGACAGTGGACTGGCCGCGTCTCGCGATCCGGTCTGTGGGTAGGCGGCTGCATCGAGTCCCGTGTCGACGGTGAGGTTGTCCAGCAGGTCTGCGACGAACGCTTCCTTGCCACCCGAACCGCCCCCGCGGGAATTACCGGGGTAGGCGTTGTGGAAGGTCTGGTGCGACAGACCGGCATCGTCGACGACCGCAGAGATGGACAGGGATCGCGCGAGATCGGTCATATCGACTTCGCCGAGAAGCCGTAAACCAGCCCGAAGGAACTGCTCGCGGGGGGTCGGCTTGAAGTTCAACGACAACCGCCTCTATGGGACTTGAACGAACCGAATTGGACGCCGAACTATACCAACCGAACAGGTCTTCCGGCATACTGTAGTTCAAACTAAAGGTCACTGTTGGACATACTCGATTTTCGATCTCTACCTCGAAATTGTTTGTGTTGCAGTGCCTTCGCCGCCGTGTTCAAATTGCGCAAGTTCAACAAACCGCGAATCAGGCTGTGCACAACGGTCACGGACGGCAGTTCTGGGTCGACACGCCTGCCGGAGCGGCGGTTGCGACAACGCCGCACTGGAACGCGTGTATATCTCGAGGAGACACAGATGGTGCTGACCACTCATCGACCCCACGTACAGTCGAGAGTCTTGCCGCCCGCCAGTGCACCCACCCCGCGGCCCCCGGCCGGCCCCCGGCCACGTTCCGCTGTCGCGCCAGCGCGTACTCCAGGAACACCGACAGGAGCAGCGCCCGTGGGTATTCCTGCCCCGACCTACGCCAAGCCCGGATTGACCGAGCGTGAAATCACCGTCCTCGAGGTGTGGTTGGACTGTGACTCCAAGACCGACGTCGCGGCCCGTCTCCATATTGCGCTGGGAACGGTCAACACTCACCTGACGCGGATCCGCGGCAAATACACCCGCGTCGGCCGGCCGGCGCCAACCAAAGCGGCCCTCGTGGCCCGGGCCCTGCAGGACGGCATCGTCACCCTCGACGACCTCTGACCGTGGCTGGCTGCAAGATTTAGGAACGGTGGTCGTACCCCGCCATCCACCCGCACGCGGGCAACGGGTTCATCACCGCGAGAAACGCCACGAGAGGCGCGGTCCACGAAGTTGTCGCACCGTGGAGTGCAGGCACGTTCACCCAACAGCGGTGAGCTGTCGTTCCAGCCAGTCCGCGGTCAGCTGATCCCTGTCGACGGGGTTTCCGTTGGCGATGATGGCGCGGACCTGTCTGATGTCCTTGGGAAATCCGATCCCGATGGCTCCCACGAGCATGTCGCCGCGCACTGCACATGCAGTGAACCGCCGATCCTCGATGGAACCGCGGACCAGGACGTAGTCGTCGTCCGCAGTGGTCCACCCTGCGAACTGCAGGTTGACCCCATGCTGATTGGACCAACCCCACGGCACATCGAGATCGCCGACCTCCGCGCCGAGAATCGAGCGTGCAGCCCTCGTCGCCTGGTCGACAGCGCCGTTCCAGTGCTCGCTTCGGTAGGTGCCGCCGAGTAGGCGATTGGGAACCTCGGCGACGTCACCGGCTGCATAGACGTTCGGCGCCGACGTCCTCATGTTCGCGTCCACCAAGACCCCGGAACGGGTGGCGAGACCGAATTCAACGGCTAGCTCGGTATTGGGCACCGACCCGACCGCCAACAGAACCGTTCCCGCAGACCAGGCACGACCGTCCTGTGCCGTGACAAGGGCGGTGCCGTCGTCTCGCCTCTCGATTTGGGAAACGGCAACATCGGTATGAATGGTGATTCCGTTGTCAGCGTGCATATCGACGTACATGCGCGAGATCGATTCAGGGGCAATCCTATTCAGTGGCGCTTTCGCGGCTTCCAGAACAGTGACCTCGGCGCCGAGGGTGCGAGCGGTCGCGGCGGCTTCACACCCGATCAGCCCGCCGCCGATCACCAGCAGCGAACCGGTGCGCGCGAAGTCCTCGCGCAGCGGTTCCACGTCCGCGGCCGTGCGGAGAGTGAAGACCGAACCGGAGCCGAGATCGTCGAGTTGCCGCGCGCGGGAACCTGTCGCGAGAAGCAAGGCGTCGTAGGAGATCGGATCGCCGTCGTCGACGATGACCGAGTCTTCGGAGATCGACAGTGCGGTGACACCGTGGTAAACGTCCACACCGACGACAGGCTCCCCAAGCAGTACTTGCTCCACCGACTTGGTCCCTGCCAAGAGCTCCTTGGACACTGCCGGTCGGCGATAGGTTGCCGATCGGTCGCTACCGATCATCGAAATGGATCCGGCGAATCCCTCGGCCCGCAGAACTTTGGCCGCTGTGTACCCGGCCGCACCATCGCCGACGATCACAATGGAGCGTGGCATCGAAGCACGCAGGTCGCGCTCGCGCCACGGCTCGACCAACGCCTGCATCTTGGATTCGACATCCGATGTCGTCATCACCACTCCCTCCGCATGTCAAATCACTACGAGGTGGACAATACACAGGATTTGTAAGAAATATAGACAAAATGCGTGATTTGTAATGCAACAAGGTCTCGGGACGGGGATGGACCGACGCTGACGGAGTACCGCGCGGGTGTGTAGAGGAAGATCGCCGGTGGGTGCGAGTGGCCGACCAGGCTCATTCTGTTCCCGGCGTCGGGCAGGAAGTGTCGTGTTCGGGCATGGCCCCGTCGACGAGGTAGTCGGTGATGACCTGATATGCACAGGGGTTGACGCCGAGGGTGTAGACACCGTGTCTGCTGCCGTCGACGGTCAGCAGGCGCGCTCGCTCTCCGAATTTGTCGTTCAGCAATTCACCTCCGCGCAGCGGGGTGACTGGGTCACGCTGGTGCTGTGCGATGAGAATGTTTGTCGGGCCGTCGTCGTCGATCTCTACCGACGCTGCTGCTTGAACGATCTCCAACCCTGGGCAGCCGTGTCGTACGAGGCCGGATTGTAGAGCGTGACGAACGTTGACAATCGGAACGCGCGCCCGTCGACGCCGTCGACCGGTGTGTCGTCGAGGCTCTCAGCGAGGGTGAAGTAGCTTTCGCGAACCTGTTGCTCGGTTTCACCGAGTCCGTATTCCTCGTGGTGCTCGGCGGCCCATCGCGCGAAATCCGGAAATGTCTCTTCCATTCCACGTGCATATCTGCGCAGTCCGTCGCGATCGAGGTGGGTGTCGCCGATGTTGCTGTCGAGCACGATTCGATCGGTGGTATCGGGGAACATCGATGCGTAGGCGGCACCGAGTGCGCTGCCGTAGGAATAACCGAGGAAGCTGGCGGTGTCCTCACCGAGCGCTGCCCGGATGCGATCGAGGTCGCGGGCGATGTTGGCTGTGCTCACCTGGCCCAACCGGCCGTCCTGATCTTGTGCCGCGCACCGTTCGGCGACTTCCTGCGCTGTTTTGACCTGCTCGTCGAATGCCGAGCCGTCGTATGCGTACGGCGGGACTGCGCCGTAGTAATGCAGATCGTCGGTGAAGCCGCAGCTGATGGGCGCCGAATGTCCGACTCCGCGGACATCCATGCCGATCAGGTCGTAGCTGTCGAGGACGGCCTGCGGGATTCCTCGATCGACGAGGAAGTTGGGTTGGTCGAGCCCGGTCCCTCCCGGGCCGCCAGGGTTGAGGAGCAGCACTCCGCGCCGCTGCTCCGGATTCAGTGAGGGGAGTCGGGAGATCGTGATGTCGATCTGGGTCCCGTCGGGGTCGTTGTAGTCCAATGGCACGGGCACGGCCGCGCAGAGTAGTTGGGGTGGGCCGTCTTCGGGCTTCTCCACGCCGTCGGGGCAGGCAGCCCAGAGCAGGTTCGCCGCGACATCCGGTTGCAGTGCAACGGAACCGGTCTGCTGGTTCGTGGACGCCGATGGTGGTGAGCAGCCGGCCAGAATCAGGGCTGTCGCGGCTATCGCGACGGTCGTCGCTGCGGCTTGGCGGTTCATTCGCGTCCGCCGAGGTGTTCGGCGAGGAAGCGTTCGACTTCCTTGTAGAAGGTGATGTTGTTCTCGGGGTTGACGAATCCGTGTCCTTCGTCGTCGAAGACGAGGTAATCGACGTCAACGCCCCGCGATCGGAGTGTGTCGACGACGTTGTCGGATTCGGCTCGGGTGACGCGTGCGTCGTTGGCTCCCTGTGCAATCAGCAAGGGCGCCCTGACTGCGTCGAGCCTGGAGATCGGTGAGCGTGCGAGCATGTCGGCTTCCTGCTCAGGGACGCTAGGGTCGCCGACGTAGCGATACCAGTTGTTGACAAGGCCGGCTCGAACGAATGCGGGTTGTGTTCGCATGAAGTTCGCAAGGTCGGAGATCCCGACGGCGTCGATCGCTGCCGCGAAGACGTCGGGCGTGAAGGTGGCACCGACGAGCGCCGAATACCCACCGTAGGAACCGCCCATGATGGCGACGCGTTCGCGGTCCGCGTATCCCTGTGCGACCGACCAGTCCACGGCGTCGATCAGGTCGTCGTGCATCTTGCCGGCGAACTCGCCTACCGCGGCGTTGGTGTGGGCTTTCCCGTAGCCTGTCGATCCGCGGAAGTTCACCTGCAGCACCGCGTAACCCCGGTTCGCGAGCATCTGGACGATCGAGCTGAAGGTCCACGAGTCTCGGTACCACGGGCCGCCGTGCACCAACAGCACCATCGGCAACCGTTCTGGTTCGACACCCAGCGGCAGCGTCAAATAGGACGGCAGGTCCAGTCCGTCACGTGCGGAGATCGTTACCGGTGTCATCGGCGCCATCGCGCCGGGGTCCAGGTGCGGGAACGGCCGAAACAGCTGCCGGCTCGCTCCGGTGGTGTGGTCGTAGACGTAGGTGACGGACGGGTCGCGGTCGTGCACGAAACTGACGGTCCACCTCTCACCGCTCTTGTCGGAAGTCAGCTCGCCGATGTCACCGTCCGAGAGCTGTTCGAGGTTCTTCACGACCTCGGCGAAGTGCGGGTCCACCGCGTGGATCACCTGCCGTTCACCTAGATACCGAACTCCGAGCAGTTCGCCGGTTGCACTGTCACAGATCAACGGCGACGACGTCTGTGCGACGGCACGCCGCGCGGCGTCGAGCTCGAGCGTCGGGTGGGAGTCGACGAGGGACTCCTCGCCGGTGGCCAGGTCGACGCGCACCAGGTACGTCAGGTCGCGTCCGCGGGTCGATCCCATCCACAGCCCGGTTCCATCCGGCGTGATCTGGGTCGGGTTGATTCCCATCGGATAGTCGGTGCCGGCGAACGACTTGATCAATCTCGCGGGACCCGACTCCCCCAATCGGGAGATATCGAGGTTGCCCTCGGAAGTCAGTGCAAAGACCAACATCTCACCGTCCGCGGCTCGCATCAGGTTCTGACCGTTACCCGGGCTCCGTCCGATCATGGAGAGGTCACGCGTCGTCACGTCCAACTCGTACAAGTCGAACTCGGCGGCGCTTCTCGCGTTCAGCAGTACGGTGTAGACGCCCGGGCGGCCGCTTACGGACTCGAGCCCGATCGCCCGAGCCCCAGGAAACGGTGTCAGATCGACGGCGGTTGATTCGGGGTCGTCGAGGTCGACGCGATAGACGTGATGGTTCTCGTCACCACCCGAGTCCTGCAGATACAGCATCCAACGGGGGTCGTCGGTCCACAGGAAGTCCATGACGCTGCGGGTCTCGTCGGCGGTGACACATCGGGCATCGGTGTCGGTGGAGAGGTCCGGTGCGATGTCCTGCGTCCATACGTTGAGGCGGTTCTTCCACGGCGCGAGGAAGGCGATCTTGGTGCCATCCGGCGAGATCGCGGCGCCGGTTCGGACGGGTGGGCCGAAGAAGTCTTCGATCGAGATCAGTTCGGGTGCAGTCATTGCAGGTCCTTTCAGAGGGTGCAGCGGGTTTCTGCTGGTGGTGATGTCAGGTCTAGGAGGTAGTCGGCGACGATGCCGTTGACACAGGGGTTTGTGCCCCCGAACGCGACGGTGTGCCGTTCGCCATCGACGGTCAACAGCGATCCACCGAGGGTGTTCGCGAGACTGACGCCGCCTTCGTACGGTGTGGACGGGTCACCGGTGATGGAGATGGTCAGAGTGTCGGGCAGACCCTCGATGTCGGTCGCGTACGGGAGATCGAGAGTCGGCTGTGCGGGCCAGAATTCGCAGGGATCTCGAGCGCCGTCGGGTCCGAGGCCCGCGTCGGTGAACGGTGCTATCTCCTGGATCCTGCGCTTGAGCTCGACTTCCTGCTCCGGAGTGTTGCGGTTTTCATCCATGCAATTGATGGCGTACAGCGCCTCGGGGAAGTTCGGATAGGTGCCGTCGGCGTCGCGCCCACCGAAGACATCGAGGATCTTCAGCATCGTGTCGGCCTGTCCGGCCTGAACTTCCGCGATCCCGGCTGTGATGACCGGCCATACCGTCGAGTCGTAGAGGCCCGCGGTCACCGCCCCGTAGGCAGCGTCGAAGTCCAATACTCTGCCGTCCGCGGTGACGATGGGGTCGTCGATGAGGGGTCTGACGATGTCCTGGAAGTTCTCCACAGCTTCGCCAGGGTCGGTCCCGAGCGGGCAGTCGGGCGTCACCGCGCAGGCCGTCGCCATCTCGTCGAACGATCGTTGAAAGCCGGTGAACTGATCGATTCTTCGGTCGAAGGTGCGCTGCCGTGGATCGATGGCCCCGTCGAGAACCATAGCCCGCACGTTCTCTGGGAACATCTCGGCGTACACCGCCCCGAGTCGGGTTCCGTAGCTCTGGCCGAGGTAGCTCAGCTTGTCATCGCCGAGCACTGCGCGAAGCACGTCCAAGTCTCGTGCAGCATCACGGGTTCCGACGTGCGCGAGTACGTCGCGGCCACCCGACCGATCTGCGCATTGTTCGACCAATCGACGAGAACCGTCCTCGGACAACGTTCTCGACCCGGCGACCACCGTCGTGTAGGTGTCTCCTGCTTCGTTCTGCTGGTCTGTGAAGCAATCGATCGCAGGTGTGGACGCACCGACCCCGCGAGGGTCGAACCCGACAAGATCGAATCTTTCGGTGAGCGAACTGTCCGCGAGTGTCGTGGCTCCCGCTGCGGCCATGCTCATTCCCGGGCCACCGGGTCCCCCGGGGTTCATCAGCAGAGAGCCGATCCTGTCCCCTGTGGCCGGCACTTTCAAGAGCGCGATGTGCGCCGTCCGGCCGGAGGGGTCGTCGTAGTTCAGTGGGACCTCCACCCGGGCGCATCGGAACGCCGGGTCGCTCGCGAACGCGTCTTCGTCGGCTGACGTCGTGCCGTACCCCTCGCACGGCTCGAAAGCCACCTCCTGCTTGTAGAAGCTCTGTAGGTCGGGCTGTGGTTCGGGCTGGGTCTGCGGCTGACTGCACCCACCGAGCACCAGGAGCGAAATCGACACCGAGGCGGCGATCGCTACTGGTCTGGACGTGTATCTGGGCATTGTCGATCAACTCCGATCAGTTGGATGTCTTCAGGTTCCGCGAGATTCGACGCATCACGGGCAATCGATTTCAGCTGACGAACTGCTTGTTGGAGCGGCGAAATGCCCACACGGTCACGAGGACAGCGAGCGCGAACATCGGAGTGCCCATCGCGATCTTCGCGAAAGCAAGCCAGCCCGTAGCGTCGGCGTCGTACAGCCAGTCCTGCACGATGTAGCGCGCCGCGAACAACACCGTGAACGCCAGAGTCGCCAGATCATGGGCACGGAGCACCGACGGGTCAGCCCGCCAGTCGTACTTGTTGCGGTGCAGCACGTTCCAGAGCAGCCCAGTAAGGGGTCGTCGCACGAGCAGCGACACGAACACGGCCAACGCGCATACCAGGCTGGTCCAGATACCGATGAGGAAGTAGCCTCCGGCACTACCGGTCCATGCCGCGACACCACCGGCCGCGATGACCCCGACGAGGCCGCCGCTGGCCTGCGCGATCGGCTCACCACGCTTGACTCTGAAAGCGGTGAGCACGAGGGCGACAACGACGGCCACGCCGATGGCAGCGGGCAGTGCAGCGAGCGCGTTGCCGATCACGAACGCGACCACCGGTATCGCGGTGTAGATCATCCCGCTCGTACCGCCCATATTGTTCAGCAGCACCTGCGTAGCGTCGATGTCCTTCGCATCTTCCTGTACCGACGTCGTCATCACGTCCTCCTCGGTTGGTCCTCCGCTGGGTTGCTTTCTCACAACTGCCAGAGTCGTCGAGGTGGACGTCCGAAAACAGTGCATACGAACACCGGTTGCTGTTACACCGTCACCGATCGGCCATGACAAATGTCATTATGCCGCCACAGCTTTCGCTTCAGGCGTCGTCGACCGACCTCAGTAGCATCTCACCGATTCTCCGGTGCACCTCATCCGTATCATCTTCTGTTGCAACAACACTGAGGAAGAGCGAAGCACCGGCCGCCAGTGCGATCAGTGCGCGCGCATCGAGCTCGGCGTCTGCTGGGTCTCGAGATGTCCCTGCCGAGAACAGTTCGGCCGGCGGGCCACTGAAGCTCTGCCACAGTTGACTCCGTAGGCCTTCGTTGCGAATGAACGTGTTGAGCAACCCCGGAACGGCCGCGCGAACCTCGGGCATTGCGAAGATCTCGCGACTTCCCGACGCAACCCATCGCACCCACCCATCCGTATCGGCGCCCTCGAAGGGGCCGAGATCAGGGGTGGCACCGAGAATTGCGTGGAGCACCAGTTCAGCTTTCGAGGACCATCGACGGTCGATCGTGCTGCGGCCTACTCCCGCACGCGCGGCAATCCCGCGCACGCTCAGGTCGTCCCAACCGAGCTCGACCAGTAGCTCTCGAGTGGCACCGAGCACCCTGTCGTCGATGGTGGCGTCTCGGGGTCGACCCGGCTTCGCTGCGTCGGCGTCGTCAGGTTTCGTCGATTCAGTCACTCGGTCCGCCCGCTCCCCCTATTATGAGGCCACTGGCATCGAAATACTCGGCACGGGAGACAGTGCATGGTCGAACACGACACACCCGCGGCACTGTCACGCCGCCGTTTCTTCGGTGCGGCAGCGGTCGTCGCGGTGTCCGCGACGGCGCCGTCCGCGTGGACTCCGGTAGCGGCTGCGCCAGGTGGCGACGCCTCGCTCCAGGTTCCACCCGACTTCCCTCCCGGCATCGATCTCTACCAACAGAGCTACGAGAACTGGTCCAAAGAAATCCATTTCGACAGGGTCTGGACATGCGCACCGCGCGACGAACGACAGGTGGTGAACCTGGCCAACTGGGCTGCGGGGCACGGATACACCCTACGTGCACGCGGCTCGATGCACGGCTGGAGTCCGCTGACCGTCGTACCCGGTCACCCCGTCGACAGAGTGATCCTCGTGGATACCACCAGATATCTGACCGGTGTAAGCGTCGACCTCACTGGAACTCCGGCCACCGTCACCGCGCAGGGCGGCGCAAGCCTGATGGCCATTCTGACCGCCCTGGAAGCTGTCGGACTCGGCTGGGCAAGCATCCCCGCCATCGGCGACATCACCATCGGCGGTGCTCTCGCCATCGACGCACACGGCGCCACCGCCCCGGCCAACGGCCAGCGCCCGTCACCGGGACTGAGCTTCGGCTCTGTGAGCAATCTCGTCACCGCGCTCACTGCCATCGTCTGGGACGAGTCCTCCGGCGAATACACCGCTCGAACCTTCGCGCGCTCCGACCCTGGCATCCTTCCACTTCTCACCCACCTCGGACGAACGTTCATCACCTCCGTGACGCTTCAGGCCGGCGCCGATCGGCATGTGCGATGTCAGAGCATCCTCGATATCGGGTGGCAAGAACTATTCGCGCCCTCAGCTGCCGCGGGCCGGACCTTCGAGAAGTTCCTCGCCGCGTCGGGAAGCGTCGAAGCGACCTGGTTCCCGTTCACCGACTCACCATGGGAAAAGGTGTGGACCGACGAACCGGAGCGCCCTATCGACTCGAGGGGAGGTCACCGGGCCCTACAACTACGCCTTCTCCGACATGCTTCCCGAGCCACTCACGGACGGACTCGGTTCCGTTGCACCGTATCTCGGGGCGTCGACTCCGGCCTTCTCCGCATCGCAGCTGGGTGCCGTCACGGCCGGGCTCGCGCTCACCGGTACCGCCGACATCTGGGGCACGTCGAAGAACGTCCGGTTCTATCTGCGCGCAGACACGCTGCGTGTCACCGCGGGCGGTGGTGTCGTGCTCGCCCGCCGCTCCGACGTTGCCGCGGTCATCAACGACATGACGAACTGGCTCTTCGAACGCCTTCAGCACTACAGCTCGCTTGGCCGGTATCCGGTCAACGGTCCGTTCGAGGTAAGACTGTGCGGTCTGGACGACGTCATCGATGTCGACAGCGCCGGGCCGCCGTCCATATCTGCACTGTCCCCCGCGATCGAGCACCCGGAATGGGACACAGCGATCTGGATGAACGTCGTCTCCATCCCTGGCACACCAGGAATGCACACATTCTTTCGAGAAATGGAACAGTGGATGCACCAACACTATTCAGGGTCACGCTGGACGATACGGCCGGAGTATTCCAAGGGCTGGGCTTTCACGGACGAACGCTCTCATGCCGACGTGCAATTTCTCACCGATACCCTCCCCTCCCGGTACAGCGAGTGGGACACTGCATCCGAAGCACTCGACGCCTACGATCCACACAGGATCTTCCGAAACCCGTTCCTCGACAGAGTGATGCCATGAAGATCTTCGAACCCGCAGCCATCGGCCCGATCACCCTGCGCAATCGCGTCGTCAAGGCGGCAACATTCGAGGGCCGGACACCGAACGCTCTCGTCACCGAGGAGCTGATCGACTTCCACCGAGCCTTCGCCGCTGGCGGAGTCGGCATGACCACCGTTGCCTACTGCGCATCCTCACCCGAGGGCAGAACCGATCGCCACCAGATGTGGATGCGTGAGGAAGCAGTGCTGGGACTGGTCCGTCTGACCGACGGTGTGCACTCCGAAGGTGCCGCAATTTCAGCCCAAATCGGGCATGCGGGGCCCGTCGCGAACTCGAAATCCAACCGTGCCACCGCGCTGGCACCAACGTGGCAGATCAGCCCGTTGAGCCTCCGTTTGACGAGATCTGCCACGAAGTCCGACATCGATCGCATCGTCGCCGATCATGCGAAGGCTGCCCGCATCGCTGTCACAGCAGGGTTCGATGCCGTCGAATTGCATTTCGGCCACAACTATTTCGTCAGTGCATTTCTCAGCCCGGCCCTGAACCGGCGATCCGACCAATTCGGCGGAAGCCTCGACAATCGTGCTCGCGTCGCGCGCGCTGTGGCGTCGGCCGTCCGAGCGGAGGTCGGCGCCGAGATCGCGGTGACGGCGAAGCTCAACATGGACGACGGTGTACCCGGCGGGTTCTGGCTCGACGAGAGCCTAACGGTCGCGCAGTGGCTCGAGGCCGACGGTTCGCTCGATGCACTCGAACTCACCGCGGGCAGTTCGCTGAAGAATCCGATGTACCTTTTCCGTGGGGACGCGCCGCTACGCGATTTCGCAGCGTCGTACCCGCAGCCGCAACGTGCCGGAATTCGTCTGGTCGGCAGCAAGTTTCTGCGCAGCTACCCGTACCGCGAGGCGTATCTCCTCGATCAGGCTCGACAGTTCCGCAGCGTCGTGAAACTTCCTCTCATACTGCTGGGCGGCATCTCTACACGGGCAACGATGGACCTGGCTATGGCCGAGGGCTTCGAATTCGTCGCCATGGCACGCGCACTCCTTCGCGAACCCGATCTGATCAACCGCATGGAGAACGACGAGAGCTCCACGTCCCTATGCATTCACTGCAACCGGTGCATGCCGACGATCTACAGCGGCACACGGTGCGTGCTCGCCCACGAAGGAGACCGAAGATGAATCGGTTGAGTGGACGAGTTGCGCTCGTCAGCGGCGCTGCGCGCGGTATGGGACTGAGCCACTGCCGCGCCATGGTCGCCGAGGGCGCGCAGGTAGTGCTGGGCGACATTCTCGACGACGAAGGACGCGCTGCTGCCGAGTCTCTCGGCGACGCCGCACTGTACGTCCACCTCGATGTGACGTCCCCGGAGAGCTGGGAACAGGCGGTACGGCTGACAAACGAAACATTCGGTCCTCCAACGGTACTCGTCAACAACGCCGGAATAGTCAACGGTAACCTCATCACAGCGTTCGACCCCGAGGAGTGGCGCCGGATCGTGGACATCAACTTGACCGGGACGTTTCTCGGTATCCGTGCGTGCGCCCAGACGATGATCGACGCCGGCGGCGGCTCCATCGTCAACATCTCCTCGGTCGAAGGGTTCAGGGGAAGCCCCGGTCTCCACGGTTACACCGCCACGAAGTTCGCCGTGCGTGGGCTCACCAAATCGGTCGCCCTGGAACTCGCTCCGCACAAGATCCGCGTCAACTCGGTCCACCCCGGATTCGTCAAGACCCCTATGACCGACGGCATCCCCGAGGACTTCCTGCAGATCCCGTTGGGCCGCGGAGCCGACGCGTCCGAGGTCGGTGCGATGGTCGTCTTCCTCGCCAGCAATGAATCCTCGTACTCCACCGGCTCCGAGTTCATCGTCGACGGCGGCCTGATGGCGGGGGTACCGCACCGGACGTTCGATTAGATCGGAACCAGCCTCCGAAACCTGCAGTAGGCTGCAGCGAAACTATCGCGCGCGAGCGCTCGGGAGTGACAGAATTCCCTCTGCTCTACCGAGGTGCGTGTTCAGACGGGCTGATCAACCGAGTCTTCGCAACTCCGTCACGAAAACAAGTAGGGTCGGAAGTACGCAGTCGGCGAAGCGCTGACGGCGACACTGCAGAACCCCACTGACCTGCTCCATCCAACGGTCAAGAAGGTCGAGTTATCCCGTGAGCAGTACCCCTATCCACGACGAATTGCAGAACATCCTGGGCATCGAAACCCGCGGTGTGGATCGCACTGTCGAACCGTTCACCGAAACAGCACCCGAGGCTGCGCCCAGGCACCCCCGTCCTCGGCACCAACGAGCCTGACGACATGGCAACCGCACAGGAGAAGCAGGATTCGGCGTTCGCCGCGTACCGGATGGCCAAGGACCACGAGTACGCGCTCGCCGGTGAGCGGGGACAGTCCGACCCCGATATCCCGTTGGTCGTCGAGGACGAGGACGTCGAGTTTCACAGTGCGATCGAAGCGGAAGTATCGGCGCAGCGAGCTCTGAGCGCTGCGCTCAGGGCAGTCGACGACTGACGTTCACCGGACACCGGCGTCCGGCTGTCAGCTGATCTTCCAATACCTGTCGCGCAGCGACGGAGAATCCTAGCCGCCCAAATAGGAACCCAACCGATGTAGGGTTCCCTAACAAGTGCAGCTGAGCGTATTCGGAGCAGGAGTTCGTCGTGAGAAGAAGCACCGCCCTGGGGGGCATACTCGAACCGGTCCAGAGCCGCATACGTATAGCCATGGCGATGCAGATCATCGCGTCTGCAGCAACGATCGTTCCGTACGTCGCCATCGTCGAACTCGGCAAGATCCTGTTGAGCGGCGACGCCGACACTTTCGGTGTCGTACTGCCGGTGGTGTGGATCGTGGTCGCCGGCCTGGGTGCACGCGCAGCATTCGGCAGTGGCGCTCTGCTGGTCACCCACTACGCCGACGTCTCGATGCAGGCGATTCTGCGACGGAAGATCGTCACCACCCTAGGCACACTCCCGCTGGGCTGGTTCGGCAGGAACACGTCGGGGTCGGTGCGCAAGAAGGCGCAGAACGACATCGCGGACCTACACTATCTCGTCGCACATCAGGCCGTCGAAACCGTAGGCGCCGTCGCGACTCCCGTGTTCGGTATCGGCTACATCTCCTACCTCGACTGGCGCCTCGCACTACTCGCCGTGGCGACCCTACCGATCTACATCGCCGCGTATGCGTCCATGACCAAGGACATGGACGTGAAGATGACCGAGATGAACAAGGGCATCGAAGCCATCAGTTCGACGATCGTCGAGTTCGTCGCAGGCATCTCCGTCGTCAAGGCGTTTGGTCAAGCAGGCAAGGCACACAGCCGATACCGTTCGGCAGCAATTTCTTTCGGCGATGCATACGGAGGCTGGGTCGGGCCGATGCTGCGAACCGACGCCCTGTCCTCCATCTCGCTCAGCGCACCCATAGTGCTTCTGGTCAACCTGCTCGGCGGCGTGTGGTTCGTGTTCGCGGGCTGGGTCACCCCTCTCGACGTCATCGCCGCGGCCCTCATTGCCATGGCGCTCCCGGTTGCGATCATGGCCGTCAGCTTCGGCATGCAGGCCAGACGCGAGGCGAGCGCGGCGGCGGGCCGACTCGTCGAACTATTCGAAACTCCGGCGCTTCTCGAACCCAGCAACCCCAAGAGTCCGGACGGCAGCGATGTTCGCTTCGACAAGGTCAGCTTCTCGTACGACGGCACCACTGAAGTCCTGAGAGACGTCAGTTTTGCGATGCCATCCGGGTCGGTGACGGCGTTGGTCGGCGCCTCCGGGTCAGGCAAATCGACTCTTGCGACGTTGGTCCTCCGCTTCCACGACGTCACGGGTGGCGCCGTGACGATCGGAGGTGTCGACGTTCGCACCATCGCAACAGCAGAGCTGTACCGCTACGTCGGGTTCGTGCTGCAGGACGTGCAACTGCTGAACGAATCCGTTCTCGACAACATTCGGCTCGGCCGGCCCGATGCCGACCTCGCCACCGCGCGCGACGCTGCGAAAGCGGCACAGATCGACGAGCGGATACTCGCTCTGCCGCGCGGCTACGATTCAGTGATCGGCGATGACGCGCTGCTCTCCGGTGGAGAGGCACAAAGGGTTTCGATCGCCCGAGCGATCCTCGCCGACACACCGATCCTCGTACTGGACGAAGCCACCGCCTTCGCGGACCCCGAGTCCGAGGCGGAGATCCAGCGAGCTCTGTCGACACTTGCTCGTGGTCGCACCATCCTCGTCATCGCGCACCGCCTCGAGTCGATTATGGACGCCGACCGAATACTCGTCCTCGACGGAGGCGAGATCGTCGAACAGGGAACGCACGACGATCTGGTCGCCGCGGCCGGACACTATGCACGCATGTGGACCGCCCACCAGAGAGCCGTCATCACAGACGCACGAGAGGCAGCAGCACGTTGATCCGCGACCTCATTCGCATACTCGGACCACAGCACCGCGGACCGGTTCGAGCATTCCTCTTCTGGGCCATTGCGTATGGCGTGCTGCAGGGCATCGCCGTGTCCTTCCTGGTTCCCGTTACGCGAGCGCTGTTCGAGGGCGACTACCCCTCGGCACTTCGATGGCTCGCCGCCATGGCTGTCGCCGCACTGGCGTGCTCGACTGCGCATTACGTGCAGGCGATGAAAGGATTCGGCGTCGCTCTGACCGCACTGCGGACGATGCATCTACGGATCGGCGACCATCTCGTCACGCTGCCCCTCGGCTGGTTCGGGCCCGAAACCGTCGCGTCGACGTCGCAGATGGCGAGCAAGGGAACCCTGTCGGTCGGCGGGGCAGCGGCACACCTACTTACCCCGGTCATCACCGGAATCGCTTCGCCCGCAACGATAGTTGTTGCAGTGCTGTTCTTCGACTGGCGGTTAGGTATCGCACTGCTCCTTGCAGTTCCGGTAATCGCGGCGACGTCGAGATTCGCAGCAGTCATGATCTCGAAAGGCGACGACCTCGCGCATGAGGCAGCACTCGTCGCCACCAACAGAGTACTCGAGTACGCACGGTATCAGCCCGTCCTGCGCGCATTCGGACGCACGAGCGGCACCTACACCCCACTCGACGACGCCATCGAGAACCAGCAGATCGTCGGCCGTAAAGGCATGGCATACAGCGTCTTCGGCATGGTCGTGTCCGGTCTTGCCATCCAACTGTGCTTCTCGGTGCTGATTTCTCTCGGCGCATATCTCGCGGTCGGAGGAAATCTCGACGCCGTGACGCTGATCGCCCTGCTAGGTCTGATCGCTCGGTTCGTTCAGCCGATCAGCGAGGTCGGAGAGTTCGCCGGCGCACTTCGTATGGCCCGAAACGAAATCAGACGGATGAGTGCAGTTCTGGACCTGGCTCCTCTTCCCGACCCCGAGGAACCGGCAGACCTTCTCGAACCCGGCAGGATCGAGTTCGAGGACGTGCACTTCGGCTACACCGACGCACTCGTGCTCGACGGGGTGTCCTTCGACGTCCCTGCACGTTCGATGACAGCCCTCGTCGGCCCCTCGGGGTCCGGCAAGACCACTGTCACCAGGCTCATCGCGCGGTTCTGGGATATCGGCAGCGGTTCGGTGAAGGTCGGTGGAACCGATGTGCGCGAGCACACAACCGAGCAACTCATGGACCAGATCGCGATGGTCTTCCAGGACGTCTACCTGTTCGACGACACCCTCAGGGCCAACATCCTGGTCGGACGCGAGGACGCGAGCGACCGACACCTGGCCGAGGCGTCGCGCTTGGCGGGCGTCGACGAGATCGTCGCGCGGCTTCCCGCTGGTTGGGATACGCGCGTCGGTGAGGGCGGCACTGCATTGTCCGGCGGGGAGCGACAGCGAATCTCCATCGCGAGGGCGCTGATCAAGGGCTCACCGATCGTGCTTCTCGACGAGGCCACGGCCGCGCTCGACCCGGAGAACGAACAGTTCGTCCAGCAGTCGATCGGACACCTGGCCCAGACCAGTACGGTCATCGTCATAGCGCACAAGCTGTCCACTGTGACCGCGGCCGACCAGATCCTCGTCCTCGGATCCGACGGGACTATCGCGGAACGAGGAACTCATGATTCGCTTCTCGAACAGGGCGGCCGCTACCGAGACTTCTGGAACAGCCGCAAGAACGCCGGAGGATGGAAACTCGTCGGCAACCGCTGACATACTGCGGATCCGTCCTGGGTTGGATGGGTTCAGAACCGCTTTTCATCGCACGACGCCGTTCCGCAGTAACCGATTACGGCACTCACCAGGCTATCGATGAATTCTCGATCGCATGGTTGCCGGGAGAGTAGATGACGGAAATGTATCGGGGCTATCAGTAGTTCGATCGCGGCACGGGCATCGACATCGGCAGCTATCTCGGAGCGTTCGGACGCGCGGTCGATGATCACCGCGACAGACTTGAAACGCTCTTGCCAGAACGTGTTACGCGACTCGGCGATCTCGGGTGTGTCTGCGATCGAGGCGAAAACTCGGAGCAGACCCTGCCCGATAGCAGATTTCAGGTACACGTCGAGTGCGGTGGCGAACGCGACCAGGTCGTCACGAAGAGCGCCCGTGTCGGGTACCGCCAAGGTGCGCCCGCTACCGGTGAGCAGTACATCGAGAACCAAATTCTCCCGCGTTACCCACCGTCGGTAGATCGTGCTGTCACGCACTCCGGACCGACGGCTGATGTCAGGAATGCTCACCTTCTCGACACCGACTTCCAAGACGGCCTCGAGCACAGCCCTGTGGACAGCCTCCGTCACCTTTGCGGCGCGGCCACCCGGCCGACGACGTTTTCCTGCAACCACTTCCGTCTCCTTCACATCCCAAGGCTAAAGCAGAGCTTCTTGCTTTTAGTGATCGAGCGCCCTACGGTGCGTTAAAGCAGATTCATCTGCGCCAAGGGACGGGGAGCACACACGATGGCAACGTTGATCGAATGGGGACAGCGAGCTGCGGTCAGCGCGAGGGCATTGACTCGTACCACCGAACGGGGCGCACACAGCCGTGGTGTCGCGCCGTTTCTACCCCGTCTGTTCGTGGACCGTTTCACCCACCTCGGAGGTATACCCGACGCCGAATTTCGAGCTCAGTTGGCGCAATGTCGCTCCTTCGAGGACCACACGTGGGCTCCGTACTGGTCGACCTTCGCCACTGAACAACTCGAACGCGCCGACGCAGCCTTGTCACGGCTGGGCGCACCCACGAGCCCTCGACTGTTCGACGCCCGAGACGACACGATCCTGGCCGAGCTGGGTGCAGCACTGGCCCCAGCGGCACCGATCCTCGCCGATCGCGGAACGGTTGCCGACCCCCGGGCAACGGCACAATTCATCGCCGAGCATCCCGAGGCGTCCGACGCAGCGGTCGCGATCGACGGTTTGATCAAGGCGTTGGTCTACTACTTCGTTGCCGCTTGGCCAGGCTGGACGCCGCAACGCAACGACGCCTATCGCCGGTCGACTCGATTGTCGGAATCGCTGCTGCTGGCTCTCGCACCGACAATGGGATACGTCGTCGAGGTGGTCGACATCGCCCTACCCGGCACCTCCGACCGAGTACACGGCATTCTCGCGCTACCGCTGGAATCTAAGCCCATTCCGACTGTTCTGGTCACGAACGGTCTGGAGGGCACGATCGCCGAAACGCTACTACCTCTCTTGGCACAACGGGATTCAGGCCTAGGCACTTTCGTCATGGAGATGCCCGGAACGTACTCGTACGACGATCCCATGACAGCGGCGTCCGAAGAAGTGTACTCCGCGGTGGTCGACTTCCTCTCAGCCGACGAACGCATCGACGCCGACCGGATCGGCATGATGGGCTTCAGCTTCGGCGGTTACTGGTCTGCGCGCATGGCCGCATCGGATTCACGATTGAAAGTCGCGGTGTGCAATGGACCGCTCACTCATCGCAGTTTCGGCGTGCTCATCTCGATCGGGATGCCCGAGGATGGTCTCGACAATGATCCGGACACTCGGCGCAACCGGGATTGCGGACCTGGCGCGCAAGACATCGACACTGTCGTTGCGACATCGCTACCGCAACATCGAGATTCCGCTGCTGGTGATCAACGGGGCCGAAGACACGTTGGCCAGCACCCGCGACTCGATCGAACTCGCCGTCGGCGCACCGAACGCCCAACTGGTGCTGTACGCCGACGACGACCACTGCGCGATGGGCAACGCCGAACACTGGTCTGCACTGTCGACCCGCTTCCTCCGCGAACACCTACTCGGTCCGTCACACGAGCACTGACGCGAAAGACGCCAGCACCGCCGAAGCACGGACACGGTTGTGCCTCGAGGGCAACGAACACGTCGGTTTCTGATCCCGGTGAGTGCTCCGGTACAGAAAGGCACATCTTCGCCGGACCGAGAGTCAGCTCTTGGAGGCGACCAGGTCTAGTGCGATATCGGTGATCAAGTCTTCCTGCCCACCGACGAGTCCACGTTCACCGACTGCGAGCAGAATCGCTCGGGTGTCGAGTCCGTACTGTTTCGCAGCGGTCTCGGCGTGGCGGAGAAAGCTCGAGTACACCCCCGCGTACCCCAGGGTCAGTGTCTCGCGATCGACCTGAACCGGCCGGTCCTGCAACGGTCGGACGATGTCATCGGCCGCGTCCTGCAGACCGAACAGATCGCAATTGTGCTTCCACCCGTGCAAGTCCGCGACGGCAACGAACGGCTCGATCGGGCAATTGCCCGCTCCGGCACCGTGCCCGGCGAGAGATGCGTCGACTCGGGTAACGCCTTCTTCGACGGCAACAACCGAATTCGCCACCGACAACGACAGATTCTGGTGGGCGTGGATACCGATCTGAGTCTGCGTGTCGAGGACATCCCGATACGCGCGCACCCGGTCCCGGACGCCGTTCATCGTCAACCGGCCGCCCGAATCGGTGACGTACACGCACTGCGCGCCATATGATTCCATCAATTTTGCTTGCTCGGCCAGCTGTGCCGGCTCGGCCAGGTGGGACATCATCAAGAATCCGGAGACATGCAGGATCTGTTCGCGGTGACCGAGCAGACTGTGCATCTGGCGGTGCGCGACGGTCACGACGCGGTGTACGTGGAGAAGATTCACGGCCACTCCTCACTTCCTCTGCCCTCGCAGATCGGCGGCCGGTTGCCGCTGACCTGCACCGCGGTCGGGAAGGCGCTGCTGGCGCCCGAAGACCCCGCGGTGCAGGAAGAGATCCTTTCCCGACCACTGCGTCGATACACCCCGAGATCGATCACCGACCCGAAGGTCCTGGCCCGCGAACTGGACTCGATTCGCCGTACCGGCATCGCCATCGAGCGAGAGGAATCTGCGTTGGGTGGGTGCTGTCTCGCTTCGCCCGTCCTGCTTGCCGGTGAACCCATTGCGGCACTGTCGGTATCGGTGCCGACGGAACGGTTCGCACCCGAATTACTCGCCCCTGCTGTCCGCACAGCGGCACTGGCTTTGGGACGGGTGCTCGCACGCGCTTCTACCGGGCAACCTGAAGGATGACCCGCGGTCGGTTGCCCGGCTCGCGATCGGGGAGCAGGGCACAGTAATGGCACTCGAGGCTGCCTTCGAGTCGAAGTATCCCGACATCGATCTCGAATTCACATGAGGCAGTGACGTCGAACTGCTCACCAGCGCAGCAGTATTCGCACTGGGCCTCGCGATGCATCTCAGCGGAAAGCTCGACGCGACCCATCTGGAGCTGGTCGACATTCCTCCGGGGCCGCTGCTCGATAGAGAGGCCCTGATACGCAATACCTGGCTGGACCGCAGTTGATTCTTCAAAGTCACAACTTCAACGTCGCCGCATTGCCTCCGTGGTATCCGTTTCCGACTTAGTGGTGCGAGCCGTTAATTCGTCGGGGGTAGTTGCCAGGCGGTCGGGACGGCGAGGTAGAGCCCGCATGCGGTGTCGAGTGCATCTTCGGGGCTGCCGGTGAAGTCGCCGGTAGGCAGCATCGAATCTTCGTACTTGCCGTTGGACGCGAGGTGGATCGCGAAGCCCCATCTGCTGGCTGAGCCGTTGTATCGCAGCCGCATCAGGCCCAGTACCGACTCGTCAGGTAGGACACCGTCGACATAGGCGAACGCTCCACGAAACCGGACATCGACCCGCGCGAGTTGCGGCCACCTCGTACGGGCGTGGCCGCTGAGCTTGAGGCGCAACGAGCTTTTCGTCGATTCCGGTGGTGTCGGCACACATCCGATCGTGCCCGACCCTTGTGGACCACCCAACATTTCGCGGATCGTCGGCGTGCCGCGGCCCGAAACAGGTGTGACTCGAGTGTCCTCTCGAGGCATGAGTGACAAAGCCGCTCGACCCTCGGCCCGCCCCATCATCCTGTCCACCGCCGACCGTCAGGTTCTCGAACGCCGGGTGCGGTCTGGGTCGACACCGCAGAAGATGGTGCTGCGGTCTCTGATCGTGCTCCTCGCCGCCGACGAACACACCAACTCTGCCATCGCCAGCGAACTCGACATCCATATCGACACGGTCCGCAAGTGGCGCACCCGGTTCCACCGCCACGGCATCGACGCCCTCGCCGACGCGCCACGGTCGGGCCGGCCACCGATCTACAACGCCACCGACATCGCCGCCGTGAAAGCGTGGGCGTGCCAGATCCCGGCCCATCACGACATCCCGATCGCCCGGTGGTCCACCCCCGAACTCGCCGCCCAGCTTGCTCGCGACGGCATGACCGTCTCGGTCTCGACGGTGCGCCGATGGCTCGCCGAGGATGCGCTCAAACCGTGGCAGTACCGTTCCTGGATCGCTGTCCGCGACCCGAACTTCGAGGTGAAAGCATCTGTCGTTCTCGACTTGTACGCGCGCCGCTACGCCGGACAAGCATTGGGCAGCAACGACTTCGTGATCTCGGCCGATGAAAAGCCGTCGATCCAAGCCCGCGACCGATGCCACCCCACCACCGCCGCCGCCCCAGGCCGCCCGATGCGGGTCAGTCACGATTACCACCGTCGTGGCGCGCTCACCTACCTCGCCGCCTACGACGTCCACGCTGCGCAGGTCTTCGGACGCTGCGAGGCCAGTACCGGCATCACCGAGTTCACCGCACTCGTCGATCAGGTCATGACGCGCGAACCGTACGCCTCCGCCGACCGGGTTTTCTGGGTCGTCGACAACGGATCCTCGCACCGCGGACAAGCATCGATCGACCGCCTCACCGACCGGTACCCGAACGCGGTCATGGTGCACACCCCAGTACATGCATCGTGGCTCAACCAAGTCGAGATCTACTTCTCCATTGTCCAACGGAAAGTACTCACACCCAACGACTTCCCCGATCTCGCTGCCGTCGAGAACAGGTTGCACGCATTCGCCGAACGGTACAACCGCACCGCGGAACCGTTCGCATGGAGATACACCCGCCGCGAACTGAACCGACAACTCGAACAAATCGACGAATCAGCCGCTGCGGCGTGACCCCCGACGAACTAACGGCTCAGACCACTTAGTGGTGCGAGCCGTTAATTCGTCGGGGGTAGTTGCCAGGCGGTCGGGTCGGCGAGGTAGAGCCCGCATGCGGTGTCGAGTGCATCTTCGGGGCTGCCGGTGAAGTCGCCGGTAGGCAGCATCGAATCTTCGTACTTGCCGTTGGACGCGAGGTGGATCGCGAAGCCCCATCTGCTGGCTGAGCCGTTGTATCGCAGCCGCATCAGGCCCAGTACCGACTCGTCAGGTAGGACACCGTCGACATAGGCGAACGCTCCACGAAACCGGACATCGACCCGCGCGAGTTGCGGCCACCTCGTACGGGCGTGGCCGCTGAGCTTGAGGCGCAACGAGCTTTTCGTCGATTCCGGTGGTGTCGGCACACATCCGATCGTGCCCGACCCTTGTGGACCACCCAACATTTCGCGGATCGTCGGCGTGCCGCGGCCCGAAACAGGTGTGACTCGAGTGTCCTCTCGAGGCATGAGTGACAAAGCCGCTCGACCCTCGGCCCGCCCCATCATCCTGTCCACCGCCGACCGTCAGGTTCTCGAACGCCGGGTGCGGTCTGGGTCGACACCGCAGAAGATGGTGCTGCGGTCTCTGATCGTGCTCCTCGCCGCCGACGAACACACCAACTCTGCCATCGCCAGCGAACTCGACATCCATATCGACACGGTCCGCAAGTGGCGCACCCGGTTCCACCGCCACGGCATCGACGCCCTCGCCGACGCGCCACGGTCGGGCCGGCCACCGATCTACAACGCCACCGACATCGCCGCCGTGAAAGCGTGGGCGTGCCAGATCCCGGCCCATCACGACATCCCGATCGCCCGGTGGTCCACCCCCGAACTCGCCGCCCAGCTTGCTCGCGACGGCATGACCGTCTCGGTCTCGACGGTGCGCCGATGGCTCGCCGAGGATGCGCTCAAACCGTGGCAGTACCGTTCCTGGATCGCTGTCCGCGACCCGAACTTCGAGGTGAAAGCATCTGTCGTTCTCGACTTGTACGCGCGCCGCTACGCCGGACAAGCATTGGGCAGCAACGACTTCGTGATCTCGGCCGATGAAAAGCCGTCGATCCAAGCCCGCGACCGATGCCACCCCACCACCGCCGCCGCCCCAGGCCGCCCGATGCGGGTCAGTCACGATTACCACCGTCGTGGCGCGCTCACCTACCTCGCCGCCTACGACGTCCACGCTGCGCAGGTCTTCGGACGCTGCGAGGCCAGTACCGGCATCACCGAGTTCACCGCACTCGTCGATCAGGTCATGACGCGCGAACCGTACGCCTCCGCCGACCGGGTTTTCTGGGTCGTCGACAACGGATCCTCGCACCGCGGACAAGCATCGATCGACCGCCTCACCGACCGGTACCCGAACGCGGTCATGGTGCACACCCCAGTACATGCATCGTGGCTCAACCAAGTCGAGATCTACTTCTCCATTGTCCAACGGAAAGTACTCACACCCAACGACTTCCCCGATCTCGCTGCCGTCGAGAACAGGTTGCACGCATTCGCCGAACGGTACAACCGCACCGCGGAACCGTTCGCATGGAGATACACCCGCCGCGAACTGAACCGACAACTCGAACAAATCGACGAATCAGCCGCTGCGGCGTGACCCCCGACGAACTAACGGCTCAGACCACTTAGCCAGGGAGATAGACAACGCGCAGCCTCTCCATCGCCCCCTCAGACCACTTGCTTTATTTGCACTAGATATGCAATATTTGCGAAAGTGCCGGGGTTCTCCGCGCTCACTCTCGAGGAGGTTCGATGATCACAGTAACCAGCGCCGCAGGCGGAGTAGGCCGTCTGCTCGTTCGACAACTGGCTGCACGGGATGTGCCCGTCCGTGCTGTCGTGAAGAACGATCGTCAAGCCGCGACGACCCGTCAGGATGGGGCGACCGAGGTCGTCGTAGGCGATCTACGGTCGCCTGGGACGCTCGATACCGCACTGACAGGTGCCGACGTTCTCTATCACGCAGCTCCGACACAGATCATCGACGAAAGACCCATCATCGAACATCTGATCGCATCCGGTCCCGCAAACGGTCTGCAGCACATCGTGTTTCACTCCGTCATCCATCCGCACCTGCATCAGCTCACCCATCATCACCAGAAGGACATCGCCGAAGGCCTGTTACGCGACAGCGGAATCCCCACGACGGTGCTCAGGCCGTCTCACTACATGCAGAACTACCTGGAGGTGTGGGAATTTCTGCAGGCGGGGGTCATGCCGTATCCGGTGTCACCGGACAGCGTCATGGGTGTCGTCGATCTCGCCGACGTCGCTGAGGCTGCGGCGAAGATCTTGATCGACCCATCGCCGCACACCGGTCGCACCTACGACCTTTCGACGGTGGAACTCACACGGCACGAGATGGCACAGATCTGGTCACGCGTGTTGGGCCATCCGGTGACCGCCATCCGCATCCCACCATCGTCCCTCACCAACTCACTCGACGTGCTCCCTGCACTCGCCTCGGTCGTCGGGCATGCCGTGCGATCGACGAAGCTGCGCGCGGCCGGGCATCTCGTTCGCGGTGCGCAGGCTGCCTCGAACCCTCGTGACATGAAGAACTGGCCGGCGGACGCTCGTCAGGCATACCGCACGATGATGACCCACTACGACGGACACGGCCTACCGGCGGGAGACCTGACTACTCTTCCTGCTCTACTCGGACATGCACCCACCACATACGAGGATTTCGCACGCCGCTCCAGCGCAGAGTTCGGGCGCAAGTCGATCGACTCGGGCCGATGAACCGCCGAACTTCTCGGTACCGGCCCGGTCGCTCGCTGGTCACGGGTGCGAGTTCAGGCATCGGTGCCGAGTTCGCGAGAGCGCTGGCCGCCCGAGGATCCGATCTCGTACTCGTCGCACGACGCGAAGAACGCCTCACGACACTGGCAGACGAACTCGAATCGACCTACGGTGTGCGCTGCAGAACAGTGCCCTTGGACCTGTCCGAGGCAGCAAGCGGCCGCCGGCTACGCGACATCGTCCCCGAACACATCGACCTCGTCGTCAACAACGCCGGATTCGCCGTACAAGAACCGTTTTCCGACGGTGACGCCGACGACTTCGAGCGGCTCGTCGCCGTCGACATCCGTGCTGTCGTGGACATCTGCTCGGCATTTCTCCCCGACATGATCGGCCGCAGGAACGGCATCATCGTCAACGTCGCCAGCACGACCGCGTTCCAACCAGTCCCGACACTCGCGGTGTACGCAGCCGCCAAAGCATTCGTCCTGAGCTTCAGCCAATCGCTGTGGTACGAATCCGCACCGCACGGGGTCAGAGTGTTCGCACTGAACCCCGGCCCCACACACACCGAATTCTTCGACGTCATCGGCGACTCTGCCACAGCCACCGGCACCTACCAGACGCCGACCGACGTTGTCGCCACCGCGATGCGCGCACTCGATGCCAGAAGAACTCGGCCACACGTGATCTCGGGGCGCCGCAACACAGCCCAAGCGGCACTGGCGGGTGTCGTCCCCGCACGAGTCCTACTGCCTGCCCTCGCACGCATGCTCCACTGAACTCCGGCGGACCGACCAAGTATCCGCTTCTCCAGAGAATGTACTGTCACGACCATGGCCAGGGTCTCCCGATTCACGCTCACCGATCGCCGAGAGGCAGTGGCCCGAGCATTCGGGGGCTCCGAAAGCCCGACAGCCGTCGCGACGTCCTTGGGCATTCACCCCACCACGCTGTACCGCTGGGCGGGCTCGTCGACCGCAGACGAGCCCGGGCCCACGCCGACACGACTCGTCGAGGCCACACAGGAACTACTTTGGCACGCCGATTACACGGATATCACGATCGAAAGTGTGGCCGCCCGATGTGGTCTCGCACCCAGAACCGCATTCCACCACTTTCCTGGCAAACGAGAACTGTTCCAGGCCGCAGTCGACGACGCCGCCACCGTCCTGATCGAGCGCATCCACCAGAAGTCAGTAGTCGCCACCTGGCCGGACACCCCCCTCGAGCAACTACAGACCTTCCTCCACATCGCCGCCGAGAGCATCTACGACACCCCCCGAACCCACGTGCTGTTCCGCAACCTCGGGGTCCCGAAGTCCGAAGGCACGGCTGAACATTGGCACGACAACTTCGTGGACGCAATCACCGAATTGCTCCGCTCCGCTGCGGAGGCCGGACAGATAGACAACACCACAGACATGGCCGCGGCAGCCCGGCTACTCACCGGAGCCATGCGCGGCATCCACACTGCAGTATTCGACGGAACCGATCCCGACACCGCGCTCGAACTCGTCGACAGAGTGCACCTATTGATCCCGTCCCCGAATACCTCGAAATCATTGGCTTCGTAAATACACTACGGGCCAATGATTCTGCGGCACCGATGAATCGGATAGGCTGCGGCTTACGATCTCAACGGTGCCACAACGTGGTTCGGGTCGGTTGAGCGATGATCATCATCATCCTGTGCATTCTTTCGACCCTAGACGACGGATGAGCATCGGCTACCGTACCGACTCAGAACGACGCTGACTTCTTTCCGATACTTACCAGGTAGCTCTCGCACGCGGTCCATCTGCTCCAGTCGGCGCGTCATTCCTATCTCAAACGCTGCTCGCGCAGTTCCTCGCGGCGTTCACGCTCGGCGTCCTATTCTTCCTGCACCTTCATGTGAACATCCGCAGCCAGTTCGAGCTCCCGCAGCCGAAGCCAGTGATAGCGATCGGTAACGCGGAGCTCGATCATCTGGCAATCGCCACAGATCCTGCATGAACTGCGCATCGCGCAGTTTCTCAAACTAGAGTCTCCGGACTTGCTGGAGCTACTCACTAGAAGGCCGAGCAGACTCTGTGAACCTCGATCTCATGGAATCCCTTCGAGAGCAGATCGATAGCCCATCGTGTGGATAAGTACCTACAGTTCGCCCTCAGCACCTGGACAGACCGGCGGACAGGGTGATGACACCCGGAAGATAGGACAGGCTATCTTTATTTTATCGGCCAATCGACGCACCAGGACACACATGACGCCCCACACCACCTTCCGGACACTTGCAGTACTGACCGCGGCCGCCGCGGTGTCGCTCGCTATGGCGGGCTGCGGTTCATCGCAGCCAACCGACGGCGCGTCCGCAACCCCAGCACCCACCGCCGGCGCGTTCCCTGTGAATGTTCAGCACATGTACGGCGATACCACCCTCGACGAGATGCCCGAACGGGTTGCGACCTGGGGCGCCAGCGTGACGGACGCGGTCTTGGCACTCGGCGTCATTCCAGTGGCGATGCCGTCGAGTACCTACGGCGGCGGAGAAGACTTGATGTACCCATGGATCGCGGACGCGATCGATGAATTGGGCGGCAAGCCACCAGCCCTCATGGACGACGTGTTGGGCCCGTTGCCCGTGGAAAAACTGCTCGCGACCGACCCGGATGTCTTGCTTGCCCCGCACTCCGGCCTCACCGAGGCCGAGTACGACGCGGTCACCGCGGCTGGCATCCCGGTCATCGCGCCACCCGACGAACTGTGGTCCACGCCGTGGCGCGACGTTATCGCCATCACCGGTGACGTCCTCGGTCGCGCAGACGAGGCGCAGACCTTGGTCGATAAACTCGACCGGCAGGTCGCGGACGTAGGTCAGAAGCACCCGCAGTTCGAAGACAAAACCATCGCGTACGTATCCGAGGCCCAAGACGTCTACTACCTCTTGTTGCCCTCCGATCCCCGTGTCGAACTACTCGAGAACCTCGGATTCACTTCGGATCCATCGGTGACCGAACTGGCCGCCGGTGGTTCGACGTTTTCGACGACCGTTTCGTCTGAGAACATCTCAGGCATCGAAGCCGACGTCGTCTTCACCCAGGTCGATACCGACCAAGCGTTACAAGAGTTCCTCGACTCTCCGGTGTCCCGGCAAATCCCCGCCGTCGCCGGCGGTGCCGTGGCCGGCTTCGTCGGCCAGGAAGCTGGCGCGGCCATAGGACCGACCGCATTGTCGATTCCGTTCTTCCTACCTACCCTGGTCGACGGACTCAATCAGGCCGTTCAGACCTCGGGTCGCTGAATACTCGAACACCGACCCGGTCATGACGGGGAACATATTGGGCTGCAGGTGCTCTGCGAACTGTGTCGTGGAAGGATCGCGGTCGGCGAACAGTGCCCAATGACAGCGGTACCGGGCTAAGTTGCTACGACAAGGCGATCTCACACAACCAGTATTCGTCGGCCAGGTGTCCACGTCGTAGACTCGCCGCAGTTCGGTCACCAGTTCGGTCACCAGGGCGGGCAGTCGTCGGGAAGCGCGAGCCGAGACACGTGCGCCGCCCGGTGCAGTAAGTTAGCCTGCCCTCATGGCTCTTCTTCGTGCTGCTGTCCTCGCAACCGCGACCGCCGCTGCATTGACGGCCGGGTGCTCGGCCGCCGAACCTCCTGCGGACCAGGTTCCCGCCGTATCCGGAGCTTTCCCGGTCGCTGTGTCCGGGGCGTTGGGCGACGGCGAGGTTGCCGCGAAGCCGGAACGAATTGTTGCATTGACCTGGACCGATGCGGATATCGTCGAAACGTTGGGCGTGACACCAATTTCTGTACAGAAATCGACGGCACCGTCGGGCTATCAACCGTGGTACGAGGACGCGATCAATGGTGACCTTCCACCCCTACTGCAGTCGACCGACGGCGCAGTGCCCGTCGAGCAGATAGCCGCCCTACGGCCAGACCTCATCGTTGCCACGAAAGCCTTCAATCTCGACCGCACTTACGACCAACTCTCCCAACTCGCGCCCGTCGTCCACTTCGCCGACACACCGTCGACCGAGACGTGGCAAAGTGCGACCACCGCAGTGGCATCGGCTATGGGTGTGCCGGAAAAAGGCGCGCAGGTCATCGCGGACACCGAGACACGCATCGACGATGCCGCGCGGCGACACAGCGACCTCGACGGCAAGACCTTAACTTTCTTCGTCGGCCCCAGCGAATCCTCGGTGTACGTCGTCAACTCTTCCGAAGACGCCGGAGCCAGCTTCTTGGGGCAGCTGGGTATGACACCGACCGACTTCGCGATAAACCAACCCGTGAGCACGATTCCCGGTCGAGCGGAGATCAGCTACGAACTGCTTTCCGAAACCGACGCCGACGTGATCGTTGCTACGGGACTACCGGGCTCGATCGAAGCGCTGGCAGAGCGCCCCGCAGTGGCCGAGCTACCCGCACTCAGGCGAGGCGCGTTCGTTTCACTCACCCCCACGCAAGCACAGTCGATGGCTTTTCCGTCGCCCCTGAGCCTCGATTGGGCACTGACCGAGATCGTCCCCCAGCTGAACGCAGCGGCGCAGAAGTAGCCAGAAGGCGCACTTGCGAGGTTGTCGAGTCCGTACACGTCGACGCTCGTCGCAGATGCACCCCCAGAGGGCAGTTCTGACACCCTCGTACTCCGAGCTCGCGCGGAGACGACCTGTCAACACGAAAACCGCCCCTGAGCTGCGCAAATTCGTATATGCGACAATGGGAAACGCACTGTTAGACAGTAGGATTATGGATCCAGCTGGACTCCAGTGCGCTCCACATTTGTTTGCTCACAACAGCAGGTATCCACCGAAGATGCGTCCGTTCGACTTCAGCCCCGAACTTGCGCGGATTCGCGGTCGATCTCGTCGCGCGCCCACGACATAGTGCATAGCAACGGCGCGCTCTACGAAGACCCGGGAGCGAGTTGATCTGTTGGTGATAAATCAGTGCAATTCGGGGTACGGATTACTGCGGAGCCAACCAACAGATCGCCCCTGAGGAGTCACGTGGACCAATCACACACGCCGTTGCTGGACGCAATCGCCGCCTACCACCGTGACGGACGCTACGGGTTCACCCCGCCCGCCCACCGGCAGGGCGTCGGCATCGACCCGCGCGTGACCGCGATCCTGGGCGCGGACAGCTTCCGTGCCGACCTCCTGGCATCGGGTGGATTGGACTGTCGCTTGCCAGGTTGATGGGACCACCTGATTGCCAGAGGGTAGGGACCACCGTGGCGCGTTATTGAGGATGCGTGTTGTCGGTGTTTTCGTCAACTGTTCCGGGGCGGGTGCGTTGGCGGTAGGACGGTCCTTCGATGATGAGGGTGTGCGCAGCGGAGGTCAGTCGGTCGATGGCTGACTGGGCGAGGAGGGTGTCGGCGGTCATGGTCAGCCACTCTGATGGCTCGCGGTTCGAGGTGACGATCGTGGTTTTCTTCCGGTGGCGCTCGACGATCAGTTCGTAGAAGTCGCTGGTCTCGGTGGCGTCGAGTGGTCGCAGCGCGAAGTCGTCGATGATCAGGACTTCGATTGCGGTCAGTCGCCGGATTTCGGCGTCGACGGTGTTGTCGAGTCGCGCTGCTCGTAGCCTGGTGAACAGTTTGTCCGATCGAGCGAACAGCACACTGTGTCGTCTTCGGATTGCCATGTGTCCCAATGCTGTTGCCAGATGAGTTTTGCCGACCCCGACCGGCCCGAGGATGATCGCGGACTGGTGGGCATCGAGAAAGCGCAGTGACGTCAGATCGCCGAGCAGTGTCCGGTCGTACCGGAGATCGTCGAGTGCGTTCCAGGAATCGAAGGCCATCGCCGGATCGAGCCCCGCCTTGGTCGCCCGTAGCATCGCCGAACGGGAGTCGCGGCGATTCACTTCGTCGGCAAGGAGTACTTCGAGGAATCCGATGTGACTGAGCTTGTGTTGGCGGGCCAGAGCAGCGCGTTCGGGCAAGGTGTCGGCGAGCGCGCCGAGTTTGAGGGCTTTGAGTAGTCGGACGAGGTCGGTGCCGACCGGTTCGGTCGTGCCTGCGGTGCGAGTGGTGGTCATGGGCGTCCCTCCGAAGGTGCGGTGCTGCCGTCTACGACGGACAGTGAAGTGGTTGCAGTAGAACGAAATTCGGTTGGATCGCGGGAGAACCGCGTTGATGATTGTCCGACTGCTTTCGGTAGATCCGGCGTGGTGGATTCGGTGGCGCGCTCGAGCATCGAGGCGATCTTGGTGACGGAGACGACATCGAGATCGAGCGAAAGCGCGCAGGCCTGTTCCACCCGTTCGGCTCCGTAGCGGCGGACCAGTCCTTGAAGTCGGTAGACACTGCGGATCCTCGTCCACGGCAGTGGGTCATCGAGTATTCGTTCGGCGTAGATGCCGATGTTCGGCCCGTGTGAGGTGCATTTCGCGATGAGTGAGGCGACATCGCGCAAGGCGTAGTCGGTTTTGTGTTCGGGGAGATCGTCGCGGTCGGTACTGCGGCCACCTGGAGGCTGACGGGGGTGAATCTTGACCAGGGTGCCGCGGTGATAGAACTTCACCAGTTCGGTGTCCGCGCGCACCGACAAGGTCGATCCGATCCACTGCTGCGGCAGCGAATACAACGCGCGTGCGACTTCGGCGTGGAAATCGCGGTGGACCTTGACGTCCTTGAAGATCGGCACGTCGTAGACCGCCGGAACCGGCAGCAATACCGGCAGTTCAAAGTCCTCGAACACTTCCAGCGGCCGTGCACAGGTCGTGCCGTGAATGCGCATGCCCGCGGTGCTGGCGCACCAGCGGACCACCGCCTCCTGCGCTTGCGCGAGGCTGGTGAATCGTTCACCGGCCCAGAAGTTACCGCGCACGTATTGCACGGTGCGTTCGACCCTCGGTTTGTCCTTCGGCGACCGGACCCGCGCTGGATCGGTAATGAACCCGACATGATTGCTGTAGTCGAGCCAGCCATCGGTGAATCGCGGAGTGATCGGGTCCGCCTCGTTGACAACGGGTTTGAGGTTGTCCGGGATCAGGACCGCGAAGACTCCGCCGAAGAACTTCCACGCTGCTTCGCAGCCGGCGATCACCGCCACCAACGTCTGCGAGTACGTCAACCACACGAACATGTGCCGGCTGTAGACCGCGGTGAAAATCAGGGCGTGGACCTTGCGAGCGCGACCGTCCTCGGGGTCTGTGAGCATCCCCAGGTAGCCGAAGTCGACCTGGCATTCGATCCCCGGGTCACCGTCGACGACGCGGACCGTCAGGTTCTTGCGGCCGAAACCGCACCGCTCGGTGGCGAAGCGGTGCAACGTCCGATACGGCACCACGCAGCCCTTACGGGCAAGCAGCACTTCGATTTTGGTGATAGTGAGCGGCTTCTGTTCACCATCGCCTGCCACCCACTTGGTGATCTGCTCTTCATGGGGCACGAGCTGCTCCCATGCCGCGCCGTGACCGTGCGGTCGGTCGGGACGGACAGCATCGACGACCGCGGCGATGAGATCATCGTTCACCGCAGCGGCAGTGTCGGTTCTCTTGAGGCCACCTCCTTGGGCTGCCTCGACGTACCGACGGACGGTCTTACGGTCCACCCCGGCATGCTCGGCGATCTTGCGTGAACCGGGAGCCGGCAATGCTGGCGTCCCGAGCCACAACCGCAGTACTTCTCTGATTTCGTTCACACTGATCTCCCGAAAAGCCATGCTCACCGACCTCCGTGACGTGCTTGGTGCTGTCACAGACGATCGAACGAGCAAACGACGAGACCACCGGCAAGGCGCGCCGGTGGTCCCATAACTGGCAATCCAGGTGGTCCCATCACCCTGGCAAAATCAGGTCAAGCTGGTCCCATGCTCATGGCAGACGACATGGACGACCGACGGTCCACCAACAACTACCTCACTGACGCCGAGGACCTGATGGCCGACGCCGTGGGCGCTCGCTCCGCGTTCTTCTCCACGTGCGGCAGCAGTTTGTCCGTGAAGGCAGCCATGATGGCCGTCGCCGGAAACCACGACGGTGGACTCCTCGTCGCTCGCGACAGTCACAAGGCGATCACTGCCGGCCTCGTGTTCAGCGGAGTGCGGCCACGGTGGATAACCCCGAGGTGGGATGCTCGACACCACATCTCGCATCCACCGTCACCCGAGCAGATTCGCAGAGCCTGGGAGAACAATCCCGACGCAGCAGGCGCACTCATCGTCAGCCCCACGCCCTACGGAACCTGCGCCGACATTTCCGCGATTGCCGACATCTGCCACGAACGCGGTAAGCCACTCATCGTCGACGAAGCATGGGGAGCTCACCTGCCCTTCCACCCCGACCTACCGACGTGGGCGATGGACGCCGGGGCTGACATCTGCGTCGTCAGTGTTCACAAGATGGGTGCCGGATTCGAGCAGGGTTCGGTTTATCACTTACAAGGAGACCTTGTCGACGATCGCCACGTCGCTCTGTGCGCCGACCTGTTGATGACCACCAGCCCGAACGTCCTGATTTATGCCGCGATGGACGGGTGGCGACGGCAGATGGTCGAACATGGACACGAGTTGCTCGGCGACGCCCTCGATCTCGCCCGAGACACCCGAGCGTACATCGACTCGATCGACGGTTTAGCTGTTCTCGAGGAAGAGCTTCTGGGGGCGGAGGCATCGACCGATCTCGACCGCTTGCAGGTACTCATCGACGTATCCGCCACAGGCGCGAGCGGATACCAATGCGCCGATTGGCTCCGGGAGCACCACCGACTCGACGTTGGCATGAGCGATCACCGACGAATTCTGGCAACGCTCTCCATCGCCGACACCGCTCGATCCACGGAACTGCTCACATCGGCTTTGGAACAGTTGAGCAGAGCTACAGCCTCTTTCGATGCTCCGACGCCGATCGAGCTGCCGGATCCGAATGAGATCGCGCTCGACTCGGTGATGCTGCCACGCGATGCGTTCTTCGCAGAAGCGGAACTGGTTGATCCTGCCGAGGCACCAGGACGCATAGCGGCGGAACAACTCACGCCGTATCCACCGGGAATCCCAGCGGTCGTACCCGGCGAGAGACTGACCGAAGGAGTCGTCGACTACCTGACATCGGGTATCGCCGGCGGTATGAACATCCCCGACGCCACAGACCGCACCTTGAAGAAGTTTCGCGTCACGACCGAGGGAAGGAAGCAACGATGACCGCGTTTGGCAGGCCCCATGTCCTGATCGTCTCTCGCTGACAAATCGGAGGCGACGTCCGATCGAGGAGTCGTCACTCAACGAGGTCATCAGCGCAATTCCGTTGCCACGCAACTCGTTCATCATCGGCTCTCGCCAGCGTCCGTGTTCACTGACCGCCTCCTGCAGTAGACGTTGCGCCTGCCATCGCCGCTTGGCCCTGTTTGCCCAACGCCGCTCGGTCCCCTCATGAGATAGACGACCTTACGGCGTCGGCATACCGCCGTCGACGTGAATGGTCGCGCCTAGAGCGTGTCTCCCAAATTTGAGAGGTGCTGTCAGCGATGATATTTCGATGACGCGCGTGGGAGTGATCAGTGACGAGTTCTGGGAGATCGTCGAGCCAGTGATACCCACCGACGTGGGAAAACGTGGGCGGCGGTTCGCCGAGCACCGGCGAATTCTGGAGGGCATCGCATACCGATTCCGTACCGGGTGTCCGTGGCGAGATCTGCCGGAGGACTTCGGTCCGTGGCAGACGGTGTGGAAACGCCACCACCGATGGTCCTTCGATGGCACCTACGACGAGATGCTTGCCGCGGTGGCCGAGGTGTTCGGTCTCGACCCGGAAGAACTCGACGGCGATATCGGGGCGGTGCTCTCGATCGACTCGACCAGCGTCCGGGCGCATCAGCATGCGGCCGGTGCGCGAGCCGACACTCTCACAGGGGGCCTTGTCGAATTACAAGAAATCCGTCGACGAACCCGCTGACCACGCGTTGGGTCGATCTCGCGGAGGATTCACCACGAAGATCCATGCACTGACCGACCTGACGTGCTCGCCGGTGACGATGCTGCTGACCGGTGGGCAAGCCGGGGACAATCCACAGTTGGTGCCGTTGCTCGATGCCCACCGAGCTGCCGGTGGGGACCAGGACTACCGATTGCTCGCCGACAAGGCGTACACCCATCCCAGTACCCGCACCGAACTGCGTCGCCGCAAGATCAAACACACCATTCCCGAGCAGCGACCAGAAGCAGCGACGGGCCGACAAGGGGTCCGCCGGTGGTCGTCCACCGGGTTTCGATCCGACGATGTACAAGCACCGCAACACCGTCGAGCGTGGCTTCGGGCGGCTCAAACAGTGGCGTGGTGTGGCCACTCGATATGACAAGTACGCCATGACATTCCTCGGGGGCGTTGTCCTGTGCGCGGCAGTTCTGCACTCCCGCAACCACAACCACCGCCCGGCGATGAAAACGAAAACGGACCCAATTTAAGAGACACGCTCTAGTACGTAGCTCGACTCCGGCGACGCCAGAAAAACGTACGCGGGCGCCAATTCGGTCGGCTGCCCAGCTCGTCCGATCGGGGTGCTCTTCCCGAACTCGGGCAGCGCCTCGGTTGGTTGACCCTTACTGGGCTGCAGCGGTGTCCAAATAGGCCCCGGCGCCACGGCGTTGACCCGAATTCCCTTCTCAGCAACTTGCTGTGCAAGCCCCTTGGTGAAGTTGTTGATCGCAGCTTTGGTCGACGCATAGTCCAACAGAGTCGGCGACGGCATGTACGCCACTACGGACGTTGTGTTGATAATCGTGCCGCCGGCGGGAAGGTGGGCGAGCGCTGCCCTCGACGTCCGAAACATTGCCAGGATGTTCGTCTGGTAAGTCTGTTCGATTTGGTCGTCCGACAGTTCTTCCAACGTCGACACATCGACTTGCTTTCCTGCATTGTTGACCAGGATGTCGAGGCCACCGAGCTGCTTCGCTGCATCGTCGACGACGCGGACACAGAAGTCGGGGTCTTTGAGATCACCTGGTATACCGACGACTTTTCGGCCTGTACCGTCGAGGATCCGCAGGACATCGCGAGCATCTTTTTCTTCGTCCGGCAAGTACGTAATCGCAACATCTGCGCCCTCTCGTGCGAAAGCAATGGCGACTGCCGCACCGATTCCCGAGTCTCCACCGCTGACAAGCGCCTTACGCCCGATCAGACGGCCGGTGCCTGTGTACGAGAACTCTCCGATATCCGCCTTGGGTGTCATCTCGGTTCCTAGACCGGGCTCTTTCTGGGTCTGTTCCGGTGGTTCGATGGCGGGGTATCGGGACACCGGGTTCTGTAGCTGCAGTTGATCGGTGCGTGTCTGGTCGGTGTCGTCGGACGCCATTGCCGCTCCTTCGTCGATGGTAGATGTTCTATCGAGTGAGCTACCCGCGCATCGGAAACTTAAGCACGCCCGCGAAAACTGAACGTAGGCTATGGACATGACCAACTCTGCATACGAGAAATGGGAGAAGGGGCTGTCGCCCCGCCGATACGTGGGCTTACCAGTGACAGCTGTTCGTATCGACCAAACGAACAGCGGTGCCGTCGCGGCATGGCTTACGGACAACGGCATAACCGCGGCCCACGACAACGGAGCCGTGTCGTTCGGGCACGTCGTCGGCGACCCTGGCGATTGGGTGGTGCTCTCCGCTGCTGCGAAACGCGCACGGATCATGGACGACGCGTCCTTCGTGGATATTTTCGACGCCGGTACGCCTCCGTTGGCGGGCGCGTAAGACGAAAGGGTCCGCCGCCTCAGCTGACAACAGGTTCTCGTCAGCGACGATCGACTTCGGCGATAGTGATTGATTCGCGAGACAGCGGGTAGAGCTTGGAACAAGCCCCTGCTCGAGCGAAAGGACACGTCATGAGCCAGCAATCGGTCCACACGCACCAAACAGACACATCACCGAACGACAGAGTCGACGATCTGTCTACCGTTCAACTGATCGAACGACTGACCGACCAAGTCGGCACGCTCGTACGAACTGAGGTGGATGCGGGCCTGGCAGAGGTCAAAAACAAGGGCTCACGTCTCGGCGTCGGGATCGGGATCTCCAGTGCCGGCGCGCTTCTACTGTTCTTCGGTACGGCCACACTCATTGCCACCGCGGTGCTGGGCCTTGCCACAGTCCTGGATCCGTGGCTGGCCGCACTGATCGTGGCAGTCGCCGTTCTAGTGGTCGGCGGCGTGTTGGCCGCCCTAGGAGCGTCTCGGGCCAAGAACGCGCTGCCGCCTGTCCCTGAGAACACGGCGGCAAGCGTGGAGAAGGATATCGAGGCCGTGAAGAAGGGAATGCAATGAATGAGAACCATGCATCATCCGAGTCGACATCTGCCGAGCAACAGCGAGCCGAGATAGCGGACACTGTATCGACTTTGGCGGCGAAAGCGGATATTCCAGCTCGGGTCAGCAATGAAGCGGTGTTTCAGACCACGAGAGCGACCAACGCCGCGCAGCAACACCCGAGCGCTGTCGCAGGCATCGTAGGGGCGGTGGTCGCGGGGATCGTGGTGACTGTAGTACTACGCCGCAAGCACGCAAAGAAGGTGTGGCGATGAGTGCGGTATCGAAAGCGTTCTACAAGCCGCTCTCGCTCGCGACGAGCGTCCTCGGCGGCGTACTGGCAGGAATGGTGTTCAAGCAAGTTTGGAAGTACCTCGGGGACAACGACGTCGAGGCGCCCCAGCCCAAGGACCTGTCGCGTTCTGTCCAGGAAGTGTTGATCGCTGCCGCGATTCATGGCGCAGTGTTCGGCATCGTCAAAGCTGCGGTGGACCGCGCCGGCGCGTCCGGCTACCGGGCCATCACACACGAGAATCCGCAGTAGCCATACCTTTTACAACTTCTGCACCACGAAAGCGATCTGCCATGCCACCCACACCACGCCCAGATCAGTCGTCCCCCGCGCCGAACGGTCCGACAGGAGTCCAGGACACTGCCGCGCAAGACGGAAGCTTCCTGACGACTGCACAGGGGCTGCGTCTGCCCGACACCCACCATTCGTTAAAGGCCGGTGACCGCGGCCCCACCCTGCTCGAAGACTTTCACCTGCGCGAGAAGATCACACATTTCGACCACGAGCGCATCCCCGAGCGCGTGGTCCATGCACGTGGCGCGGCTGCTCACGGTACGTTCGAGTCGTACGGGTCCGCTGGAACGGTCACCAAAGCACGATTCTTGGCCCAGAAGGGTCGCAAAACGGACGTTTTCGTACGTTTTTCGACAGTTCTCGGTTCGCGCGGATCGGCCGACACCGTTCGAGACACTCGCGGTTTTGCCGTGAAGTTCTATACCGACGAGGGCACGTTCGATCTCGTCGGCAACAACATTCCCGTGTTTTTCATCCAGGACGGCATCAAATTCCCGGATATCATTCACGCCGGAAAGCCCCAACCGGATATCGAACTACCGCAGGCACAGTCGGCACATGATTCGTTCTGGGACTTCGTCTCTCTGCATACCGAGGCAACACACCACGTGATGTGGAACATGAGTGATCGGGGTATTCCCCGCTCGTACCGCACCATGGAGGGCTTCGGCGTCCATACCTTCCGGCTGGTGAATGCGGACGGCGAGACCAGGCTTGTCAAGTTTCACTGGAAACCCGTCGCCGGCGTGCATTCGCTTGTCTGGGAGGAAGCCCAAATCGCCGCTGGTGTCGACCCCGACTTCCACCGACGGGACATGTCCGACGGCATCAAAGCGGGTGCCCCGCTCGAATACGAATTCGGTATTCAAGTCATGCCCGACGACGGCACCGAGACGTACGAAGGAATCGATCTTCTCGATCCCACGAAAATCGTCCCGGAGGAACTCGTCCCGGTGCAACCGATCGGCAAGCTCACTCTCGATGCGAATCCGACGAACTACTTCGCAGAGACCGAGCAGGTCGCCTTCCATACCGGGCATCTCGTTCCCGGTATCGAGGTCACCAACGACCCTCTCATGCAAGCACGTCTGTTCTCGTACCTGGACACTCAGATCACCCGGCTCGGCGGGCCGAATTTTGCGCAGCTGCCGATCAATCGCCCACACGCACCGGTGAACGACATGTTGCGTGATGGCATGCATCAAACAGCTGTGCATACAGGTGTCGCCCCGTATCGGGACAACTCACTCGACGAGGGCGAACCGGTAGATGCCGACAACGATGATCACGGGTACGTCCAGACCGAGCGTCTGATCGAGGGCCGGGCGGTGCGGGCAAACCCAGTGTCCTTCGACGACCATTTCACGCAGCCGACCATGTTCTATCGCAGCCTCAGCGGCGTGGAACAGGAGCATCTCGTCGAGGCGTTCACCTTCGAGCTCGGCAAGGTGTACGAGCAGAACATCAAGGAACGTGAGCTCGCCGTCCTGGCGAACGTCGACGCCGACCTGTGTGAGCGCGTGGCCGAGGGACTCGGATTGCCAGCTCCTGCAGGAGTTCCGGCCGAAAATGTGATGCTCTCACCGTCATTGTCCCAGGTAATCGATACACCGGGGCCGATCGCGGGCCGCAAGATCGGTGTCGTCGCCGACTCGGGATCCGATCTCTCGGGTATCGACAAGCTGCGAAAAGCCGCGGCAGCCCGCGGAGCAACGGTGCATGTGATTGCTGCGACAGGCGGATTCTTGGGCAAGGGCGCTCGTCGGCAAATTGTCGAACGCTCGTTCTTGACGGTGCGATCGATCGAATTCGACGCCATCGTCGTCGCCGGTGGTACGACACCGTCGACCGACATCAAGTTGATCTTGATGCTGCAGGAGGCATTTCGCCATTGCAAGGCGTTCGGCGCCTGGGGAGACGGCACAGTGTTGCTCGAAGCCGCCGGTATCGACGAGTCGGCGCCAGGCGTCGTCATCGGTGCGACTGCGGTGAAGGCATTCAACGACGAGTTCCTCGATGCCGTCGGTGTGCACCGCGCGTGGGACCGCGCGTCAGCGGTGATGGGGTCTGTGGTGCCGCCGTCCACCGATGCGCGGGTACCAGCCAAGAAGCGCAGTCCTCGGGTTCGCAAATAGCGCTCGGACCTTTCGCCTGCTTTGGGATCGGCCGGCATCGAGCAACGCGTCGACAATCGGCACGTTCTGCCGAAAGGCCGCGGCGGCTGTCGGTGCGAGCGCGCAGCGGCGGGTTTTCGCCGAACGGTACGCCCGTTCGCGGCCAATACTCGTCTAGCACTGCCCGTACGCACCGGGTGCATGGATCCCGCCGGAAGCCGGCGCCGACGTTGCCGGTGGCGCCTACGATCGCTATACGCAGGTGTCGCTCACACGCCGTTGGGCGGCGCAGAACTGAACTCGTCGTACCTGAGTACCGCGGCGACGCCGTCGTCGGGGTCGAATCTCTCGTCCGTCCGAACGATCGCGGCCCCGATGCGCACAGCGGCCACAAGCATTGCCTCGTCCGCAGGTTGAACCAATGCCTCCTCGGCCCCGTACTCCGACAGAGTGTCTGCATCGGGTGCCAGCAGACCCTTGGCCGTTGCAACCGTTCGTCCTTGCAGATCGCCCACAATCAGTGTGTCGACGTTGCCCGACCGTAGCGCCCGCGTCACACTCTGCACACCCTGAGCTGCACGGCCGGTGCCATCTTCCTGCCGAAAGCGTGCGACGGCGTCGTCCAGTTCCGCGAGCCGTCGACGGGCGAATTCTTCGTCGATTTGGCTGCGCAACTGATCGGGTTCGTTTTTCGCCGACCGGGTGACACCGTCGATGTCGGCCGACAGTTCCAATACCCGATCGGTCAGGTGTTCGCGCAACTGGGCGCGAGCTTGCGCGTCACCGGCGAGAAATACGACGGCGGCTTCTTCGGCGAGACTGTCGATTCGACCGGCCGCAGCGCGAAGGTTCTTCTTCGCAGCTTCTTCGGCCCTGGGTTGGGGGTCTCCGTAGCCTGAATTCTCCGCTCCCGACGCCTTGTGGACCGGGTACCCGCCACCGTCCACCGACGTATGTGTCGTGTGGGCGTCGGGTCGATGCACGCTGACATCGGCACCCTCGTGATCGACGACGGCTACCACATAGGGAACCTGCTCGAAACCGTGCTCCACCAACGGAACCAGATATGGCAGGGCCGATAGCCGCACTTCGGTCTTGACTGCCGGCCGTACCAGTTGCTCGTCCAGCATCACCCCGTTGTGTCCGACGATGACGGCGCGGCCACTCGACCCGGCCGGGGGCGGCGATGCCGTCAGCGCATCTTCGACGGCGTTCTTCAACGCGTCGTCGGCGCCCTGAAAGTTCAATGCCTCCAGAACGGCCCGCACCGTCAGCTCGGACACAGCCGTGGCATCGGCGGTGTTGTGCGAATCGTCGTAGTACACCGTCGCGAACGGACCGGGCTCGTCTACGAGGGTACGAAACCGATCTGTGTCCATGAGCACTCACTCCTTCTTCGTCTGATGTATTCCAACGGGTGCCCGCCGCGCCGCCGCGTGAAACTCACGAGTGATTGCCAATAGCAACAAGTCGCGGACACGACGCTCAATTGTTTTTTCTCCTAGCCACAAAGCCTGGCTATAAATACGTTCCCCACAGTGCATCGGTCGCCGCTATGGGTTCACCTTGCGAAGCTTTCGCTTCTTCGAAAACTGAACCGGGTGTGTCCACGTACTCGACGTCTACATGCTCGGCTTGCACCAGACTGTGCAGAGCCGTCATCGAAGGGCGGCAAACGATGACGGTCCGGTACTGTCGGTGCGCCAACCGACTGGCGGCGTCGGCAATCGCGGACATGACGTCACCGTCGACGGCGGTGGCGGCGACCAAATCGATCACTATCGGCCGGTATGCGGCCACTGTGCCGGTGAGACATTCGGTAAAGAGTCGAGCGTTGCCTCTGGCACATACTGCGCCCTGCACTGTGATCACGATGGGTCCGCCCGGGGATTCGTCCACCGCCATCGAAAAAGAGTCTCGGATCGACCGCAGGCTCATAGCAAGCACCTCCAGAGTCGTACGACCGCAGGGGGTTCAGAAAATGGCTGCGGTCGACACCGCTGGCTTCTTCTCCACCAACCGTTTCGAATACTACTGCTGTCCGGCGTGTGCGACGGTGATCCCGGTCCAGTTTTCGTGACAGCACCTGTATAAGATGGACCGCACTCGGTCGAGGCGCGGCCGCTGTTCAGCGCTGCCTACCTTGCTGGTAGCACTGTTCGTCACGTCAATCGAAGCTGCAGTGCAGATTTCGAGACGCGCGCACTCTGCTCGAGAAGAAGTCGACGGTCTCCACACCGCGATGAAGAACCGCGCGGATATCGAGCAGGCCAAAGGGATCATCATGGCGCTCCGCGGCATGAACGCCGACGACGCGTTCGCGGTACTGTCCGAACAGTCGCAGAACCGAAATATCAAGGTCAGCGAGATCGCCGCTGCGATCGTGGACTCGGTCGCGCAGCCTGGGCACAGTGACTGCTCATCTCAGGACATCAAGCGACGGAGCAACTGCCGGTCGGACGAGTAACCGATCACGGCGGCTGCGCGTCTACGACGGCGATTGGGTCGCCGTACTCGCGTTTCGGACGATCGCGAGCTAGACCGCATACCGGCGTGCCTCCGGCATCGGGGCCGTGGGATGCGATCGGTCGTGATGTCCACGCACCGTCGCGTCGTACGACCGAGTCATATCGTCCGCAATTCGATCCCATGAGTATCTCGACTGCACACGATCCGCCGCCGAGACTCCGAGGGCGAATAGTTGAAGTTCGTCGGCGACGAGCAATTCGATCGCCCGCACGAACTCTCGTCGGTTGGGCGGGTCGATCAGTCTCCCGGTGACCTCGTCGACGACTAAATCATGCATCCAACCGACTCCGTAGGCCACAACCGGTACACCACAGGCCATTGCTTCCATGGTTGCGATGCCGGACGGCTCGGAGGAGGACGTGCACACGAACAGATCCGCCGAGCGGAGCAGCGCAGGCCGATCGCTACGCAGAATCGGGCCGGTGAACACGACTCTCCTCGTCACCTTCCGCGAAGCGGCAACTTTGCGGAGACGGCGCATATCGGGGGCAGTACCGAGGACCACAAGCTCGACGTCGGACATCTTTTCGAGAATCTCGATCATCATCTGGACACCCGGCTCCGAACTGTCGACGACAATCCGCCGCCGCTGCGATTTCTTCGCCTCGGCCGCGCCAGATGGGGCGAACATGGACGGGTCGAAACCAGTCGGCACGATCGAGATCTTCGAGCGTGCAACACCCAATCGGGTCAGGTGTTCGCATTCCTCGGACGACGAGGCAACCAATCGATCTGCTGACCGCGCAATTTTGCGCTCCAAAGACGCGCGAGGAACACCCGACGTCCCGCCCTGGGCAAGTTCGTGCAGAGACACGACTGCGGGCGAGTCCACTTCGCGAGCTGCCAGAACGCTGGCCAGCGCCGGCACCCATGAATGCGCGTGGATCACGTCGGGCCGGTCCAGCGCCCAATGATCGCGCAGAACAGAGCCGAACGTTCCGATGCAGGGCAGTATTCGCTCATCCGGCAACGGCTTCGCCGGACCTGCATCGACTTTGATAATTCGGTAGCCGTCACCGCCGATCAACTCACTGTCGTCGACTGGGTTCTGTCTGCGCGTATAGACGTCGACCTTGGCCCCTCGCCGCACGAGGGAGTTCGCGAGACTGGCAATGTGGGGGCCTTCGGCGTCCGTCGTTTCGTCGTGTGTACGGACGCACTCGGACACAAGGGCTACATGCATGTCGTCCTCCTTGCTGAACGCACGGCCCGGATCGGGCACACACCCACCGACGCGAGCCACCAAGCCCTGCGCAGGTGTAGAGGGAATGCCGACCCGGTCCTGGAGTCGACGTGCTTGTCGCACTGTGCCCGCTGTTGGGCCTGCCGTGCGCCTGAAGACTCACTTCTGTCCCCGCGCCCCGGCTGGTGCGATACTCCCCACCATAGAGCCTCCGGCGTTGCGGCGAAACCCGTACGCCATAAGACCCGACGGGCATCACCACGCCAAAGTCGGTGTTTATACGCCGACTTCGCGGGAAACCGATTTTCTGCCCAGCACGAAACCCCGTCTGCTTCCCTATGCGCAGGAGTAATCATGTTCCGAACTTACGACGCCCAACGCGAGGTGACCGCAGGCGCCGGCGCTCACTGCGACTTCAACCGTGAGCACCGGGGCGAAAGCCCGACCCAAACACTCGACCGCAATTGGATCTGTCTACTCCAAGAATTACGAGTCGTTCAGACAGGCGTACAGCTACTCACCGGATTTCTTTTGATCCTTCCCTTCCAAGACACGTTCGATCGACTTCCCGTATACGCTCGCGCGACGTACGTGTCGACCCTCGCCGCAGCCGTCGCTGCGACCGTTCTCCTCGTGGCCCCGGTTGCAATGCATCGGTTGCTGTTTCGACGCAAGGCCTTGGCCCAACTGGTCGCCGCAGCGCACCGTTCCACAGGCGCAGGATTGACATTCTTGGGCCTTGCGCTGACGGGTGTCGTCGTACTGATCTCCGAGGTCGTGATGAGCGGCTACGCCGCACTTGTCGGCGGCGTGGTGGCACTGACCGCATTCGTCATGTTGTGGGCAATCATCCCGTTCCGAATGCGTCCTGAAGAGAAGAACCCGCCCGAAGCACTTATCGGACAAAACTGACTTCGAGCAAACTGTCAACCGGTAAAAAAGGACCGCGTCCGGTTATTCGGCAGAGGTTCACACCGGGTAACGGAATTCGCAGAGTATTACCGGTCTGCTCGATCGTTCGAGGTTCAAAATGTCAAACGGATTGCAGCGGAGAGTGTTTGAACCGCGAAAACAGGGCTACACTGACCGCACGCGGTTGAAGAGCAGCCCGTGGTCAAGAACCAGCGACTGCGAGTTCGGCTTACGCCACTTTCGCACCCAATGGGTGCTCGCGGCATTCAGCACCTCCAGTCGACTGACAACGGAGGTGAATGGCATGGTTTTTCTACTATCGGTCCACAGTGGGCCCGAGTCGATCCGCTCGTCGTTCTGCGGACCCAACCACCTCGAAGACGGCACATTTGCCATGTCGGTCGACGAACCCATCGGCGGGCCGGTTGTCATTCGAGTTGCCGGTGATATCGACAAGTCGACCGTGGCGGTGTTCGCGGAATGCGTGACTGAAGCTATCGTGTGCGGCCGGTCTCTCGTAGTCGACCTTCTGGACGTCGAATACGTTGACGCCACTGGAACATCCGTACTCACCGCTGCCGCCACGCGTCTCGCCTCACATCGGTGCCGGGCGATAATTGCATGTACCGACGGCTTGCGTGAGCATTTGGAAAGTTCGTGGGGCCGGTGCGGCGTCGAATGTCACGACTCTGTTGCCTCCGCCATCCACGCTGCCATGAGGCCACGAGAACACCCCATTGACACAGCATCCAACGACGCCGCCGTCACCGCATGAGGGGGACAGATGGGCAACATCAGGGAGCTCTCGATCTCGGAGATCGACATTGCATTGTGCGAAGCTCGAGAGCTGCGGCGCAGCTCATTGAGAGAGGGCGCCTCGCCGGACACCATCATGGCTATCGAGAAAGCCGTTACGAGACTGACCAACGAACTGCGGCGTCGCGGGCTGTAAGGGAGACACCATGGCCGATATGACAACACTGGTTGCCGCCACACGAAAGAAGAGCATGACACCACGCGTTCTACCAACGGTCGGAGTCGAAGAAGAGTTCTTTCTGCTCGACGCCACGACGTTGAGGCCAATACCGGCCAACGAATCCGTCATCGCACACGCCAAGAACATCGGCCTCGACGTGGTAACCGAGCTGACCACTCTACAGGTGGAGACCAATTCTCCTCGTGTGCAGAGGATCCGAGACCTGCGTGAACACGTCGTGAATACTCGCACGACGCTGGCCGCCGTCGCCCTGTCGCACGACGCCCACCTGCTCGCCGCAGGAATGTCACCGATCGCTCGTGGTGAACCGGGCCCTCTGCCGATCGCAGACAGCCCCCGATACGCCCAGATGCTCCGCGCATACGGTTCGCTAGCCAACAGTGACGCTACTTGTGGATGCCACGTTCACGTCGAAGTACCCGACAAGAACACCGCTGTCCGGATATCGAACTTCGTCAGGCCGTGGCTTCCCACACTGTTGGCGCTGACCTCCAACAGTGCGGTGAGCGACGGCGTCGATACCGGCCATGCCAGCTGGCGGTCCACAGTGTGGGGCAGGTGGCCGACGGCAGGGCCGCCCCCGTATCTGCACTCTGTCGATCACTACGACGACATCACCGCCTCGATGGTCGAGACCGGCATGATTTTGGACGAGGCCGGCTTGTACTGGGACCTGCGCCCTAGTAATCACCAACCCACCATCGAGTTCCGAGTCGGCGATGTGCCCGCCGTCGCTGACGAGACCGCCCTGCTTGCGGCACTCGCACGTGGACTCGTTTTGACCTCACAGTGGGCGCACGAGCGCGGCGCTCCGCCACCTCGCCCCGCAGACCACATTCTTGCATCGGCGTACCACTGCGCGCGCGTGCACGGTCTCGACGGAGTGGGTGTCGACGTCCAACTCGGCACGTGCGTACCTGCGTCCACCTTGTTACGTCAGCTCGTCGAGTATGTGCGACCTGCTCTGGTGTATGCAGGCGATGCGCGGTACGTCGAGACCGCGTTGGAACGGCTCGATCATCTCGGTAACGGCGCGAGACGCCAGCGGAATGTCATGGCATCGAGCGGAAACGCAATCGATGTTGCGATACACGCTGCCAGGTCCACGACGACGGACTGGAGCGCGTCGCTTGCACACGCGGTGAGCTGACACGACGAGGAGGGCCTCATGCCTGGATTGACCGTTGCTGTTACCGGTGCAACCGGAAACCTCGGTACCAGTGTCTTACAAGCACTTTCGCGTGACGAACGTGTGGAGTCGATAGTCGGAGTATCTCGTCGTACGCCGTCCTGGCGCGCGCCGAAAACGACATTCGTGGCCGCTGACATCGCCGATGACGATCTCGTTCCGATCTTCTCCACCGCCGATGTAGTGATCCATCTGGCGTGGCGGTTTCAACCAACCCGCGATCCAGTCTCGACGTGGAACACCAACGTGATCGGAGCGTTGGCAGTCCTCCAGGCCGTGCACCGAGCCGGAGTGCGCAAACTCGTCACAGCGTCGTCGGTCGGCGCATACTCGCCAGGACCGAAGTCGTTTCCCGGCGTCGACGAGGACTGGCCTACGAACGGATGGCCCGGCTCCGCCTACACACGCGAAAAGGCCTACCTGGAACAAGCACTCGATGCGTTCGAGTGTGGCCGGCCCGATATCTCCGTCGTACGCATGCGCCCCGCATTCTTGTTCAAGCGGTCGGCCGCGGACGAGCAACGCCGACTGTTCGGTGGCCCCTTGGTTCCACGGCAGTTGCTCCGAAGGTGGTTGATTCCGGTACTCCCCGATCTGCCTGGACTTACCATGCAGGCGGTTCACTCGCTCGACGTGGGGCGAGCGTTCGCCGAAGCGGCCGTTCGAGACGTCCATGGCGCCTTCAACATCGCCGCCGAACCAATTCTGACCCCTGACATACTGGCCGACTTTCTGAGTGCTCGATTGATCAGCCTGCCCACAACCGTCGTCCGTTCTGTGCTGGCCGCACTATGGCGGCTGCACCTCGTACCGACCAGCCCAGGGTTGTTCGATGCCGTCCTTCGCATACCTGTCATGGATTCCGAGCGCGCGAGAACCGAGTTGGATTGGCACCCGGAGTTTTCGGCGACCGAGGCGCTAGCCGAGTTCTTCGAAGGAAACCGGTCCAGCAGCAGTGTCGACACTCCCCCGCTGGCCGGCAACGATGTACGACTCTGACGAGAGGGCTTCCATGAGACCGACGCCACCCGCAGAACTTGTCGGCGGCGCCTATCTGCCTCGCTCCGCTTCGAGAGTGCGCGCGCTGACGCGTCTCTTGCTTATCACCACTGCAATTCTGACGGGCTTTGCCATTCTGGGAGCCGTGGTGGCGACGCCCTTGCTCGGTCTGGTCTGTGGCCTCATGACTCTCGGGCTCATCGGACTCGGGTGGGTGATGGTGTGATCGGGTTTTGCAGATGGCGATCGCTACCGAGGAGGTTTCGTTCGGTTACCCCGCGGTAAGCACATCTCACACCTCGACGGCAGCTAAGGAGTAAGGCAATGGGCACGTGCGAAACATGCGGCAACGAATACCACAACACCTTCACCATCACCCGCGGTGACCGTTCGGCGACATTCGACAGTTTCGAGTGCGCAGTCCAATCGATGGCACCGCTGTGTAATCACTGCGGCTGCCGCATTTTAGGACATGGTGTCGAGTCGAATGGCCGCACTTTCTGTTGCGGTCACTGTGCACGCGTCATCGCGAACGGGAGCACTCCCTCTTCGACCTACAACAACTAGCAGCCATGTCCAGTGAACAACTCATTCTGGTCGTCGGTTGGTCCAGCTTCGTGCACGGAGAGTCGACTGCCGGAGACGTTTTGGCCACCGAAGCCGTACGTCGCCATCTGTGCGAGAACGCGCTCTTCCACGATGTAGCGTGGAGTCCGGTCATGGCTTCGGCGATTCCGCCGGCAACATTTCCGAACGTCATCTCCCGCAATGTCATCTACGACGAAGTCGTGCCGGCGTCGTACACCCACGTCATCTTCGTTTGCGGCCCAGTCCACGGTGACCAAATCGCGGAAATGCATCGTGTATTCGCTCATTGTCGGCGAATTGCCCTCGGCGTCAGTGTCATCGACCCGCTCGCGCCAGAGGTCCGCGATTTCCATACCGTCATTGCGCGCGATCAGATCTCGAGCGTGCCATCGATCGATGTGTCTGCCACCGTGCCAACGGAGGATCTCCCGCTCGTCGGTGTCATGTTGACATCGGGACAGAACGAGTACGGGCACCGGCGGCGCCACGAGAGCGTCATCTCGACGTTGGATCAATGGCTTACAGGACGCGACGAATATGCCTTCGTCGAACTCGACACGCGGTTGGATCCGCGCGGTTGGCGCTCGACGTCGTCTGCCGACCAAGTCGAAACCCTGATACGAAAATGCGCAGCGGTTATCACCATGCGTATGCACGGGTTGGTGCTTGCGTTGAAGAATGCAGTTCCAGTTGTGGGCATCGATCCTGTGTCCGGCGGAGGAAAGCTGACCGATCAAGCGACCGCATGGTCGTGGCCCGCTGTGATCGCGTGCACCGAGGTGTCTGACGGCGCACTGGACCGAAATATCCAGTGGGCTTTGTCCGAGCGAGGAAGATGGCACGCTCTCGAGGCTTCGTTGTTGGCCGGGCCGCCGTCGGACCAGTTTCTACGACTCGATGCTGCGCTACAAATCTCGCCATGATCAAGGAGAACCAATGTACGGAAGTAAACGCCTGGCAGTAGTGACCGGAGCGTCGAGTGGAATCGGGGCGGAGCTGACGAACCTGTTCGTGCACGACGGGTATGACGTCATCGCGGTCGCCGAGGGCATCGAACCACACTGCTATGCAGACTATCCTGATGGTCTTGCCGGAACGATCACCGCAGTACAGGCCGATTTGCGGACCACCGAAGGCGTCGACACGGTCGTCGCGGCTGTCGACAACGACGGTCGTGCGCTGTCTGCGGCAGCGTTGAACGCCGGAATCGGCTGCGGTGGGACGTTCGCCGAGACGGATCTTGCCGACATAATGTCCGTTATCGATCTCAACATTCGTGGCACGGTGCGGCTCGCCTCGTTCGTGGTACGCCACATGCTCGCACGAGGTAGCGGTCGGATTCTCATCACGAGTTCGGTGGCGTCGATGATGCCCGGTCCCAACCACGTCGTCTACAACGCCACCAAATCTTTCCTGCAGAGTTTCGCCGAGGGTCTTGCGTCCGAGGCATCCGACGGTGGTGTCACGGTGACAGCGCTGATGCCTGGGCCGACCGACACCCAATTCTTCCGACGTGCCGGTCTCGAGAACACCATCATGGGCCGACTCGACAAAGACGAACCCGCGGCCGTTGCCCGAGCGGGCTACGACGCGATGAACAACGGCAAACGAAAGGTGGTCGCCGCATCTGTGCTGTCCAAGGCGATGGCGGCGGTGAGCACGGTGACACCCGATTCGGTCAAGGCAAGGGCTCACCGAATACTGGCCGAACCAAGCGACGATTAATCGTTTGTTCCGGAATTTTACGGGGATAGCAACAGTGCACGGTAACGATGACGATCTCGAAAGGACTGTTCATGACAATCAACCCAATCGAGCTACAGAAGCACTTGTCCGGCGCCGAATATCCCGCTTCCAAAGACCAACTCGTCGAGCTGGCAGAAAGAAACGGTGCCGACGACGACACACTGTCTGCGCTGCGCAAGATGAACGGTGACAATTTCGACGGCCCTGACGATGTCAGCGCTGCTGCCAGCGACCGAGGTTGAGGAGAACGCATGTCGGCAAGACCCACGACCCAACGCACTCCCGTCCAACTGGCCACTCTGGCCGTCGGACTCGTATTCTTACTGGTGGGAATCCTTGGATTCATCCCCGGCATCACGACCCACTACGACATGTTGACGTTTGCCGGACACCATTCAGGCGCGCAGCTTCTCGGCGTGTTCGCAGTGTCCATATTGCACAATATTGTGCATCTTCTGTTCGGTGTCGCAGGCGTTGCGCTCGCACGAACCGCAACATCGGCAAAGGCCTATCTCGTCGGCGGCGGAATCGTGTATTTCGTCCTTTTCCTATATGGCCTGTTCGTCGATCACGACAGCGGAGCCAACTTCGTTCCCGTCAATCAAGCGGACAACTGGCTACACCTCGGACTCGCCGTTGGCATGGTTGGGCTGGGCCTTCTCACATCGCGAGCACCAACGCGTACCCGAACGCCGTAGTCGGCCTCTCATAAACCAAGGAGAAGCAATGAAAGCTGTTGTATGGCATGACGTCGGCGATATCCGCTTGGACGAGGTGAGCGAACCGCGCATCGAAGCGCCGACAGATGCGATCATCACGGTGACGACGTCGGCAATCTGCGGAACCGACCTCCATCTCGTACGGGGAACCATGCCGGGGATGCTTCCCGGCACCATCGTCGGGCATGAAGCGGTCGGTGTCGTCGAAGAAGTCGGTTCCGCAGTACGGGGTTTCGTTGCCGGCGACCGAGTAGTGGTCGGATCGACCGTCGCGTGCGGTACGTGCTCGTACTGCCGTGCGGGTTACTTCGCCCAGTGCGACACTGCGAACCCAAACGGACCGCAGGCAGGCACATGTTTCTTCGGGGGGCCAGAATCGACAGGTCCTGTCAACGGGCTGCAGGCCGAACGCGCGAGGATTCCCTTTGCCGCGACAACCATAGTGAAAGTCCCGGACGCAGTTACCGACGAACAGGCAATCATGGTGTCGGATGTATTGCCGACAGGATATTTCGGTGCTGTCCTCGCTCGCGTCCGTGAAGGAAATACCGTACTCGTGCTGGGTGCGGGCGCAGTGGGTCAGTGCGCTGTCGCCTCGGCGAAACTTCAGGGCGCGTCGAGGGTCATCGTGGTCGACGGCATCGATTCTCGCCTCGAGACAGCACAAACGCAGAATGCGGAACCCATCAACTTCAACAAGGAGGACCCGGTTGCCGCCGTACTGGAGTTGACCGGTGGGATCGGCGCCGATCGCGTCATCGACGCGGTGGGGATAGATGCACAACGTCCCGAATCGGGTCCCGCGGTGAAGGCGCTGCCTGTCGACACGTCGTCCTTCGATGCCGAGCAGCACAAGGCGGCTCCGGACGGCAACACCGACTCGGGCCAGTGGCTTGCAGGTGACGCGCCGTCCCTTTCCGCCAGATGGGCGGTGCGCGCCAGCGCCAAGGCCGGAACCATCGGAATCATCGGGGTGTATTCGCCCACGTTCGATTCTTTTCCCATCGGCGAAATGATGAACCGGAATATCACTGTCCAGGCGGGGAACTGCAATCATCGACGGTACATACCCGGACTGTTGGCGAAGGTCGCCCGAGGCGACCTGGATCCCACCAGGTTCATCTCGCAGCACACCGAGCCAACCGCGATGATCGACGCCTACAAGACCTTCGACCGCCGTGAAGACGGTTGGCTGAAGACAACGGTGCCGATGTGAATTCGTACTCGGCCGCACGTTTGTTCGGAGAATTCCGGGGTAGGGCCTGCATATGGCGCTTTCCTCATCGGAGCAAACCCCCAATGAACGGCATGAACAGGTTTCATCTCCTCTTCACGCCCGACGCATCACAGGCGCAAGAGCGATCACGACGGCAGTGAAGCTGGGCTTTCCACCAGTGGCAGCCGGTGTCATCGCTCGGCGCCGCGTCGCGATGAAAATCCTCGAAAAATTCGACGCCGACTCGATCGCACTGAAGACCGTCACGAAGTTGCGTGCCGAATTCGGCAGCGGGCCTGTCGAACTGGACATACCGGGGCGCACGGTCGTGGTCGTACTCGACCCGGACGACGCGTCGAACATCCTCGATGACACGCCCGCGCGATTTACGGCCGCCAACCGCGAGAAACGCTCTGCTCTCGCCCCGTTTCAACCTCGCGGGCTGCTGATCTCGAATGACAGGGCGCGTAGATCTCGTCGCCCCGTCAACGAGGCTGCGCTCGAAACCCCCGAGACACTGCACAGTATGGCTAGGCCGTTCGCTACCGCGATCGACGAAGAAATGTCGTCATTCGTCGTCGAAAGCCGCCGAAATCCGGAGTTCGACGCGGGCCAGTTCACCAGTGTGTGGTGGTGCGCGGTTCGTCGAATTACTCTCGGCGACGCAGCACGTGACGATTCGAGTCTCACCGACGCGCTATGGACTTTGCGTACCGCCGGAAACTGGTCGTACTTCTTTCCCAATCGCCACCGTCTACGCGACCGGTTCTTCGACGGGCTGTACAACTATGCCGAGAACGTCGAGGAAAACTCGCTCCTCGCAGCCCTCGACTCCCGCGCCCGCGGAGCAGCAACCGATCCCGTTGGTCAGATACCGCATTGGCTCTTCGCTTTCGACGCTGCCGGAATCGCAACGATTCGCGCATTCGCGCTGTTGGTCACACACCCGGAACAGATGGCCGAAGCGCGGCGGGAAATCGACGGTGCCGACCCCAAGTCGCCTCATCCTTTGCCCTTCCTACGCAGTTGCGTGCTCGAATCGCTGAGGCTGTGGCCCACGACCCCGACGATTCTGCGCGACTCTGTCGTCGATACCTATTGGGGCGATGACCGAATGAAAATTCGGTCGGGTTCTGCTTTCTTGATCTACACACCCGCGTTCCACCGCGACACCCACACTCTGGACTATGCCGACTCGTTCTTGCCCAGTGTCTGGCTCGATGGACGCGCAGAGTCGCAACGAGGGTTCTTGCCGTTCAGTTCCGGTCCGGCCGGATGTCCTGGCCGGAACATTGCACTGTTCGCGGCCAGCACCGCACTTGCCCAGTTGGTTGCGGGCTTCGGCAACTATCGGCTGACCTCCACACCACAGCTGACACCGTCGTATCCCATGCCGGCAACGTTCGACCACTTCGGACTGAATTTCTCGTCCTGATACTCGATTGGAGACCATCCATGGCAATCGCAACCGTCAATCCTGCCGACAACACGACGTTGAAGGAATTCGATGGGTTCACCGATGAGCATGTCGACGATTGCATCTCGTCGGCGCACACTGCGTACGACAACTGGCGGAGTATGAACGTAGGCGAACGGGCGAAATTCCTGGCGCGCGCAGGTGAGCTCATGATCGAGCGAACCGACAAATTCGCCTCACTCATGACGACCGAGATGGGAAAGCTGATCGGAGAGGCCAAAGGTGAAGTAGCGCTGGCGGCCTCGATCTTGAAGTACTACGCCGACAACGGCGAGAAGATGATCGCCGACGAGACCATCTCTGTCGACGAGGGGTCCGCGATCGTGCGCACCACGTCGATCGGCGCCTTGCTCGGCGTTATGCCGTGGAACTTTCCGCTGTATCAGGTGGTCCGGTTCGTCGGCCCCAACCTTTTACTCGGTAACACCGTGCTGATAAAGCACGCCAGCATCTGTCCGCAATCGGCACAAGCTCTGGAAGACCTCTTCCGTGACGCAGGCGCGCCGGTTGGCGTCTACACCAATCTGTTCGTGTCGGGCACGAAGATCTCCCGGATCATCGACAACCCCCAGATTCGTGGCGTCTCGCTCACGGGCAGTGAAGGCGCAGGTGCCAGCGTCGGTGAACAAGCGGGCAAGAGATTGAAGAAGTCGGTACTCGAGCTGGGTGGCAGCGACCCCTTCATAGTTCTCGATGACGGTGACGACTTCGATCGCCTCATCGAAGCGGCGGTCACCGGTCGCATGGCGAACACCGGACAGAGCTGCGTGGCGTCGAAGCGATTCTTCGTAGGAACCGCGACCTACGACCGGTTCGTCACCGAGCTATCGGAGGCGCTGGCGAAACTGCAACCCGGCGATCCGGCCGATGAGAATACGACGCTCGGCCCGCTGTCCTCCGAACAGGCCGCCCAGGATCTCGATGAACTCGTCAAGGATGCAGTGGACAAGGGCGCGACCGCAGTAACCGGCGGTAGCCGAATCGATCGACCGGGCGCGTACATCGAGGCGACGGTGCTGACCGGAGTGACCGGCAAGATGCGGGCGTTCAGCGAGGAGTTGTTCGGTCCAGTAGCCGTGGTCTACGCAGTGGACAGCGTCGACGAGGCAGTCGAGCTATCGAATGCATCGCCATACGGCCTCGGTGCAACCGTGTACTCCCGTGACAACAACGCGGCGGAAGCTGTGGCAGATCGACTCGATACAGGTGGCAGGTCCCCGATAGTCGGGCCACCGTGTTCTAGAGCCACGGTGTGATTGATTTCAGTCGATCTCGCAACCCTCGACCGGTTGGTGGTTGTGGGTGCATTGGGCAGCGTACTCGGACGGCGTGAGGTAGCCGAGTGATGAGTGCCGGTGTCGATGGTTGTGGTCGTCTTTGAAGTCCTCGATCACCACCCTCGCTTCGAGAAGGCTCGTCCAGTGATTGCGGTTCAGGCACTCCTTCCGTAGTCGGTTGTTGAACGATTCGATGTGTCCGTTGTTCCACGGCGTCCCCGGCGGGATGTAGGAGATACCGACACGGTCGCGACAGAACTGTTGCAGCACATGCGAAATGAACTCCGGACCGTTGTCCATTCTCAGGACCATCGGCGGTCCGTCCCACAGCGCGAACGTCTTGTCGAGCTCGTCGGTCAGTCGTTGCGCGGTGATCGAGCGCTCCACGATGTTCAACAGGGACTGCCGGGTGTGTTCGTCGATCATCGACGCGATCTTGATCGCTTTCCCATCCACCGTGGAGTCGAACTGAAAATCCATAGCCCACACCACTTTCGGCGCATCGGCTTCGATCTGCGGGCAGGAGCTGATGCCGGCGCGTTTGCGGGGATGATAGATCCGAACCTGCAGACCCTCCTCCTTCCAGAGCCGGTGCACCTTCTTCTTGTTCACCGACATGCCCTGGTCGTGCCTCAGATGCGCCCAGGCGCGACGGAAGCCGTGCAGTGGATGCGAGCCTGCGTATGTCCGCAGCGACGCCCTCAGGGCCGCGTCGGGATCCGCGGGTGTGTCGGCGATCGGTGTTCGTGCGTAGGTGGAGCGGGCAAGCCCAACAGCTTTGCACGCCAGACGTTTCGACAGACTCATGGTGTTGACGAGCATGTCGACGGCGCGGCGCTTGGCGGCTGGGCTCAGAATTTTCCCTTCGCTACCTCCCGCAGTGCGTCCTTCTCCAGCTCGGCCTCGGCGAGCAGGCGTTTGAGCTTGCCGTTCTGCTCGCGCAGCTCCTTGAGTTCCTTCGCGGCATCGGTGTCCATCCCGCCGTACTGACGCCGCCAGTTGTACAACGTCGCCGCCGACACCTCGAGCTCCGCCGCGATCTCCTCTTGCGTCTTGCCTGCAGCGGTCAGCTCATCGGCACGGCGCAGTTTGCGCACGATGTCCTCGGCAGAGTTGCGCTTCCGTCCAGCCATGTTCTCCATCGTCCTATCCGCCCACTTCAGGGGCAACAAGACTCTAAAACGAGATGGCCCCGTTCACCGGGGACACGCCACAGGCATGGTGTGGATCAATCATCCGACCGCCACGTCCCCGGAATTGCCGTTCGGCGGCGTCAAGAATTCCGGATACGGCCGAGAATTATCGCACTACGGAATTGACGAGTTCGCCAACCACAAGCTGATACGCACAGTGCCAAGTGACTCTCAGATCTCCGGTGCTGGAGGCTGATTCGCTATCCGAAGTACATCGCAGATTTCTCTCGCCGAATTGAGGACTCATGTTGTCGATGGTCTACCGCGGTCCGTACAAAGTGCGCGCCGAACACAAAACCGAACCAAAGATCGAACACCCCAATGACGCCATCATCAAAGTCACCTTGGCCGCGATCTGCGGCTCTGACCTGCACCTATACCACGGTATGATGCCCGACACTCGCGTGGGAACGACATTCGGACACGAGTTCATCGGCGTCGTCGATCAGGTGGGCCCCTCGGTCGAAAACCTCGTCCCAGGTGACCGCGTCATGGTGCCGTTCAACATCTATTGCGGTTCCTGCTACTTTTGCGCACGCGGACTGTTCTCCAACTGCCATAACGTCAACCCGAACGCCACCGCTGTCGGAGGTATCTACGGGTATTCGCACACGACCGGTGGATACGACGGCGGACAAGCACAGTACGTCCGGGTACCGTTCGCCGACGTCGGGCCGAGCATCATTCCCAATTGGATGGACGACGAGGATGCACTGCTGCTCACCGACGCTCTCGCCACCGGATACTTCGGTGCACAACTCGGCTCGATCCGCGAGGGTGACACCGTATTGGTGTTCGGTGCCGGCCCGGTCGGCCTCTACGCAGCGGCGAGTTCGTGGCTCATGGGTGCCGGACGTGTTGTCGTGATCGACCATCTCGAATACCGCCTCGCGAAAGCACGCTCGTTCGCTCACGCTGAAACAGTCAACTTCGCCGAACACGACGACATCGTCGTAACCATGAAGAAGACCACCGACTACCTCGGCGCCGATGTCGCCATCGATGCCGTCGGCGCCGAAGCGGACGGCAACTTTCTCCAACACGTGACGGCAGCGAAACTCAAACTTCAGGGCGGGTCGCCCATTGCGCTGAACTGGGCCATCGATTCGGTCCGCAAAGGCGGAACTGTTTCCGTGATGGGCGCATTCGGCCCGATGTTCTCCGCCGTCAAATTCGGCGACGCCATGAACAAAGGTCTGACGCTGCGCATGAATCAGTGCCCGGTCAAGAGACAGTGGCCCCGGTTGTTCGATCACATCCGCAACGGATATCTCAAACCCAATGACATTGTGACGCATAGGATCCCACTGGAACACGTCGACGAGGCCTATCACATCTTCTCCGGCAAACTCGACGACTGCATCAAACCGATCCTCGTCCCGAACGCGCACTAGGAGCACCGATGCCGTATTCGGCCGACAAACCCACCCGCGTCCGATCGAGCGAGGAGCTTCGAGCCGCCATTCCTGGCTGGGGCGCCGATCTCGACCCTGCTGATAGGCCCGCGTATCCCCGTGAGCATTTCGACCCCGACAGCACAGGGGCGCACTGGCATCTGCCCGAGCAGCAACCGGGTTGGCAAGAACGCGAACGGAGTATCGAACACGCGCGCATGACGCCAGTCTTCGGCACATCCGCTCCCCTGCACGGGCTATCGGGCTCGATACGCAGAGTGGCGTACCGATACAGCGAAGGGCGCGCTGCCCATTGGCTGCTACTGCTCGCCGGCGACCGGGTCGACGCGGCAACCGCGCATCTGCGCTCGTTCACCACCACCCGGCCCGACAACCCTCTCACCCAGACAGGGATCGCCAGCGAGGTACGCCGCCGTGGTTTGCTCTCGCGCAAAGGAAGCCAACGCGTCGACGTCAACCACCAGTGGATCGACCCCATCCTCGTCGCCGGCCCGTGGATCGCGGCGGCCACCGCCGCAGCAGCGGTCGTACGTTCGGTGATTCGTCGATGAACGGCACGTTCACTTTCATCGGCAACGCCACCGCGCTCATCTCGTTCGGCGACATCACCATCCTCACCGACCCGAACTTTCTCCACGCCGGCCAATACGCATACCTCGGACACGGCTTGGTCTCCAAACGTGTGCGTGAGCCGGCGATGGACATCAACGAGCTTCCTCGGGTCGACGCGATACTTCTTTCGCACATGCATGGTGACCATTGGGACCGCCGAACGCAGGCGCATCTCGATCCCGCGACACCGATCATCACCACAGCGCACGCGGCTCGTCGCCTTCAGCGCCGCGGATTCGCTGCGGCAGAGCAACTCTCGACGTGGAATTCGACAGCTCTCCAGCGCGGCGATACCCGCGCGCAGGTCACCGCTATGCCCGGACGCCACGGCCCGACATGGGCACAGAACCTTCATCTGGTTCCTCCCGTGATGGGCTCGATGATCGAATTCGAACACGACCCTGGGGACGAACCAGTTGCCCAGCTACGGGTCTATATCTCGGGCGACACGCTCTACGTCGATGACCTCGCCGCCATCCCGGCGCGATACCCACGCATCGACACCGGCATCTTCCATCTCGGCGGAACCACACTACCGTTCGGACAATCACCCATACGGGGGCTAATGGTGACCATGGACGCAGCCCAAGGAGTGCAGGCCATCAAGCTGATCGATGCAGCCGAATCGATTCCCATCCACTACGACGACTACGGCGTGTTTGCCTCTACTCTGGCGGATTTCGACGATGAGGTACGAGCACGCGGGTTCACCGAGCGCGTCCGGTACGTGGCCCGCGGCGAAACCGTCACCCTTGGCAGGAAGTGACTGCACCCCGATTGCTCCTGCGGTGATCCCGCAGCATCGTGTACCGGACCTTTTCGGTGAAGGTTACCGGTCGCCGGGTCCGCCGGAGCCGCCACCACCGCACCACCGTGGCGCGTTCCCGCCGCCGCGCGGTTCTCATTGCCGCTCGGATCCGACCGGACTACCATTACTGATGCTGGTGCTGGTGCTGGTGCTGCAGTACGGCGCCGCGGTCGCGAGGTGGGGTCCGTCGATCATCCGACGGTACAGATGCAGGTAGGCATCGAGCATGGTCTGCGACGAGCACGCCTCCACTGCGTGGGCTCGAACAGCCCGGCGGTCCAGTCTCGTGGTGGGCGGTATCGCCGCCGCCAGAGCATCGACATCGTCCGCCGGAACCAGTGTGCCGCTGCAGGAATCGACGATCTCCGGTATCCCACCGCGAGCGAATGCAACCACCGGAGTACCGCACGCCAACGCCTCGGCGACGACGAGTCCGTACGGCTCATCCCACGTAGGCGTCGTCAATGCCGCCGCAGCACCTCCGACCAGGGCCGCGAGATCGGACTGTTCGAGATGCCCGGCGTAGGTGGTGCCAGCATCGAGCCGCGGCTCGATCAGCCGGGCGAAGTAATCAGGGTCCGATATCGGGCCTGCCAGAACGAGCCGATATCCGGCGCGCTGCGCAGCATCGATGGCCAGATGCGGGCCCTTCTCCGGAGTGAGACGGCCCGACCACACCACATAGTCCCCTCCCGGCCCGACCGGCCAGCGCGTGATGTCTACACCGTTCGGCACGACCTCGACTTGCTGCGGAACGATTCCGTCCCACATCGATGCGGTGTGCGCGCTGACCGCAGCGAACTTGGTTCCGCGCCCTCCGCTGGCTGCGATCGCCGACTCCAGCCACGGTGTGGGCGGTGTGTGCAGCGTAGTCAGAAACGGCGTCGACAGCGTCGGCGCCATCGCGATGGGCAGGTAGTGCAGGCTGTGATTGTGGATCACGTCGTAGCGGTGATCGGACGCCAACTGCAGCATCAAACTCTGATACGCATGGTGATCGGCCATGAAGCCATCGGAGGGCATCGAGAAATCGGCGCGGGCGCGGCTACTGAGCTGGAGGTACTCCACGTCCAAACGGCCACTGTGTAATGCAGGATCGGACCCCGGGCCCGCGAACAACGTGGTGTCGTGCCCGGCATCGGCCAATGCCTGTGCGAGATGCCATGTGTGCGCCTCCAAACCTCCAGCGAATGGTTGCGCTATGGGAAAGCGGTTCGAGGCAATCAGCGCTATCCGCAACCGTTCTCGAATCAAAGCCCCGGCCCGATGCCTAGGCCGAGCTCTCGGTCGCCCTGCCCGCTCGTCCGATCTGTCGTCTCGACTCGGGTGCGGCTCACACTCGCGATGAGAAAGTGCACGCTGAACATCTCCATTCGTCGCTTTCGCGCGCGCATCCGGGCATTGAGACAGCAACGAAGGATGCACCGGCGCGGGTGCGAATAGGGTCCACCCGCGGACTCGAGGTGAGTGAACCTGACACGCCAGACGCTGGCACGTTGTCAGGGTGTTTTCGATACTACCCCACCGACTGGGCCGGAATGTCGATCCAGGCAGTCACGGGTTTGGGTGGAACTGCTTCGGGGATATCTCCACATATGACGACCACCGACGCCGTTCCAGCAGCCTGTGCCGATACGAGATCAGGCCGGACGATGACCACCATCGACTTCCATCCCACCGTGTTCGCGGACATCGACGTGTATCGACCTCAGGACGATTCGTGGCTGCTGTGCCGTGCGATCGACGAGTCCGGCGTGGTTCCGGGCGCACGCATATTGGACATGTGCACCGGCACCGGCATCATCGCGATACACGCCGCCCAACTCGGCGCTCGCCGTGTCGATGCGTTCGACATCGCTCCAGCCGCTGTGGCGTGCGCCCGCGACAACGCCGAATCTACCGGTACAACAGTGCAAGTCCGCTCCGGGTCCTTCGACGAAGCCCGCGTCCATGGACCGTACGACGTCGTACTGTGTAATCCGCCCTACGTCCCATCGGATTCGCTTCCCTCCGGCCTCGGAATGACGCGGGCCTGGGACGCAGGCCCGGAGGGACGGCATGTGTTGGACGTGCTGTGTGCAACCGCACCGGTACTACTCGATGACGGCGGAACGCTGCTGTTGGTGCAGTCCGAATTCGCCGACCCCGCCAAGACGCTGCGCATGTTGTGCGATAACGGTTTCGACGCCGCAGAAGTTCTCGAACACACTATTGGGTACGGGCCGGTAATGACCTCGCGAGCGGCGTGGCTCGAAGAAACCTGCAAAGCGAACAAGGGCCAACGAACAGAACGACTGGTGGTCATTCGTGCCGACAAGCGGTGATGATAGGCGGAAGCCCGACCGCAACCCGAATGGCTACGGGCGGTTCGGTTGGCGGCGTACCGCAACAGCCGCTGGGCGATCGGCCGAGCACCCGGCTACGTGAGTGCCCGTAGTTCTCGATAGGACACACAGCGTGGGTCGAAAGTGCGATTCTCATTCGTGTTTTACGCGGTAAAGGTGGGGTATCGCGACTCAGGTGACTGCCAACTCCGACTCGCCTGCACCCGTCGATGCCGACCCGGACGATCCTCGTAAGCCCGAGTCCCCGACCGAACTGACGAAGCCGTCGTGGATATTCGTCGCCAAGAAAACGGCGCGCGAATTTTCTCGCGACCAATGCACCGACCTCGCGGCGGCGTTGACTTATTACGCAGTGCTGTCGTTGTTTCCGGCAATCCTTGCCATCATGTCTCTGCTCGGAGTTTTCGGGCAGGGACAGGCGACCGTGGACGGCGTCCTTCAGGTCGTCGGCGATCTCGGCCCGTCCTCCGCCGTCGATACTCTGCGTGGCCCGATCGAGCAATTGGTTCAGGCACCCACCGCCGGATTCGCACTGGTCATCGGTATCGCGGGTGCGCTGTGGTCTGCATCGGGATACGTCGGCGCGTTCGGCCGGGCCATGAATCGCATGTACGAGGTCGAGGAGGGGCGTCCGATTTGGAAGTTGCGACCGGTAATGCTGCTGGTGACACTGATCGCCTTGACCCTGATAGCGCTTGCTGCCGTCATGCTGGCGATAAGCGGGCCTGTCGCGTCGGCGATCGGCGACGTCATCGGTCTCGGCGACACCGCATTGACGGTGTGGAACATTGCCAGGTGGCCCCTCGTGCTCGCCGTCGTGGTCATTGCCGTCGCAATTCTTTACTACGCGACACCCAACGTGCAGCAGCCGAAATTCAAGTGGATCAGCGCGGGAGCCGCCGTCGGCATCATCGTCTGGATTCTCGCGACCGTCGCGTTCGGGTTCTACGTTGCGAATTTCTCGAGCTACAACAAGACCTATGGATCTCTGGCAGGCGCCATCGTCTTCCTGCTATGGCTGTGGATCACCAACCTGGCGTTGCTGTTCGGCGCGGAACTCGATTCCGAATTGGAACGCGGACGTCAACTCCAAGCGGGCCTCATCGCCGAGGAACGACTTCAGTTGCCCCCACGTGATACTCGTGTGTCGGACAAGAACGAGAAGAAAGACACCGACGCCATCGACGAGGGACGACGTCTGCGAGAGAGCCATCAACAGCGCGATCAACAGGGGTTACGGTGAACGAACTGCCACCACGTCATGTCGACCGTATAGCCGAGCCATGGGGTACTCGGACGCCCTATGGGCCAGGCACTCCGTGGCCGGCTCGGGTCGACTCATACCTCGCCGACGGCCTCGACGAGCAGGATGTCGACCGATGGGTGCAGTCGGCGTCGGTTCTGCACTCGAACGGTGACGCCCTCGATATCGCCGTCAAGGACGACGTGATCGTCGGGGTGCGCGGAAGGGCAAACGACCGTGTCAACCGCGGCCGACTGGGGCCGAAAGATCTGTACGGTTGGCAGGCCAACAACAGCGGTGATCGGTTGACCGCGCCAATGATTCGAGTGAACGGTGAACTGGTCGAAACCGACTGGGACACCGCGATGAACCGCATTGTCGCTCGCAGTCGCGAGCTACTCGCCGATAGCGGACCGGACGCACTCGGCTTTTACACCAGTGGGCAATTGTTTCTCGAGGAGTACTACACGCTTGGCGTGATTGCCCACGGCGCCATAGGCACCAACAATGTCGACGGAAACACCCGGCTGTGTACCGCTACCGCAGCGCAAGCACTGAAAGAGTCCTTCGCCTCAGACGGACAACCCGGCTCGTACAGCGATGTCGATCACGCTGACGTCATTGCTCTGTACGGTCATAACGTTGCAGAAACCCAGACCGTTCTGTGGTCACGCATCCTTGACCGCCTAGCAGGCGAGAACCCACCACAACTGTTGTGTATCGACCCGCGGCCAACCCATGTCGCCCGGCAGGCCGCAGTCCATCTGGCGCCCATGCCCGGTACGAACGTCGCGCTAATGAACGGCATTCTTCACGAGATCATTTCCAATGGGTGGGTCGCCCAGGACTACATCGACCGACACAGCGTCGGCTTCGACGACCTTGTCTCACATACGCGGGCCTACAGCCCCGAACGCGTTGCCGAAATCTGCGGCGTCGACGCCGACGACATCCGTCGCGCTGCCTACCTCGTCGGGACGGCCGAGAAACTGCTGTCGACTGTGTTGCAAGGTTTCTATCAATCCCACCAGGCGACCGCGGCGGCAGTGCAGGTGAACAACATCCACATCCTGCGCGGCATGCTGGGGCGACCAGGATGCGGCGTGCTGCAGATGAACGGGCAGCCGTCCGCTCAAAACACGCGTGAATGTGGCGCCGACGGGGACCTGGCAGGTTTTCGCAACTGGGCGAACGACGCGCACATCGCCGAACTGGCCGGCCTGTGGAACATCGACGTAGAGAAGATGCCACAGGGTTCTCCTCCTACTCATGCGATGAAGATATTCGACAGCGCCGAACAAGGGTCGATCCGCATGCTGTGGGTCAGTGCGACGAATCCCGCCGTCTCCATGCCCGAGCTGTCTCGTATCCGCAATATCTTGGCGCAAGAGCGGCTGTTCCTCGTCGTACAAGACATTTTTCTCACCGAAACGGCATCCATGGCCGACGTGATATTGCCTGCCGCAGCGTGGGGTGAGAAAACGGGTACTTTCACCAATGCGGACCGCACAGTGCACATTTCCGACAAGGCAGTGGAGCCACCGGGCGAAGCACGACCCGATCTCGATATTTTCCTCGACTACGCGCGGCGGATGAACTTCGAAGACAGGGACGGCCAGGCTCTGCCACCGTGGCATGATGCGGAGTCCGCCTTCGAAGGTTGGAAGCGAGCCAGTGCCGGTCGTCCATGCGACTACACCGGCATGAGCTACGACTCGCTACGAACCCGCGGCGGAATCCAATGGCCCTGTTCGACAGACAATCCCGACGGGACGGAACGGTTGTACTCCGACGGGTCATTTTGGAGCGACCCTGACTATTGCGAGAGCTACGGCAAGGATCTTGTTACCGGTGACCCTGTCGAACCGAGCGAGTACCGGGCGCTGAATCCCGATTCTCGCGCCGTTGTCAAAGCTGTTCACTATTTTCCACCGAACGAAACCCTCAGCGAGGCATTCCCTCTAGCGCTCATCACCGGACGGACCCTCTATCATTTCCACACCCGCACCAAGACTGGACGGGCTCCACAGCTACAGAGAGCTGCGCCCACTGTTTGGGTGGAGATATCGGAGATGGACGCAGCGAACCTCGGTGTCGAGGAGGGCGACGTCGTCGAAGTATCCTCTCCGCGCAGTTCCATTCACGCCCAGGCTCGAATTTCTGGTATTCGAGAGGGCGTTCTGTTCGTACCGTTCCACTACGGCTATTGGGACGCGAGCAGTGCCGAAACTCACGAGCGAGCCGCCAACGAGCTGACCCGGACAGAGTGGGACCCCGCATCGAAGCAACCGCAGTTCAAATATGCAGCGGCACAGGCGCGAAGGTTGCGGGCTGGTGGCGGTCCATCGAAGGCACCGACGACGACCGCCTCGGCTCCGAGTGCAAGCACCGTCGTCCCCACAGTCGGTGGGTTGGAGACCGTCGAGAGGACGGGCTCCTCGACCACGTCGTAAAACATGCGGGCCAGATGCGGTCAGCCCTTCAGCGGATCGTGGCCCCAATTCATCAACGAGTACCTCCACGGCGTATCGGCAACGTCGCCGGATGACCGTTGGGCGGAGTGTCGATGAACGTACGACACGACTTTTTCCATGTGCGAATAATCCTCCTCCGACAGATCGGCCTTCTTCGTCTCGAGAATGTGCACGATCTTTCGGCCACTCTCATGTCCGACGGATTCGTCGCTGTCCTTCTTCTGACCGACCGACTTCGAATCGTCCGACTTCAGGAATTTTTCGAGCTCGTTCGCGGTCATGTTGACCGCGTCCCTGAAATTTTTATATGTTGTTTCATAGTCCTTTGGCATGGCCAAAACTCTCTCTTTCAGTTCAGAGCTCGCACACCGGTTGCAGTCGGATGGGATGCCAAGCTGCCCATCCGACTTCAATTCGGTTCAAAGCCTTCAGGTTTCGTCGGGATCCAGGGCGTCCTTGATCTTGCCCATGACCCCCTTCTCGGTGCCGAGTGCGGCCGAGGCGGGACCGCCTTTGGCTCCGTCGTAGGTAGCGTAGAGCTTCGGATCCGGTGCGGGAGCCGACGCTTTGCCGCCCAACGGTTGTGGATCGGCGAGGAAACCCATCTGCCGCTTGCCATCGGGGGCAAGGCGGTTTGCCCAACCGCCTGTAGCAGAGAATTCTCCATCGGAGAGGTGCCACAGGTCGGTGGCGTGCTCCGACGCTTCTTCGTCGAGCAGCGCGTCCGGCGCGACGACGTCCTCCAGGCCATCCGCTTGCAGCTCTTCGATCGCAGCGAGCCATAGATTTTGATGGTGAGTGTCCCGGGCAAGATTGAACTTCAGCATCGCTTTGACGCCTGGGTCGTCAGTCATGTTGTACAACCGCGCCGTCTGCAGACGGCCCTGGGCTTCGGCGGCGACATTGGCTCGGAAGTCGGCGAGGAGGTTGCCGCTGGCGACAATGTATCGGCCGTTCCATGGCACCCCGTTCGAGTCCTGCGGCATCGCACCCCCACCGGCGACGATCGCCTGCTGCGGATCCATACCGCCCATGACCGCCGCAACGACTGGGTCTGCAGCAGCATTCTTGGTCGATTCGGTCGCCGGTGCGCCCTCGAGCAGACGCGCGACCATCGTGGCAAGCATCTCGACGTGCCCGATCTCCTCGGTGGCGATGTCCATGATCAGGTCTTTGTACTTACCTTCCATACACAGTTCCACCCTTGGAACAGATATTGCATGGTCACCGTCATCTCGCCGTAGGCACCGCCGATAAGCTCTTGAAGCTTGTGGGCATACACCGGATCCGGCTTCTCCGGCTTGGCATCGAATTGCAGGTAGTCGGTATGACGGAACATCTGGATCTCCTTCGAAATTGCGAGACAACTGTTTTCTGCGGCGGACTATGCGTTGGTACCCGGCCGATTTCGATGCAAACGGCTGACGAAAGAACAAATCTGTCCACGCCCAGTTACGCGAAGCTTCATTTGGCTCGTTGTCGGCGTCATCGGCGAATCGCCAAACCGGATGTGCAGATCTGGGCATTGGTCAGTGCGCGCTCGACATCGGTGCAGCTATCGATTGCGCGCAGAAGTGCTGCTACGGCGGTCGCTACCGCGACGTGCTCCTCACCGACGAAGGGCCCGTCGACAACAGTCAGCCGACCGGACGACAGACTCGCGAGGTATCGACGAGCCAACGCGTCCCCCACTCGAGCCAACGCTCGTACGTCCTGGACCAAGAGACCGAGAGCCACGTAATCGAGCGCTGGGTCGTCCGGGGCGTCGCGTCTGAGTAAACAGTCAGCAGCGGTGTGCAGGTTCGCTTTCGAGTCGGAGAGTAGCGGTCCGACCTGCGGGCGCGCGGACCCCCCGTACTCGTGCGGTGGGCGCCGAAAGACACTCATCGCGGGCTCAGCTCGAGATCCAGATGCGCCGGCGGGCTACCGCCGTCATGCGCGTGACCATGACCGTGCTCAGACCGAGCACAGCGTATTCGGTTTTCGGTCGACGTTCCAAGATTTCAACGACCCTGCGGTAGAACATTCGTCCGTTCGTCTCGAAACTCGCTGCAATCTCTGCTTCGGGCCCTCCACCGGAATTGACCCAGCGAAGTGCAAACTCGATCACCGCGCGTTCCTCGCCGGCGACGAGAAGGTCATCGTCCTCGGTTCGTCGATTACCGGCATCGTACGTAGTCGTAGTCATGGCTTGTCCTCGTGTGCAATCCGGAGAGCTCCTACCGAACGGTGGATGACCGCAAATTTCGGAGATAAACAGCGGGGTGCGTCAAGCCGCACCGCGGAAAAAATTTTGCGGCGACCAGTTTATTCACACTTGGCATGGGCACTCGACTGCAATGTTCGAGTCGAACTTGTACACGCCGGAACAGCACAAGGTGCTCGACATTGTGATGTGGCACGTGCACGGGTCGTGGGCCACCTCCTTCGTTGCCGGGCAACATCGCTATTCGATTCCCGCTGTCCCCGAAAGGGGAGAGTGGGGACGTGGGTTGTGTGGGCGATCATGGCCGGCCGCGCGTGAAGTACCTTTCGACCGACTGTGCGAGCGCGAGATCGACGTGGTGATACTCCAGCGTCCGCGGGAACTCGAGCTTTTTCGCGCCTGGACCGGACGTGAACCTGGAGTGGATGTTCCGGCCGTTTACGTCGAACACAACACGCCGAGGCCGAGCGCCGCAGATACGCGTCATCCAATGGCAGACCGCGATGACATACCCATCGTCCACGTCACCGAGTTCAACCAACTGATGTGGGACAACGGGCGAGCGCCGACCTACCTCGTGCGGCACGGCATCCCAGATCCCGGGTACCGGTACACGGGGCGATCGGCACGCACCGCAACCATGATCAACGAACCGGTCCGACGCGGAAGAATTACCGGAACAGACCTGCTCGCGCCCTTGTCGAGGAAAGTACCGATCGACGTGTACGGCATGGGGACAGAATGCTTAGGCTCAGCCCTCGGCTCGACCCGCGTACACGGCTGCGGTGACCTACGCAGCGACGACGTGCTCGATGCCGTGGCCGCGCATCGTGTCTACGTTCACACGCCGCGATGGACATCGCTGGGACTGTCCTTGCTCGAAGCCATGCACATGGGAATGCCGGTGGTAGCGCTCGCGGTCACGGAGGCGCCGACCACTGTGCCTCCCGATGCCGGCGTGCTGTCCAACGATGTCGACGTACTGGCCGACGCAATAGAACGATTCACAGCAGATCCGGACGCAGCAGTGGCAGCCGGTATCAGGTCACGTGCCACCGCAGCCGAGCGCCACGGACTGCATCGGTTCTTGCAGGACTGGGACAACGTCCTGGCCGAGGTGATTCGGTGACCGAACAGCAACGGAAGGATCTTCGATGAAAATCGCACTCGTCTCGGAACACGCAAGCCCCCTCGCTGCGCTCGGTGGCGTCGATGCCGGGGGACAGAACGTGCACGTGGCCGAGCTTGCCCGTTCGTTGGCCGCTCTCGGCCACAGCATCACCGTCTACACCCGCCGCGATGACGCCGACGGGCCCGATACGGTGACTACCGAGGCAGGCTACCGCGTCACTCGTGTCGCCGCTGGGCCGGCGGAGCCGATACCCAAAGACGATCTGTTGCCCTACATGGACGAATTCCGAGAAGTTCTCGCTCAGGTGTGGCGCGAGGACCGCCCAGATGTAGTGCATGCCCATTTCTGGATGTCCGGGTTGGCCTCTCGGTCGGCAGCCAGAGCAGTGGGGCTGCCCTACGTCATCACTTTTCATGCTTTGGGCGAAGTCAAGAGGCGACACCAGGGATCCGCCGACACGAGCCCCCCGGATCGGATCGAGATCGAACGCGACTTGGCCTGCGGCGCTGCGCGTGTGGTGGCAACATGCTCGGACGAAGCATTCGAACTGACTCGGATGGGCGTAGAGCCTTCGCGAATCTCGGTTGTTCCATGCGGAGTCGACCTCGACACCTTCACGGCGAGCGGCCCGGCCTTCGCGCGATCAACCGAAGGTAGGTGTCGAGTTGTGACAGTCGGACGTATGGTGCGGCGGAAGGGCTTTGCGACGGTCATCGAGGCATTGCCGGATATGCCGGACGTCGAACTGGTACTGGTCGGCGGGCCCCAAGCGGGCAACTTCGATTCCGACCCCGAAGTCGAGCGACTGAGCAGTACGGCTCGACGGCTCGGTGTCCGGGACCGTGTGCGCATGATCGGTCAGGTTTCGCGAGCCGACATGCCCGCGCTGTTGAGGTCGGCCGACGTCGTCGTGTGCGCCCCTTGGTACGAGCCGTTCGGCATCGTGCCGCTCGAGGCGATGGCGTGCGGAATACCCGTAGTCGCTTCGGCGGTCGGTGGCCTCCTGGACACCGTCGTCGACGGCCGCACGGGAGCACTTGTACCGCCACGGGATTCAAGCAAAATAGCGAGTGCCGTGAACCGAATTTCGCGTGACGATCAGCTACGAAAAACCTACAGCATCAATGCACTCGAACGGTCGCTCAGGTACTCCTGGGACCGGATCGCCAAGGACACGGTCCGAGCCTACTCGCGCATCGATCGCACCGCGACGGACTCCAGCGTCGCAGGGACCCGCTGACTGCCGCTTTCCGATCGGCGATCGACTCAGCGGTCAACCGACGTACCGTCTCGCCTTCGACGTCGACTGAGGCGCTTCGAGCAGTACCAGTCCTTCCTCCACGTGAGGTGGGACCACCTGCCGATGACGGAGAACCCACGGTGCTGACCGAGCGGCTTCGACGACAGCGGACACTGTCTTCATGTCGCGGGGCGCGGAAGCGAGGACAGCGTGGGAGCGACGCACTGCACTTCGCACAGGTCTGCGTAGCCACAGTGTCCACAGCGTATTTCGAATTCCGAGCTGTCTGCGACGGGTCGCCTGCCTGCTCACCGACGGCTCATGGTGAATGACCATGGATTCTTCCCACACCATCCACCATCCGGCTGAGGCGAGGTCCAGTGCGAGAAGTTCCTCCTCTCCACCGAGCCACATCTTCTCGCAGAACCCGCCGACCTGGCGGAATGCTGCGACCCGAAACATCGACAGGCCCGCCATCACACCGAGGAGTGCAGGTCCCGGTAGCCACGTCGGCCGCGCGATCGGTGAGTCACGAAATTCGGGCGTGATGGGGTCTTCGACCAAGGACGGAGCGACCATGCACTTTCCGGTCACTGATCCGATGGACGGATAGTCCGACAATACTGTGGCTCCGATCGTCAGAGCACCCGGTTGCCAACGGGTGTCGTCATCGCAGAACGCGACGTACTCGGTATTCACGAGCTCCATCGCGCGATTACGTCCGATCGCCCCAAGGTTTGCGTCGAATTCCAGAAGCGTCACCGACGGAAACGTCATCCGAACCATGTCGGCCGTTCCGTCACCGGACCCGTTGTCAGCAACGATGATCGGCGCGGCGTCGGGTAGCTGGGTCATGTGTGTCAGCGTCCGACGCAATTCGTCGCAACGATTGTGAGTGATGATCACAACGGTCACGTCGTTGTCGCCTGCCGGCGGGCGTTGTGATGGAGATGTCACGACAGTGCTCCCTGCAGTAGTCGAAGCTTTCGTTCGATATCACGCGGAATGGTCTGCCTGGCTCGTACAGCCGCCGGCAGTAGTTTGACCGCACCGTAAAGTGCCGCGCGCGCCACGGGATCGGTCACCGCGCAGCGAACGAGTCTGATGCTCTCACTGCCGACGCGCGACAGCGGCCGTCTTATCCAGTTGGTGAGCAGCCGATTTCGCATCGCGGCGACGCGCCGCTGATACGGCGACGACCGCGAAAGCGACGGGTGATGGTGGCTTACGATGTCTCGGACGTAGCACAATTCCCATCCGTGCGCGGCGAGGTCGATCGCCAAAGATTCTTCCTCCCCGGCAAACCCGATCAACGGCGAGAACCCGCCGACTTGATCGAAAGCGGACTTCCGAACGATCGAACCACACGCCAGAAACCCGAGCACCGACGGCCCCGGAGCACCAGGCGCACGGCCCAACGGGCTACTTTCCATCATTGCGTTGACCGGATCTTCCCGCTCGTCGTGGCCTACGAGCGTGCGTGCCGCGATCAAGCCCACACGTGGATACTCCGAGAACACGTGCGCAGCGCGTTGCAGAGCGTTGTTCGCCCACCAAGAATCGTCGTCGCTGAAGGCCACGAAGGGAGTCGTCGCGGCCGCCACACCCACGTTCCTCGACGCGCCGCCTCCGTTCCGGTCCAGTCTGATCGACGTCAGCCCGCCGTACTCACGCGCCATGCGGTCCACGACGACGGCAGTGTTGTCCGTCGAGGCATTGTCCACCACGACGACCGGCGGACGAGGCTCGAGTGCGACCAAATGAGTAAGCGTGGTCAGCAATTCTTCTGCTCGATCACGCGTAACGATGACAACGGTGGTGGCGTCGGACATTGATGAGCACTACCCGGCAAGCTTCCCGACAATCACAATTTCACAAACTTTGTTCACTGCGTTTACACCCGCATTTCGCGGGAATCTCTCGCCGGTGACCACATCACACATTCACAGAGCGCTCGTACTAGGCGGTTCAGGATTCATCGGATCGCATTTGTGCGAGTCGTTACTCGACTCCGGTACCTCGGTGATCTGCGTCGACAACTTTTCGACCGGCAACGCCGTGAACATTCAGTCGCTGCTGGAGGTAAAGGGCTTCCAACTTGTCGAGCACGACATCACGGAGCCGCTGCCGGACATCGGCATGGTCGACGCGATTTTTCACTTGGCATCGCCTGCGTCACCTGCCGACTATCACCGGCTTCCGATCGAAACACTCCGCGCGGGCTCGATCGGTACCGAACGTGCATTGGAGATCGCGTCGGCGAACAACGCCCGGTTCGTGTTGGCCTCGACGAGCGAGGTCTACGGCGACCCGCAGGTTCACCCTCAGCACGAAACGTACTTCGGCAATGTCAATCCGGTAGGCCCGCGCAGCGTTTACGACGAAGCCAAACGTTACGCCGAGGCTCTCACGTCGGCGTATCGCCGCAGCCGCTCGGTAAATACCGCAATCGCACGAATATTCAATACATACGGACCCCGTATGCGCGCCGAGGACGGCCGCATGATCCCTACTTTCATCGCCCAGAGTCTCGCAGGCGACAAGCTGACGGTGACAGGGACCGGTCAACAGACTCGGTCGATCTGCTTCGTCTCCGATACCGTCGCCGGCCTGATTGCACTGGCGCGTTCGAATGAGCCCGGACCGATCAACATCGGTAATCCGGTGGAGGCATCCGTTGCCGAATGGGCCGTTCGCGTAGCCGCAATCGCCGGATCCACTGCCGAGCTCGACTTCATCGACGCGGTGGAGGACGATCCTCGTCGGCGATGCCCTGACATATCGAGGGCACGTCTACGCCTCGGGTGGGAACCGCTCATCGGAATCGACGCGGGCCTACGGCGCACTGTCGACTGGTTCACACACCCGACCTCACCAGCGCCAACAAGTGTCGGATAACGGATTTCCCGTACATGTTTTTTCCAGAATTTGCCGGGTAGACCGCACCAGTCGGGTAGTCGCCCGGGCCGTTCGAGATCGGAGGCATCATGCGTGTTCTCGGCATCAACGCCGTCTTTCATGACTCGGCCGCAGCGCTCGTCGTCGATGGACACACAGTCGCAGCCGCAGAGGAAGAGCGATTCAGCAGGCGAAAGCACGCCAAGCGGCCGGTGCCGTTCTCGTCGTGGGAACTACCCGAAGAGGCAATAGCGTGGTGTCTGCGCCAAGGCGACCTGGATATCTCCGAAATCGATGCGGTCGCGTACTCCTACGATCCTGACTACGTCGATCCGGAATCGGCGGGCCTGGACGAGAACTGGGAATACCTACGCACCACATATGCGCGACGAGCGCCGTACTTCCTTCGCGCAGCATTTTCGTCCTACGATCCCGCGAACTTTCGATACGTACGCCACCACATCGCGCATGCCGCCTCAGCAGGACTCGCGAGTCCCGGGGGCGACGGAGCTGTGCTGGTGCTGGACGGACGTGGTGAGCGAGGATCCATGCTCGCAGGCGAGTACCGACACGGCAAGCTCGATATCCTTGCCATGCAGGAGCTTCCACATTCACTCGGCTTCCTCTACGAGGAGCTGACCGAGCATCTCGGTTTCGCGCGGTCGAGTGACGAATACAAGGTCATGGCCATAGCGTCGTACGGCACTCCCCGCTATCTCGACGAGCTGCGAAAATTTGTTCGCACGACCGGCGACGGCGGGTTCCGCACCGATCGGTTCGACTGGAACAGGTTCGCACCCAGGCGAGCTCGCGGTGAAGGCTTCGAGCAAGAACATGCAGATCTGGCGTGCAGCGTGCAGGCAGTTCTGGAAGAGGTGCTACTCGAACTGTGCACATGGCTGGCCAACAAGACCGCCGCCCGCCACCTCACGCTCGCGGGCGGCACTGCACTCAATTGTGTCGCCAACACCCGGGTTCATTCCGACGGGCCGTTCGAGAGCTTATGGATACAACCCGCGTCCGGCGACTCGGGCACGGCGTTGGGTGCAGCACTGACCCTCGCTGCAGAAGCGGGCGACGAGATCATGCCGATGACCGGCGCCGCGCTGGGTCGATCGTGGTCCGACGACGACATCGAGGCCATCCTGCGCACTGCGCGCGTGCGATACACCAAGCCTGCAGACATCGGCACCGAGGCAGCCCGCATACTGGCCGAGAACGGGGTTATCGGCTGGTTTCAGGGCCGATCCGAGTTCGGTCCACGCGCACTGGGCAACCGGTCTCTGCTCGCGCATCCCGGTCACAAGTCGAACGTGGAGCGTCTCAACGACATCAAAGGCCGTGAACAGTTTCGCCCGGTCGCCCCCATGGTGCTCGAATCCCGCGCCTCGGAGATTTTTGCTCGAGGACCCATACCCAGTCCCTACATGCTGTTCGTGCACGATGTCGACCCGCAGTGGCGCGAGCGCCTCGGGGCAGTCACCCACGTCGACGGAACGGCCCGGATACAAACCATCGATCCGAAACGCGATGCACTGATGGCCTCTGTGTTGACCGAGTTCGACCGCCTCACCGGCACGCCGGTCGTCGTCAACACCAGCTTGAACACTGCCGGGCGGCCCATGGTCGACAGTCCACACGACGCACTCGAGCTGTTCGGTTCCGCACCCGTCGATGCCCTGGCAATCGGCTCGTTCCTGGTTTCACGCACATGAGCACCACATCGGAGAAGCGCCCCGTTCACCATGCCGCCGTGGATTACTCCGTCGTCGTTCCCACCATCGGCCGAGACAACCTCGGCCCCCTCGTGCTGTCGATCGTCGATTCGATCGGCCCCTCGCCCGTCGCAATAGTCGTGGTGGACGATCGGCGGGCGCCCGACACCCCGCTGAAGCTACCCCCGTCACGTGCGCCGATCGTCGTCGTACACAGCGGCGGCCGCGGACCTGCAGCAGCGCGAAATGCCGGTTGGCGCGTCTGCGAGTCGGAGTGGGTCGCGTTCATCGACGACGACGTCCGCCTACCAGCGGATTGGGCTGCGCGGCTGGCCCGCGACTTGGGTGGGCTTCCGCCGACCGTTGCGGCATCCCAGAGCCGCATCCGTGTTCCGGTGGACTCCTCTCGCCGTCTCACCGACGACGAACGCCGCACTGCCTCTCTCTCCCATGCGCAGTGGATCACCGCCGACATGGCATATCGGCGTGATGTTCTGCTCCGCGTCGGGGGATTCGACGAGCGGTTCCCCCGCGCCTATCGGGAGGACTCCGATCTCGCCGCACGAGTAATCGACTCTGGCTTCTCGATCGTGCACGGTGCACGTGTGACCGACCATCCGCCTGCCGCTGGATCATTCTTTGCGAGTGTGAGAGCTCAACGGGGGAACCGCGACAACGCGCTCATGCGACACAAGTTCGGCCCCGGCTGGCGCCGGCTCGTCGGCGAAGGGCCCGGCAGGCTGGCACAACACCTCTTCGCGACGGGAGCCGCGCTGACGACTGCTCTGGCATTCGCTACCGGACATCGGCGTACCGCTGCCGCGGCAGCTTTTCTGTGGCTTGGCTCGACCGTAGAGTTCGCCATCCGTCGTATCGTTCCCGGGCCGCGCACTCGGCGCGAAGTATCCTCCATGCTCGTCACCAGTACTCTCATTCCTCCTGTGGCCGTGGCGCACCGAGTCTGCGGAGAGATCGCAATTCGGCGATCTGCGCCGACGGAGATCGCTGCAGTCCTGTTCGATCGCGACGACACACTCATCGTCGACGTTCCCTATTTGGGTGACCCCGATGCAGTCGTTCCGATCGAGGGAGCACGGGAAGTGCTCGATTCCCTTCGTGCGCAGGGTATACGGGTAGGCGTGGTAAGCAATCAGTCCGGAGTTGCGAAGAAGTTGATCGATCTCGATCAACTGAAAGCCGTGAACGCTCGCGTCTGCGAACTGCTCGGGCCCTTCGACACGTTCCAGTTCTGTGTACACGACGCCGCCGACTCCTGCCGCTGCCGCAAACCCCTGCCCGGCATGATCTTGGATGCTGCAGCAGAACTCGGCGTCGCGCCTTCCCAGTGCCTCATGATCGGCGACGTAGGTGCGGACGTCGATGCGGCTGTATCGGCCGGCGCGCGCGCGGTTTTGGTGCCGACGGCCAGGACGCTGCCGGAGGAGGTAACCAATGCCCGCCGAGTGGCAGACGTCGCCTACTCACTCGTCGAAGCAGTCGACGTTGCCTGGGGACGGGTCCGATGAGCGCCAAGACCGCTCCGAAGGGCGGCAAGGTGCTGGTTGCACGACTGGACAGCATGGGCGACGTATTGCTCACAGGCCCCGCGATACGTGCGGTCGCCCGGTCATCTGCTTCTGTCACCGCGCTTGTCGGCCCGCGTGGCGTCGCCGCCGCCGAATTGTTGCCCGGCGTCGACAGAGTTCGCGTTCTCGACGCACCGTGGGTGAGTTTGTCCCCCGAGGCGCTCGATCCCGAGTCCGTGCGCCAATTCATCGACGATGTCAAAGGCGAGCAGTTCGATGCGGCACTGATATTCACGTCTTTTCACCAATCTCCACTGCCTCTTGCCTTGTTACTGCGCATGGCCGGAGTCCACTGGATCGGAGCCATCAGTGTCGATTACCCTGGCTCTCTCCTCGACGTGAGGCACACCGTCCCCGAGGACTTACCGGAGTCGGAGCGCGCTTTGTCCCTCGCCGAGGCCGCAGGCTTCACGCGTGACGATGCAGGATCGACTCTTGCAGTTCGCCATCCGTTGCCCACAGTGGATGCGATAGGCCTCGACCCCTTCGTCGTGTATCACCCCGGTGCTGCTGTGTCAGCCAGGATGCCGACAGCAGAACACAGCCGTGCCATCGTCGAATCTCTGGTGGCAGAGGAATTTACGGTGATAGTGACAGGCGGTGCGGACGAGCGTGCTTTGGCAGAGTACGTCGCCGACGGACGCGCTACGAATCTTGCCGGAACGTTGTCGTTGGCAGAACTCGCGTCGTTGTACGCCCGCGCGCAGGCCGTTGTTGTTCCCAACACCGGCCCGGCACACTTGGCAGCGGCCGTCGGCGTACCGACCGTCTCGCTGTTCGCGCCCGTCGTCCCAGCGGCGCGTTGGGCACCATATGGCACGCCCATGATCCTTCTGGGTGAACAGGACTCACCGTGCAGGGACACCCGAGCACGAGAATGCCCACTTCCCGGCCATCCCTGCCTGTCTTCGATCTCGCCATACGATGTCGTCGACGCCGTTCGAAGGCTGACTCGGCGCGGGTGTGAACCTTACGCGCGGTCGGAGATTCCGATTGCCACGACGATGGCGGGAGGACCAGCATGAGCGAGACGGTGAGAAGAACAGACGTCGACGATCATTTCGCGGCGCTGCGGACGGCCGCGGACAACGCACAGATTCATGCGGTGACGTTGGACCGGTGGGGCCGTCACCTCGCGGACGTATTCGATCGAGGCGGCCGATTGCTCGCATGCGGAAACGGTGGCAGCGCCGCCGAGGCGCAACATCTGACAGGGGAACTGGTCGGACGCTTCCGCCACGATCGGCACCCTCTGTCCGCCATCGCATTACATGCCGACACCTCGGCCGGTACTGCGATAGTCAACGACTACGGCGAAGAAGAGATGTTCGCCCGCCAGGTTCGAGCCCACGGACGTGCCGGAGACGTCCTGGTACTGCTGTCCACCAGCGGAACCAGTCGGAATGTTCTGGCGGCAGCCAAGGCTGCGCAAGAAATAGGAGTGGTGAGCTGGAGCTTGACCGGCCCGGCACCCAATCCGCTTGCGGAAACCTCTGATTCGGCGATTGCAGTCGAGGCACCAACGACCGCTACCGTTCAAGAGATACATCTAGCACTGGTACACGGACTGTGCATCTCACTCGACCGAGCTCTCGGAGTGCGGCTGTGACCCGGCCGCTGCTCGTCGTCGTCGGCGATGCACTGCTCGACGTGGACATCGACGGAACCGCGACTCGGCTCAGTCCTGAGGCGCCCGTACCTGTGGTGGACATAGCTCGTCAGTGGCAACGTCCAGGAGGCGCTGGGCTGGCTGCTCTCCTGGCGGCGCGCAGCGGCCATCCCACGGTGCTGATCACCGCATTGGGACACGACGATCCCGGAATCCGGCTGCGAGCTCTACTCGATGCCCACGTCGACGTCATCGACCTGCCATACCAGGGCGAGACCGCCTGTAAAACAAGGGTTCAAGCGTCAGGCCATCCTGTAGTGCGCCTAGATTCAGGGGGTGGGCACTTCGTCGACGGACCGCTGCCGTCGCGGGCGATCGAGGCAATCGACTCTGCAGGATCGATTTTGGTGTCGGACTACGGCCGCGGAGTAGCGGGATCAAAGGCGGTACGAACCGCCCTGTCCGCACGACGGCCGGATGTACCGCTGGTGTGGGATCCGCACCCCCGCGGCTCCGCTCCGATAGCCGGTACGACCGTCGTGACCCCCAACTCGGACGAAGCTGATCGCGAGGTCGGCAACGTAGTGCGTCCAGACGATCGCGGTGACGAATTGTGCACCAGGTGGGGCGCATTGGCTGCGGCCATCACTGTCGGCGTGCGCGGCGCGGTGCTCACCACAGCAGCGGGCGCCACGACCCACGTTGCTCCTGAATACTCCGGGACCGTCTCGCCGACTGGCGACACCTGCGGCGCAGGCGACTGTTTCGCAGCCGCCGCATCCGTAGCACTGCTCGAAGGCACGGACGTAGCCACTGCCATTCGACGAGCCGTCGATGCTGCGTCTTCCTTCGTTGCCGACGGCGGAGCAGTAGCCATCTCGACGTGCGAGGGCCCTGTCGTGTCGAACAGTCGCCCCGCACAGCCAGAGGTCACCCGCGACGGTTTCGAGTTGGCCGAGCATATCCGACGGACCGGCGGCCGAATCGTCGCGACCGGCGGGTGTTTCGATCTTCTCCATCGCGGGCACGTCAGCTTGCTTCGTCAAGCGCGGCTGCTCGGTGATGTCCTGATCGTGTGTCTCAATTCCGACGACTCGGTGGCTCGCGCGAAAGGCCCGAGCAGACCGCTGATCACCCAAGCAGACCGCGCCCGCGTTCTGTCGGAACTCAGTTCGGTCGATGCCGTAGTGATCTTCGACGAGGACACTCCCGAACAAGTACTCGCACGCCTTCGTCCCGACGTGTGGGTCAAGGGAGGCGACTACACCGACCGACCGATTCCGGAGTCGGACGTCGTGTCCTCAGGCGGCGGCAAGACCGTCGTTCTTCCCACCTTGCAGGGATATTCGACCACCGGCATCGTGGATGGCATCAACGCCACCCGAATGTCGATCCTGTAACTGCCCGAGATTGGAGCCAAGCAAATGACGTCCAACGACACGACCGACCTCGGAACCGTACTCGTCACCGGGGGTGCGTCAGGACTCGGTGCCGCAGCCGTGACTGCGATTGCCCGCGCCGGCGGCACGCCGCTGGTACTCGACCTTGCACGGCCGGCGACCGACGTACCGTTCTTACAAGTCGACCTCGCCGACTCGGTGGCGACCGAGGTTGCGGTGGAGCAGATCGTGTCGGAGAACGGCGGCACCTTGAACGGCGTGTTCACCGCTGCAGGCATCGACTCGTGCGGCCCACTCGACGGTGTGTCGAGAAAGGACTGGGAGCGCGTGGTCTTCGTAAACCTGCTCGGAACCGCTGCCGTGGTGCGAGCTGCTTTGCCGTATCTCAAGCAATCGCACGGCCGTATCGTCACCGTGGCTTCCACGTTGGGGATCAAAGCTGTCGGCGACGCGACTGCCTATTGTGCATCCAAGTTCGGAGTCGTCGGGTTCACCCGAGCACTGGCCGCGGAGACAGCCGGAGAACTAGGGGTGACCCTGTTGATTCCCGGGGGTATGCACTCCGCATTCTTCGACGCGCGAACAGAGCAGTACAAACCACCCGTCGATGCCAAGCTCAATCAGCCCGAGGATGTCGCGCAGACAGTGGTTTTCGCACTGTCGCAACCCTCGGGATGTGAAGTGCGCGAACTCGTGGTCGCTGCATCCACCGAGTCGTCCTGGCCCTGAGTGCCATGCAGCACGTTCTCGCGCTCCGCGCGTTGGGCCTCGGTGACTTCCTCACCGCAGTCCCCGCTCTACGCGGCCTTCGCGCCCATTTCCCCGATTCACATCTCACCCTGGCTACGACCTCATGGCTCGAGCCGTTGGTCCGATTGACCGGCGTCGCGGACGAGACACTACCCACCGGGGGGCTGACGGGAATCGATCCTGCGGTCCGTCCGGATGTGGCAATAAATCTGCACGGATGTGGCCCACACAGCATCGACGTACTGGTACAAACTGGATGCAAAACTTTACTGACACATGCGCATCCCGACAGGCCCGACATTCCCGGCTGCCCGTGGATCAACGACATGCACGAGACGGCACGCTGGTGCCGACTACTGGAATTTCACGGTATCGCCACCGATCCCGCCGACTTTCGGCTTCCGTGTCCGCGGACCCCTTCTTCGTCGCCGGGCGCGGTGGTCATACACCCGGGCGCAGCATCTCGGGCTCGCCAATGGCCTCCCGAACGGTACGCAGCGGTCGCTCGATCACTGCGCGAGTGTGGCCACACTGTGATCGTGACGGGCACCGAGGCCGAGTCGTCGCTCGTCAGCGCGGTTGTCGACGGAGCAGGTCTTCCTCACACCGCTGGGATGGCGGGCACGCTGACCCTTCTCGAACTCTGCTCCCTCGTCGCGGAGTCGTCGCTCGTCATTTGCGGAGACACCGGTGTCGCACATCTGGCGTCCGCATTCGAAGCACCGTCCATCGTGTTGTTCGGCCCCACGCCCCCTTCTCAGTGGGGCCCGCCTACAGGAGGTCCGCATCGAGTGTTGTGGTACGGAACCACCGGTGATCCGCATGGTGCGGAGCCGGATCCAGGGCTGCTGAGGATCGCGGTCGACGACGTAGTGAGCGCCGTAGCCCGACGCGGGGTGATCGTGTGAGCGAAGTGATCGGAGTTATCGGCGCTGGCTACGTCGGAGCGGCCACCGCTGCAGGATTCGCGCACCTCGGTTACTCGGTCGCGGTGGTGGATACCGACGCCGCCAAGGTGGACGGAATACTCTGCGGTAGATCAGGATTGACCGAACCCGGGCTCGACGACCTGATCGAGGCTGCGCACGAGAACTCGACAATCACGGCATCGACGAGTTACTCCGTGCTGACCGACGCGACGATCGTGTTCGTCTGTGTGCCGACGCCGATGCGGTCGGACGGTGCTGCGGACTTGACGTTCATCGACACTGCGCTCAGTGGAGTAGAGCCGTACCTCGAGCCCGACGACGTGGTGGTGCTCAAATCGACGGTACCGGTAGGCACGGGAGACGCGGTTGCCGAAAGACTCGGATCAGCCGGTGTTCACGTCGTCAACAATCCCGAGTTTCTTCGTGAAGGGCACACGGTCGAGGACTTCCTGGCACCCGACAGAGTGGTAGTCGGAGGTGATCCTGCGGCTATCAAGCGAGTCACAGCGCTCTATCGCTCACTGCATTCCCCCATTGTCGAGGTCGATCGCGCCAGCGCCGAACTGGCCAAGTACGCGTGCAATTCGTTTCTTGCGCTGAAGTTGTCGTTCGTCGACGAGTTGGCCACCCTCGCGGAACGCGTCGGCGCCGACATCACAGAGGTGACCGACGTCATGGCGCATGACGACAGGATCGGATCCCACTTCCTCAGCCCGGGGCCCGGCTGGGGCGGTTCGTGCTTCCCGAAAGACACCCGTGCTCTTATCAGCACTGCGACTTCGGTAGAACGACCGATGCGAACGCTGGCTGCGGCAGTAGACGCAAACGAGGCTCAGACACAGCGAATAGCGGCGCTCATCGCCGACCGACTCGACGAGCCCGACGCTGCCGTCACGCTTCTAGGTCTGACGTTCAAAGCCGGCACCGCCGATCTCCGTGAATCGCCGGCACTCGACATCGCACTGACGTTGTCCAAGCAGGGCGTGCGTGTGTTCGCGCACGACCCGACCATCACGAGCGCCGAGTCGCTCGTCGCTCGGATGCCCTTGGAGAATCCGGCCGATCCGAGTCAGCCGACACTGCCGGTGATACTGGCCGATCCGTACGCTCTCGATGTCGACACACGGGTCATTGCGATTGTCACTGAATGGAACGACTATCGTTCGCTGCAGTGGTCACTGGTCGCGGCCCGATGCCCTCATGCCGTGGTCATCGACACCAGGGGTATTGTCGATGCTGCGCTCGTGCGTAGCGCCGGCCTTCAACTGTACCGCATCGGAATTGCCGAGGACTGGCTATAGCGGACAGGCCCCGGCTGGACTCTATTCGTCAATGACCGGGTGGCGACCAGTGAACCACCTTCATCACAGTCAATTCGTCGAGAAGCTCCGGGCCGAAACCGAACCCGCTACCACTGGCCCGACGCGGTTGCGAAGCGCCACCCGGGGCGCCACCGAAGACTGCGTTTATTTTGACCGTACCGACGGGCAATGCGCGCCACGCTTCTTGCGCGTGCTCCATGTCGGTCGTCAATACCGTTGCAGCGAGCCCGTATTCGTCGTCGGAAGCTTCGGAAATTGCCGTGGCGAAATCGGGGACCACCTGTACGGGTGCGACGGGCCCGAAAGTTTCCTCGCGCATTACAGACATAGCGCGAGTGCAGTCGGCCAACACCGTCGGCGGGTAGAAGGTGCCCGGACCATCGCCGATGACACCACCCGACAGAACACGCGCACCGCCCTGTATCGCATCGGAAACCTGACGGTGAACAGCGTCTCGCGCCCGCTCGTCGACGACCGGTCCGATCTGCGTGGCCCATTTTCCCGCTTCCTCGGTAAGACTTGTCAAGAATTCGTCGGCGACGGATTTCACGACGTAGATACGTTCGACGGACACACAAATTTGACCTGCGTTGGCGAACGCGCCGAGCGCGGCCTGCTGTGCAGCCCAACGTACGTCGACACCGTCGTCCACCACGAGGGCATCGTTGCCGCCATTCTCGAGCAGAGCCTTGGCGCCACGAGACGCGCACGCCTGCGCTATGGCCAGGCCGGCAGATGTACTACCGACGTGCGCGACCACGTCGACTTCCGTCGACTCCGCAAGCCGACTACCTACCGAAGCGTCGCCGTCGAGTATCTCGAGTACACCGGCCGGTAGATTCTGCGCGAGCAGCTCAGCAAACGCGCGCCCCGTGCGCGGGCAGCGTTCACTCGGCTTGTGCACAACCGTGTTACCGGCCACAAGAGCTGCTCCGAGCAGCCCGGCGGCAACTGCGACGGGGTCGTTCCACGGCGTGATGACCGCAACGACTCCGCGCGGTTCGGGAACCATCAGGTCCGTCGAGGACCACGCACCGTGCAGGCTCCGTCCCCGGTGCAGTGGCCCGAGCTCGGCGTACTGAATAAGTGTGTTGATCGCCGCGTCGACGCCGCCCAGTGCGTCATCGCGCAATTTGCCGGTCTCACGTTCATTCAACTCGGCAAGTTGGTGCGCAGCATCGCGGACAGCGTCGGCGCCTGCACGTAACGCGGCAGCGCGCTCGGCCGCAGACGTACGAGACCACCCCGTTGCTGACGCGCGTACGCGCGAGAGAGCTCTACTGCATTCGGCAGTGTCGGCAACCGGCACTCGCGTGACGGTATCGCCCGTTCGAGGATCAACGATCTGAAGTTGCGAAGTATGCACGAGCAATGTGTTACCCGGACAAAAATGGATAACACATTGGATTGTCAGTCGGTATCTCCGGCTTCGGCCACAACAGCGATTGGTTCCCCTCCCAACACGCGCAACGAGACCTCCGTGACGGACGAACCGGTACGGAAAGAAATGCCGTGCAACATATCCGTAGCTACGTCGACGGTGAGACCGTGTCGTTCGGCTACGACACCCGCCGCTTGTTCGACGGACGCCACCGATTCGGTTCGCGCGCGAACCTCCGTCGACAAACGCGCTCGTGTGGGCTCATCCGCCGCGAGCGAGAGTGCAACTCCGACGAGATCCCCGAGCACTTGAATACCCATGGTGTCTCGTTCGACGTTCTCGTTGATCCATGGGAGGGACGTACCGACAACGACGGCACCGACGGCTTCCGCACCCTGCCTGATCGGGAACGCTCGGATTCCGGAAATGCCATGTGCAGCAGCATCGAAGCCAACTCCTCCCATCGGCTCGATGGATTCCCGGCGTCGTCGACGACCACAACGGCGTTGTGCCGAATGCTCGCTGCAGCCGGTTCGAGAAACACCCGATCTGGTAGGTGCTCCCCATGCGCAGTCGCTGTAACGCCGGGTGTCCGGGAGCCCCCGACGATCGAACCGAGCAGGACGATTGCGGCGCAGGAACCTGATGCCACAGCGCTAGCCTGGGCGGCAGCGGCCCTGCAGATGGCATCGAGACTGTCCGCTTCCACGACCATTCGGCTCACAACAGCCAAGCGGGTCGAGGTCGGCGCGAGAGCGCTTTCGGTCATTGCATCCTCCTGGCCGTCGTGCCGAAATGGTGGAAAAAGATCGGTTTCATCTACTCATGCACCATTCTCGTCGTTGTCTGCGCTGTCGTTGCCACTGTCTGCGCTGGTACCGGTGGGCCGAAAGACCAACCGGCGGGCGACGACGTCGTCGGCTACGTCGCTGAGCGTTCGATGGTCCGAATACGCGCGTGAGCGCATCGTCGCCATGGCGTCGTCGATCGATATGTTCAGTTGTACTGACACCACGCCCGCCGCATGATTGACCTGGGGGCGTGAGAGATCCGAGTTCCAGATTCGGCCGTCATCCTCACGGCCCGGAGGGCTGCCGTCGATGACTGCGTAGTCCGCCAACAGCAGACGCGCAATGGTGTCGGCTCCCCGAACAGCGGCGGCGTGCTCGTCCGTGCTAAGGTCGCTGGCTGATTCTCGATACAACTCGAGAGAGCCGAACACGGTAGACCCACCGTTCAGAGGGAAGGCGAACACGCCGGTCGCGCCTATGGCCATCGCGTCCTCGGTGAAACCGAGCCACTTCTCGTGATACTGCTCCAACTTGAGATCGGGGCACAACACCGGGGTCCCGCTGTTGAAAGCGTCGAGACACGGACCGACGCCTGCGGTGAACTGGATGTCGTCGAGGTACTGCGCCAGAGCATTACTCACAAAGACCAGCTCACGCGCGCCGCCTGTTGACATCACTGCGATGGCCGCACCGTCGACACGCGCGCCCGAGGTCACCGCCAGAGCTGTACGGGCGAGGAAAAGCTGCGGCGACGTCCCGACCGCGCTGACGGCCGAGTCGTCACCCTGCCGTTCTCGATCGTCGCCGGACGCTGCGGGGGTCATCGTTATGCTTTCCTTCTGTCGCGATCGGTTCGCCTATGTCACCCGCGGGTTACGCGGACGAACCGGATATCGCTCCACGATATCGGCTGCATCACGCGGAACGCGACCACACGCCCATGAGCGGCCACTAGGCGTAGGCTCAGCAAGTAGTGGGGCGCGCAGTGGTCCAGAATTCGGCCATCCATCTGCGGCAGCACGGCGTTTGTATAGCAACAGTCGGTCGAACTCGACCCTCGACCGATCCGCCCAGCTCCTTCGAACACGATGTTGGGCGGGCTCACGATGGTCGAACACGAGAAGACTCCATCCCTGAGGTCTATCGATCCGGTGCTGGCAGCCCTGATCGACGACCGCCTCACCCTGACGATTCACGATGCTGACCACCTGATCGAACTGATGAGCCGCGCCGCCGATCTGGCCGTGGAATACATCTCGGGCGCCGACCATGCCGGTATCACCGTCGTCTTCCAGGGCAGCGATCCGCTCACGATCGCACCCACCGACGAGCGCGTCAAAGAGTTCGACGCTAGCCAGTACCGAATCGACGCCGGCCCGTGTCTGCGTGCCACCCGCACGGATCGCACCGTCGACATCGATATGGCCGAGATGACCCGGCTGTGGCCGGAGCTAGCGGCCGTCTCGAGGCTCTGTGGAATCTCACGGGTCCTGGCCGCGCCGGTCCACCGACATCGGCAGTCGGTGGGTTCGTTGAACATGTACACCGACGAGCGGACCACTGCGGTCATCTCAGCGGTGTCGCCGGTCCTGGCCATACTGCTCGAGCATCTCGATCGGGGAATGGACGACTACAGCGACAGTCTGGCTGCCCTCGAGCGCGTCAACGCTCTGCGCACAGCACTGGAGAACCGTGTCGTGATCGAGAACGCACTGGGAACCATCACCGAGTTGGCCGGGTGCACGCGCGACGAGGCGTCCGATCTCTTGAGCCGTAAGGCTCGGCAGGAGAACACGACGTTGCGCGTAGCGGCCGATCGAACCATCGCGGATCGTTCTCTTTGATGCGTTGACTTCGATTCGAACGACGCCTCACGGGTATCGCTGGAGAAATCCAACTCATAGGAGGTGTGTCGGTGAGCAACGACGTCGAGAAGCGGTGGAACGACCCGCAGGAAATGCGCCGAGCAACCATCTACGCCGGTTCCGTCATTATCGTCGCCGCCGTCGCCGCTACGGTCGCGGTGGTGCTGGGAAGCAGTCAGGCCGACGCATGTCGTGACGCAGCGTTCCGGATCTGCAAAGACCCAGAACGGTTGCTCATCGCGATAGCTCCCCCGACCATTTTGCTGCTCGGAGGCATCGGTGCGTTCGTCAACACCTATCGTGTGTGGAAGGCAGGCGGCGTTTGGCCGATCTGGCAGGGCGCAGGGTGGTTACTGTTCGCGCTGATGCTCGTCTACTTCACCATGTCCGGCAGCGTGCTCGCCAGCTGATCAGTGGTTGCGTAACACGTCGATCAGGTCGTCCTTATTCAACTTCGAATAGCCCTCGACACCGAGCTCCTTTGCCCGGTCGGTGAGCTCATCGACAGTCCAGTCCTCGTACGACGGCGACTTTCCGCCCTTCTTCCCACGTTCTTCCGCCCCTCGTTTGCGACAGCGTTGGAGAGCGCGCAGCCTTCTCCTTCGAGTTGCCCTCCTCGCGTAGTTTCTCGTACAGGTCTTGATCTTTGAGTTGCGGCTGGTCGCCTACTTCTTCGTCGGCATCGTCTTTCCTTTGTCCAGGTCGGTGGCCGCTACCCAATCGGCATTGGGGACAAACCAGGGACCAGGTGATGGGCACGGCGCTACGTCCTTGCGCACCGCACAGGCGACGTTGCACCCCGACCTAGATGGGAAGTCGAGTACAATAGTTTCCGGTCGAGTCGGTGCCGCACATGGACAAGACGTGTGCCCGCTCGATAGGGATCGTCTTTGAAAGCGAGCGCCTCGACATGACAGACTCCGTTGCCTCGAGCACCACATCCACCGGCGACGTTTCCGACCTGGTCAGTGGTTACGCCGATGCGTTGGACACATTCAAAACCATGCTGCTCAAGGGCCGCGAACTGGCGCTGATTCTTCAAACGGTGTGTTCAGAGGTCAAGTCGACGGTGCCCGGTGCGGACATGGTGGGAATTACCGTCCTGGACCAGGACGGTCAGCACCCGTCGACCATGGCGTCGACCGACCCCCGGGCCAACGACGTCGACGCAGACCAATATCGCGCCGACCAGGGTCCGTGTCTCGAAGCGGCGAGAACTCGCCAGATGGTACGTGTCCGCGTCAGCGAAGCCGAAGTGCGGTGGCCGCGGTTCGCGTCGAACGTCTCCGACCTCGGTGTCGAGTCCTATCTGTCAGCGCCGCTCACGCTCGACGACGAGCACCTCGGAGCCATGAACATCTATGGCTACGAAGACCATGCATTCGACGACATCGACGAAGCCCTCGTCCGCTTGTTCGTCACCGCGGTCGAATCAGCCGTGTGGATATCACGGCGCGCCGCCTCTGCGCAACAGGAAGCGGACGGCTTGACGACCGCGATGAAGACCCGAGCAGGCATCGAACAGGCCAAGGGCATCATCATGGCGCTTCGCGGCTGCAGTTCCGAGGAGGCGTTCGATATCCTGGCTACGCAATCTCAGAACCGGAACGTCAGGGTATCGGAGATAGCCAAATCCCTGATCGAGTCCATGCCAGAGCACACGCAGCCCCGACGTCCCCAGGAGTAGCCTTCGACGTTCGAAGGGCATCGACAATGTCGGGCAATAGTGTGCAAAATCGACCCGCCACCGATATGGTCGAGGCAGCGCGGTGAAGCCCTGGCCCGCCAGTCGACCCACGACCAATTCTTCCTTCCGCTGAGCGGAGTGCTGTCGTGCACCGTCGACGCTGACTATTCCGACACCGGTAAGGATCAGTGACTATTGGCGATGAAAGATCAAGGCATGCTCAGACTGGACACGAATACCAGAATTCACGGTCCCGCAGTCGTTCTCACGGTTACCGGCGAGGTCGACCTCGCTACCGCATCGATACTGGCGAAAGACCTCGACACCGCGATGCGGAGTTCCCCTGCCGCTGTCGTAGTGGATTTGTCGGGCGTCGATTTTCTGGCGTCGGTCGGCATGAGCGTGTTGATTGCAACACGCGACAAGGCCCAAGGCGCAACCACATTGGCTGTAGTTGCAGTCGGACCGTTCACCCGCAGACCGATGGAACTCGTTGGACTCGACGCAGTAATCCCCATCTACTCCGACCTCGAGGCCGCACTCGCGTCGATCGACACAGCACGAGAGGACGTCACCCACCTGACGGACCTGATCCGACCGGGCATCGACGAGCCCGATAGACAAGAAGGCATCGCCTGAGAATTCTCGGTAAAGAACCGAAGATCCCCCTCTACCGAGACTCGGTGCAGGGGGATCTTCGGGTTGTGTCAGGACAGATCGAAGCGATCGTTGTTCGCGACCTTGACCCATGCTGCGATGAAATCGTCTACGAACTTCTTGCCGTTATCGGCCTGTGCATAGACCTCGGAGATCGCCCGCAGCTGCGAGTGCGATCCGAAGGTCAGGTCGATTGCACTTGCCGTCCACCGCTGTTCGCCGGTGGCCCTGGTCTTTCCGACGTAGGAACCGTCGTCGGACTTGGTCCATTCGGTGTCGGAATCGAGCAGGTTGACGAAGAAGTCGTTGGTCAACACACCCGGACGGTCGGTGAACACACCGTGCTTGCTGCCACCGTGGTTGGCACCGAGTGCGCGGAGCCCACCGACCAGTACTGCAGCCTCCGGCGCCGTTACGTCGAGCATGTACGCCCGATCGAGCCACAGAACCTCTTCCGGTGTCTCCTCGCCACTCTTGTAGAAGTTGCGGAAACCATCGGCGCGAGGCTCGAGGTAACTGAACGATTCGACGTCGGTGTTCTCCTGCGTCGCATCGGTCCGACCGGGGGCGAACGGAACGGTGACATCGTGCCCGGCGTCCTTCGCAGCCTTCTCGATCGCTGCTGCTCCGGCCAACACGATGAGGTCCGCGAGCGAAACCTGGTGTCCGTCTGCGCCGTTGAAATCGTGCTGGATTTGCTCGAGCTTCGGCAGCACCTCGGCGAGGACGGCAGGCTCGGATGCCTCCCAGTCCTTCTGCGGCTCCAATCGGATGCGCGCACCGTTGGCGCCACCGCGGAAGTCGGTCTTGCGGAACGTACTCGCCGACGACCATGCGACTGAAATCAGCTGCTGGACCGTCAATCCGGAGTCGAGAATCTTCGACTTCAGCGACGCGATGTCGGCGTCGTCGATCGGTGCGGCTGTGTGAGCCGGAACAGGATCCTGCCACAGCTGCTCCTCGGGAACCCACGGTCCGAGGTACCGCGAGATGGGACCGAGGTCGCGGTGGAGAAGCTTGTACCAGGCCTTCGCAAATGCGTCGGAAAGCTCCTCGGGGTGATCGAGCCAGCGCCGGGTGATCTCGGCGTAGATCGGATCCTCACGCAACGAGATGTCGGTGACGAGCATGGTAGGTGCACGGCCCGGACCGCCGAAGGGGTCAGGGATCTCGCCTGCACCCGCACCGTCCTTGGCAACGAACTGCCAAGCGCCGGCTGGACTCTTCTGCAGCTCCCACTCGTAGCCGTACAGGTTTTCCAGGTAGCCGTTGCCCCACACCGTAGGGGTCTTGGTCCAGACGACCTCGAGCCCGCTGGTGACCTGGTCCTCGGCCTTGCCGCTGCCGTATCCGTTCTTCCAGCCGAGACCCTGCTGCTCGATCGGCGCGCCCTCGGGCTCTGGACCGATCTTGTCCGCGGGCCTGGCACCGTGCGTCTTACCGAAGCTGTGGCCACCGACGATGAGGGCTGCGGTCTCCTCGTCGTTCATAGCCATGCGGCCGAAGGTTTCGCGGATGTCGTGTGCGGCCTTGACGGGATCCGGCTCGCCTTCCGGGCCCTCAGGGTTGACATAGATCAGGCCCATCGTGGTAGCGCCGAGCGGCTTGGCGAGCTCGCGTTCGCCCGTGTAGCGCTTGTCGGTGCCGAGCCAGCTGTCCTCAGGACCGTAGAAGACCTCCTCGGGCTCCCAGATGTCCTCGCGACCGAACGCGAATCCGAACGTTTGGAATCCCATGGAATCGAGCGCGACATTGCCTGCAAAGACCAGCAGGTCGGCCCACGAAATCTTGTTGCCATGCTTCTGCTTGACCGGCCACAAGAGACGTCGCGCCTTGTCGAGGTTGGCGTTGTCGGGCCAGCTGTTGAGCGGTGCGAAACGCTGCGCGCCCTGCCCGCCGCCGCCACGACCGTCGAACACGCGGTAGGTGCCTGCAGCATGCCAGCTCAGACGGATGAACAGACCACCATAGTTGCCGTAATCGGCGGGCCACCAATCCTTGGAATCGGTGAGCACTGCAGCGACGTCGGCTTTGAGCTCCTCGACGTTCAACTTGGCGAATTCTGCTTTGTAGTCGAACTTCTCGCCCAGCGGCGTCGACTTGGAGGTGTGCGCGTGCAGAATCGACAGGTCGATCTGGTTGGGCCACCAATCCTTGTTGGTCAGCGGTGCGCCGCTCTTGGGCTTCGGCGACTCGATGACCGGGTTTTCGCTCTCGCTGGTGCTGGCGGTCTCGGTGTCGGAGTGTGGTGGGCGGGCGTCGGAGGTCACGCGTGTTCCTTTCCGGTGGACTGAATTGGGCTGTGATCACGTGCTGTGACCAAATTCTTGGATGCACACTCAGGGCACGAACCCCAGTAGATGACCTCGGCCTCGTCGACCACGAAACCGTGATTGTGCGAGGGCGACAGACATGGGGCTTCCCCGACAGCGCAGTCGGCGTCGGCGATGAGACCGCAACTACGACAGACGATGTGGTGGTGATTGTCTCCCACACGCATCTCGTAGCGAGCAGCATGGCCTGCAGGCTGGATACGACGCACCAGGCCGACCGACGTCAAGGCGTCGAGCACGTCGTAGACGGCCTGACGTGACACAGCGGGCAGAACGGTGCGCGCGAAAGTGTAGATGGAGTCCGTGTGCGCATGCGGGTGGAGGTGGACAGCGTCCATCACCACGATGCGTGGCTGCGTGACGCGCAGGCCGGCGGCACGCAACCGCTGAGCATTGTCCGGTGCGATTGCCATGACTCAAACCCTAGACACAACCGTCGCGAAAAGCAGCCCCTTTCTGGAACCAATCAAAATCTGCGGGTGATCACCCGATCCTGCAGCCGCCCGCCAACGCGCATGACTAGCTGAGCGCAGCCATCACCGCCTTGCCCTCGGGAGTGAGACGCGTGTTCGGCTCTCGTACTGCGGCGGGAATCTACGCGCTCGCCGCTACGGCCGCAGGCGGGGCGTTGGCATGTGAGACCGAGATCAACGCAATGCTGGGCGCACAGTCCGACCCAGCTCAGGCCGACGTACGCGCTGATCTAGGTGTGTTATCGACCGCGGCCTCGAGATAGTCGCCGAGTTGCTCGCGCAGATTCGCGTCGAGGGTGCGGCCTAGGGTGTCAACTGGCAGCCGAACGCGGTTTCGGTCTACTCGATGCGAAAGGTTTCGACAGGATCCGGACCGTCACAGACAGGAGACCGATCATGGCCGCAACAACGAGGGCACACGACCCGATCACCCCCGGCGGAATACTGCTGACCGAATTCCTGGAGCCGCTGGGCATCACTCAGTACCGCCTCGCCCAAGCCACCGGACTCCCCCAAACCCGAATCAGCCAAATTGTCCGCGGCAAACGCGCGATCACCACCGGCACAGCCCTACGCCTGTCCAAAGCCCTCGGCGTCGACGACCGCTTCTGGATAAACATCCAGATCGACTACGACCTCGAAACCGAGCGAGACCTCCACGCCGACGACTTAGCCAGGGTCATCACCCTCGTAGCCAACTGAAGTCGGGGCATTCCCCGGGAGTGTCCGATTAACGGTGGATCCGATATCGGCTTCGGTGAGTTACCGTTCGGGGTGATACGTCCTTCGAAGGTACGTGGCCCGCGGAAGACACACGCAACTTCCTCGCGGCGTACTTCACCTCAAAGAATGCGCAGCGCGAGGAGCTCGCTGTCCTTCTGACGCGTTGTCGCTGGCGAAATGTGTTCGATTACTTGATCTCCCACGAAAACGTGCCCACCGACGCGCGAGTGACGCTCGTCAACGCCGCCCTGGTAGCTTCGACTCCAGCGCTTCTTACGAACTCGGTGAGGATGTATGCGACTTCCTGACCGCGAATTACCGAATCATGTCCGTTTTCACTGGCGAGTCTGAAACAGCGAATACTCCACCTGCGCCTGAAATTGTCGCCGAAGGCAGCGACCTGTTCGCACTTCTGATCGACGAGGGCCTCGTCAGTGACGACGCAGAGACCTTCACGCACCTACGTGCCGGAGGCTGGGCCGCGCTGCGCCCCGCCATCGTCGCTTCTGCAGGAGTGGGTTCCTTCCTCAGCGCTACTCTCCTCGACGGCATGGTCGACAACGCGCTGGCTGACGGCGCTACGTCGGTCGAGGTTGCGCAGAAGGACCTCGCGAACCTGACCGAATACGTCCCCGAGGACGACTGGGCGTCGTTGCAGGCGTCGACGTCTACGCCGACCGGCACCGACTATGGGCGTGCGTCACCTCACCGCACTTCAGAAATGGAATATCCGTACTTGCCCCTGAGATGGCGAAGCACTCGCACCGTTAGCATAGGTGTTCGATTCGCGTTAGCGTGGAGTACGCGAGTCGCGGTGAGGAAGGAAAGCCTGGATCGCGTCCCGCGACTACGTTCAGGAGGGTTTGTGGAGCTGTCCCGTCGCGGGGACCGGTGCTCGCAGCGTGGATTTCGACACCAGTCCTGGCCAGGCATGTCCGGGTGTGTCATTCTATGGCCGTGACCGTCACAAGCCTTCTCGACCGCCAGATCTACCTCTACAGCGAGGTCGATCACCTTGTCGGGCTTCGGTCAGGTACGGCTCGACGGTGGATCAATGGCTACACCAGGTCGGGACGGGACTATGCACCCATCTTGCGTGAGCAACCGCAGACAACGGAATGGGTGACCTGGGGCGAGTTCGTTGAGACCAGAATCCTGGCCGAATACCGCGATCAGAAGTCCGTTCCGACAGCGCACCTGCGAGCGGCTGTGTTTACCCTGCGTGAGCAGTTCGGGCTGGAATACCCGCTCGCAACGATGCGGCCGTACCTCGTCGCGGGCAGCGAGGGCCTCGAAATGGATCGCCAAGCCGTAGAAGGTGTCGACGGCCGACTCGTCGTGCACACTGGCCAACTGATTCTCAGTGACGGCTTGCCCGTAATGGAGCGTGCAGTGCTCGCCGAGACCGAGTCCGGTGACCAGATCGCCGAACAGCTGACCGACGGAGAATTCCCGGGAATCGTGATGCATCCCGCCCGGTTCGGTGGCCAACCGACATTCCTCGGGCGACGGGTGTCCGTGGCGACCATCGCGGGCATGGTTGCCGATGGAGATCCAGCGGAAGCGGTGGCTGCGGACTACGGGCTCAGTATCGCCGAGGTTCGCTCGGCGATAGCGTACGCAGCTCAACACCGTCTCTCGGCGTAGTCGAGAACGACGGTGCCGGCCAGATCGATCGAGGCTGTCCGGATAGTCCTCGACGAGAATTTGATTGGCCTTGCAAAAGGTCTGATGCCGCTCCGCAGTGATGCGACCGTGTTTGGGCACCCACTGATCGAGTCAATCATTCCGACAGGGACCCTCGACGTCGACTGGATCACCGAGGTCGGTCAGCGCGGTTGGGTCCTGGTCACCAACGACCGTCGGTTGCGAACCCGACCCGACGAGGCCGCCGCAGCGGTCGCCACAAGCTGAAAGTGGTTCACCTCCACGGTTCGGCCGGCACCGCAAAGGCGTGGAGTCAAGCCGAGCGAGTTTTCCAGAGGTGGGCAGCAATCGAGCAGCAGATCAACACAGCACAAGTCGGTCCCTGGTGGCTCTCGATCGAGTCGACACGCCATCGGCTGCTCAACTTCCAGCCCGGTTTCCCCCAGCGGTAAGCAAACGCAGGTGGTACACAAGCCCGAAAAATATTCGCAGCTCAAACAGTATTGAGCCCAGGATGCAACACTCCCCCAAGACCTTGCGCAAGACGAAAAGTCTGTCGAGTTTCCACACCCGATTGTCGCCCGCGCTACACACGGCCCCGACGTCAGACTGAACCGCACCGGCGAGCACGTCAGGTCGGTCAGTGCATGGATCTTCGTGGTGAATCCTCCGCGAGATCGACCCAACGCGTGGTCAGCGGGTTCGTCGACGGATTTCTTGTAATTCGACAAGGCCCCCTGTGAGAGTGTCGGCTCGCGCACCGGCCGCATGCTGATGCGCCCGGACGCTGGTCGAGTCGATCGAGAGCACCGCCCCGATATCGCCGCCGAGTTCTTCCGGGTCGAGACCGAACGCCTCGGCCACCGCGGCAAGCATCTCGTCGTAGGTGCCATCGAAGGACCATCGGTGGTGGCGTTTCCACACCGTCTGCCACGGACCGAAGTCCTCCGGCAGATCTCGCCACGGACACCCGGTACGGAATCGGTATGCGATGCCCTCCAGAATTCGCCGGTGCTCGGCGAACCGCCGCCCACGTTTTCCCACGTCGGTGGGTATCACTGGCTCGACGATCTCCCAGAACTCGTCACTGATCACTCCCACGCGCGTCATCGAAATATCATCGCTGACAGCACCTCTCAAATTTGGGAGACACGCTCTAATCGCTCAGCCCGGACGGACTTCGCCGCTCACCCAGCTCGATAGCATGCCACCTAAGTGGCAACGACTCTGCATTCATGATCCAAATCCAGAGAATCCTCAACCGCGGACCGTCGCCGCTCTCGGTCGTCCCTACATGATGACTTGTGCGATGCCTTTGGCGCGTGAGTGAATCACCCCGGCGTGTCCGGAGACTTCGTTCTTTGGGAAGGATGGAGTCATGTCGTCAGGATCGCAGAAGAGGTACCCGCCGGAGTTGCGTGAGCGTGCGGTGCGGATGGTCGCCGAAATCCAGCACGAACACACCTCGGAGTGGGCGGCGATCGAGTCGGTCGCGGGCAAGCTCGGCATCGGGACCGCGCAGACCTTGCACAACTGGATCCGGAAGGCTCAGACCGATACCGGCCAGCGCCCCGGCGTGACCAGTGAGATGGCGGCGGAGATGAAGAAGCTCCGTGCAGAGAACCGAGAACTCAAGCGCGCCAACGAAATACTGAAGTCGGCGTCGGTTTTCTTTGCGGCGGAGCTCGACCGCAACAACAAGTGATCATCGACTACATCGAAAACAACAAACAGGAGTACGGCGTCGAGCCGATCTGCAGGGTGCTCACCGAGCACGGCTGCCCGATCGCGCCGTCCACCTACTACGAGGCCCGCAGTCGTGCAGCATCGAAACGAGCCGTACGTGATGAACAGCTGAAGGTCGAAATCAGCCGGATCCATGACGAGAACTACTCGGTCTACGGCGCACGCAAAGTCTGGCTGCAATTACGACGAGAGGACGTCGATGTGGCCCGCTGCACCGTTGAACGACTGATGAGCATGCTCGGCCTCGAAGGGGCGCGACGTGGCAAGAAGAAGCGCACCACCATCGCTGACCCACAGGGGCAGCGGGCGGATGATCTGGTGCAACGCAAGTTCAACCCAATCGGACCAAATGTGTTGTGGGTAGCGGACTTTACGTATGTCTCGACGTGGTCGGGGTGGGTGTATGTGGCGTTCGTGATCGATGCCTACTCCCGGCGAATCCTCGGGTGGCGGACTTCGACCAGGATGACCACCCCTCTGGTTCTCGATGCGATCGAACACGCGATCTGGACGAGACGACGGGACGGCATCACAGACCTGTCGGGACTGATTCACCACCACGACCGCGGCTCGCAATATGCCCCCGCGAGCGGGAGGGACCCCCACTCGATTGCCTTCACCGAGCGGCTGACTGAGGCCGGCATCGATGCCTCGATCGGAACGACCGGGGACAGCTACGACAACGCCCTCGCGGAGACGATAAACGGCCTGTACAAGACCGAACTGATCAAGCCGCAGGGACCGTGGCGAACGGTCGAACACGTAGAAATCGCCACGTTGGAATGGGTGGACTGGTTCAACCACCGCAGACTGTACGAGCATTGCGGAGACATCCCACCAGCGGAACTCGAGGCCCTCTACTACGGTGAACACGGAACTCAGCGCATCGCGGAGTTCTCAAACTAGAAAGTCTCCGGACACGCCGGGGTGATTCAGTTGCTTTGCGACCTGTTTGGGTGCTTGATCGCCTTTGTGGCTCGCAGCTGTACTGGCAAACCTTCTTTGCTTTCGGCACCGAAAAGGATCCGCGTGGCGAGCAGTTCAGCCTGGCCTCGAACTATGTCTTTGAAGACACCATCGGATACCTTCTTCGTCGAGCGACTCGAAGAGCTCGGCCGACGATCAAACTGATTACCGAGCGGGAGATGCAGCAAGCATGGAAACAGAGGGGCGACAAGCCGTCCGTCTGCGACTGGGTACTGGCTTCCGGCAAGTACTGCCTCTTGGTCGACGCCACCAATCACTGGCTGGACGAGAAAGCAGCGCAGGGCTTCGCTGATGCCGAGGACTACACCGCGGATCTCGAAGACACATTCGTCAGGAGGAAGTTTCTACAGCTGAGGTCAACAATCGAGCTGCTTGCTCAGCATGGCTGGGAGGGCCGCACCTTCGACGAGCAGACGGTATTCGTACCCATGGTCGTTGTGCCGAACGGAGGTATTCCGCCGAATGTGCTCTCTGATGTTGACCTCAAGCTGCGGTCGCACTCCGTCCTCGGGGAGCTCGGCAGGTTCGTAACATCGCCTGGAATCTTGACTTACAGCGAACTTCAAGTCTTCGAGGGAGTGTGCGAACATCGCGGGCCGCAGCTATTCGTCGAAATCCTCGCACGCTGGCGTCTGATGTGCACTGGGGGGATGCCAGTTCGGCCTCAAACCTTCCTCGATGTTTCTGGTGTTGATCGACCGATGGGCAAGTACCCGACGATTGCGCGATCGATGCTTATGCAAAGGCTGTAGACGCACAGGCAGGCACCATTATTCTGGTGCCAAACCACTTAGCGTGCTCGAAGAAGCTAGGAACCGCTTCGCAGGTAGCGGGCGAACCCGAAGACGTAGACGTCCTCAAACCGACTCCTGGTCTACAGACCGATTTCGTTGACGGCGTTCCCGACGCGGGGTGCATGTTCGCGACGGTAGACCTCCACCGGAGTCGAGGCTGGCGTGTCCGGTTTGGCGGGCGATGGCTGGACCGCCAGCGCCGTTGCGGGTGCCTTGGGCGACGAAACCAGCTCGTAAAGAGTGTCCGCCGAGTTTGGCCAGGCGTGGTCATAGCCGGCGTACTCGGCGCGGCGTCGGATGGTTCGGTGGATCGCCGCCCCGCACAGCACTGTGGCGCCGAGGTTGCCGTTCTTCGCGATCGCCCTCAGCAGCGGTGCGCGGGCGGCGGTCCGGGGAATTCCCCATGGCAGACGCGGTCGGTGAACGGTGCCGGCTTCCGTAGCGGCCGGGTGATCGAGGGGCGGCCACCGGTGTCGAACGCGGCGAAGATCTGTGTACATCGAACACCGGACATACGCGCAGAGCGGGAAGGTCTCGTGGGAGTCGGTGAACGGCAGCGCCTTGACCGCTTCCCCTGCCTTCTTGGTCGGCCTTCGACTTTCGTAGCTGCATGTGCAATCCGTCGTGCCGATGCACGGTCACGTCCCCGCATGAAAGTTCCGAGAGCTCGCTGCGCCGGAAGGACCCGGCGAACTCCGTAGCAGAATCGCCGAGTCGCGGCGTTCGAGGACATCGTCGGCATGTAGCGATCCGATGTGAACGAATCGAAGGTCTGGCAAGTCCACGCACGTCGATTCACGACCATCTGGATGCTCACGAGGCAGTTGTGACAACGTTGTGACACCGAGACCGAACGCCACAGAGCTCGAAGCCTCTGACCTGCGGAAACGAAATTCTTGGCCTGCGGAAATGTCGATTACCGCGGATCTGAAATCCGCTGTCTCGGTTGTCCACTCAGATCCGTGGGAAGCCACCAAAGTCCACGCTACCACCCCAAAAGCACTGTCCTGGTCCAGAAATCTGGATCCATATGGACTCCGGTGCCCCCAGTCGGACTCGAACCGACACTGTGCGGATTTTAAGTCCGCTGCCTCTGCCAATTGGGCTATAGGGGCCACCACTGGAGCTGGGCTCCGGCGGTGACGATCATATCGGTCTCCTACTGCCCCGGGATCACCGGCGGCACGAACTCGAAGGTCATACCGAGCAACCAGACGAGCAGCAGGACCACGGGAAAGTGGAAGATGAACTGCAGGAACGTGAATCCGATCAGATCACGGGCTCGCAGACCCAGAACCGCCAGCAGGGGAAGCATGAAGAACGGGTTGCTCAGGTTCGGCAGAGCTTCGGCGACGTTGTAGATCTGGACGGTCCAGCCGAGGTTCATCTGCACATCTGTCGCCGACTGCATGACGTACGGCGCCTCGACGAGCCACTTGCCGCCACCGGAAGGCACGAACAGCCCCAGAATCACGGTATAGACGGCGATGACCACGGCGAATCCCCCTCCACTGCCGATGTCGGTGAAGAAGTTCGCCAGATGCTCGGAGATCGTGACGCCTCCCCTACCTTCCGCCTTGGTCAGGATGGCGGCCATCGACGCATACAACGGAAACTGCACCAGAATGCCCGCCGTCGCCGGAACAGCCCTGGTGACCGCATCCAGGAATCGCCTCGGCGTTCCGTGCAGCACCAGACCGAGCATGAGGAACACCAACAGGTAACCGTTCAGCGAACTGACCACGGACAGCACAGGCAACGTCAACAGTTGCGAGACAAGCCAACCCAGCGTCATGGCACCGGCGAGGAGCGGCAGAATTCGGCTGTACTCCAACCACTCGCCCGGCCTGGTACGTGGAGCAGGCGCCTTGATGGTGTCGTCGAGATCGACCTCCATACTTTCCGCGGTCTTGATCGCTGCACCCTTGGGCGCCGACAGGTGCGCTATGACGACGGTGATCACGGTGATGATCAGGCACGTCAGCAGCGACTGCCACGTGAAGATGGTCTTGCCGAAGTCGAGTACACCGGTGACCGACAGCAACGTCGGAGGCAGCGACGCGGCGGTGGCCTGCAACTGTGCTGCGGACGAGGACATTCCGAGCGCCCACACGGCGCCGAGGCCCATGAACGCGGCTGCACCCAACGCGCGGTAGTCGACGCGAAGATCGTCGCGACGCGCAATCGCACGAGCGAGTAGACCACTGAAGACGAGACTCAGTCCCCAATTGAGAAACGACACCGAACACGACAGCAGCGCTACGAAACTCACGGCACTGCTGGGGCTATTCGGCATCAGAGCCAAGCGGGTGATCAGCCGAGCAACGGGCGGCGACGTCGCGACCACGTACCCGGTCAACACCACCATCGCCATCTGCAGCGTGAACGCCGTCAGATCCCAGAAGCCGTTGCCGAAGGCGTCCACCACGTTCTGCGGCGACGATCCGTTCGCGAACGCGGCAACCGCAACGACGATGACGCCTACCAGCGCGAAGATATAGGCGTCGGGAAACCATTTCTCGGTTGCTCGGGCCAGGGCCTGCGCGGCGCGCGCGAGCCCCTTCTCCGGTGGTGCCTGCGTATCACTTGTCGTCATCGGTGATCCTTACCTCGCGCGAGAGCTGTGATGCCAGCCACAACGAGTAAGGCTTCACCGATCTGCGCTGTGATGCAAGGCGCATCACCGCAGGCGCGACCTGCAGATCTGCAGGATCATTCGGTTGCGGCTACTTCACCGACAGTGCAATCCCGTCGAGAATGTCGTGCTCGCTGACCACCAGGGTGCTCACAGCACCGCGCCGCTCGAACTCCTCGGCGAGTACGCTGCACACGATCGATCCACCGCCGATGACGTCGACCCGCCCAGGATGCATGGGGCCCAACGCCGCTCGTTCTGCGCGCGTCATATTGACCAGTCGGTCGCAGACCTCGAACAGCTCACTGAACGGCACCCGCGTCAGGTGCACCTTCTCCGCGTCGTACTCCTGCAGTCCCGACGCGATCGCGGCAATCGTCGTCATGGTGCCGGCGACCCCGACCCAGCTCGACGCATCCCCGATCGGCACATCCTCGAACGCCTCGTACAGCTTCTCCCGCGCATACGCTCTCGCTCCCGCGATCTCCTCGGCGGTGGGCGGATCGCTGTGCAGGAATCGTTCGGTCAACCGGACGCAACCGATGTTCGCCGAGAATGCGGCACGAACACCTTTCGTATCACCGAGCACGAGCTCGGTAGAACCGCCACCGAGGTCGACGACCACGAAAGGCGCACCAGCAGCATCGAGTTCGCCGACAGCACCCGTAAACGACAACCGCGCCTCCTCGTCGCCGGTGATGACCTCCGCCACCGAACCGGGCACGATCGGATCGAGAATCGCGCGCGTCATCGCGAAGAAATCCTCGCGGTTCGACGCATCCCGCGTGGCGGAGGTTGCAACCATCCGCAGCGCAGATGCACCACTCTCACGGATCATGCCGGCGTACTCCTCGAGCGCCACGCGCGTGCGCTCGATCGCCTCTGGTGCAAAGGAACCCGTCGCATCGACGCCCTGCCCGAGACGTACCACCCGCATCTCGCGAACCACGTCGGTGAGCACACCGTCCTTGATGTCGGCGATCAACAGCCTGATCGAGTTGGTACCGCAGTCGATGGCAGCTACCCGAGTCATGAAGTCTCTCCGCGAAGTTCAGCGATGGTAGGCCAGTCGGCCGGAATTGCGGTGCCGCGCAACGAGGTTTCAGCGGCGAGCGCCACCGACTCATCGCCGAGGGGGTTGAGTCCAGGCCCCTTGGCGAGTGAATGCGCGATGAGAACATGCAGGCACTTGACGCGATCGGGCATGCCTCCACCGGTGAAATCGGTGTCGAGGGATTCGATTTCGTTGCGTTCGGCGAGGTAGGACTCGTGGGCGCGGCGATAGCCGGCAGCCAACTCCGAATCGGTCCCCAAGCGCTCGGTCATCTCACGCATGACCCCAGCGGATTCCTGACGGCTCGCCTCGGCCGTCAACCGGGGATCCGTCAGATAGAACAGTGTCGGGAACGGAGTGCCGTCGGGCAGCTTGGGAGCGGTTTTCACGACGCCGGGGCGACCGTCGGGAGATCGGTACGCAATCTCCAGTACACCGCGAGGCTCACGTCCGAGTTGAGCCGCTACGGCGTCGAGATCTTCTTTCGAGACTGCCGAGCTCACCCGACCGGTCCTCCTTCGATTTCGGGGGCCGGCTCGGGAAGTACAGCCCGGTCCGGCACCAATTCTGGTTCTTCCACTGATCCCTGCGGTTGGACCGCAGATTCCCACAGGTCCCGGTACCAGGGACCCTCGGACTTCTTGGCGTCGTCGGCCTCTTCTTCGGTCGGTCCGACGTCACCCGGCAGCTGGACCGTGTACGGCGTCTCCCCCGGCATGACCCATCGCAGACGAGTTCGAGCCTCGGCTGCGATGCGCGTCGGGTCGTTGAGTTGAGCTTTCTCGAGTTCGAGAGCCGCTACCTCTTCGACGAGGTCGTCGTGCTCCGCTGCCACCTGTTCGAGCTCGGCGCGCTGCGAGAAATACGTCCGCAAGGGCATGGCGAGTGTCAACGCCAGCGCGCACACCACGACAGCGAGGATGACCGCTCGTGCCGTCGACAGTCCGAAGAACGTCCGCTCGCCACCGCCCGAGGAGGCGCGAGCACTGACCCGCCGGGGCGCCGCGCGTCCAGCGACGACCGCGTCACGCGCCTGGTCCGACGGTTCGGGCGCCGGCTGACCGGAGCTGCGTTGGTCTCCCGACGCAGCTCCCGTCGACCGACTGCGAGATGACTTACGGCCACGAGGCCCGGGATCACGTCCGTTCGGACTTGTCCCAGGTCGTCCTCGTCGTGCCGCCATGTCCCACCTTCACAAAAGAGCTCGAAACTATCCCTCGTAATTGAACCGGGGGAAAGCCAGCTCGCCCGCGTAACGCGCCGCGTCACCGAGAGCTTCTTCGATTCTCAGCAACTGGTTGTACTTGGCGACGCGCTCGCTACGAGCCGGGGCACCGGTCTTGATCTGGCCGCTGCCGACGGCAACTGCCAGGTCAGCGATGGTGGTGTCCTCGGTCTCGCCGGAACGGTGGCTCATCATCGTCTTGTAACCGTTGCGATGCGCGAGCTCGACCGCGTCGAGGGTCTCGGTGAGCGTGCCGATCTGGTTGACCTTCACCAGCAGCGCATTGGCAGCACCCTTGACGATGCCGTCTTCGAGACGCTCCGGGTTGGTGACGAAGAGATCGTCGCCGACGAGCTGCACCTTGTCACCGATTGCCTCGGTGAGCGCGACCCATCCGTCCCAGTCGTTCTCGTCGAGCGGATCCTCGATGGAGACGAGCGGGTAAGCGTCGACGAGTTCGCCGTAGAACGCCGACATCTGCTCGGCCGACTTGGTCTCACGCTCGAAGGCGTAGCCGGTACCCGCGGTGTAGAACTCGGTGGCCGCAACGTCGAGCGCAAGCGCGATGTCCTGACCGGGCTTGAGACCGGTCTTCTCGATGGCTTCGAGGATGAGGTCGAGCGCAGCCTTGGTTCCGGCCAGGTCGGGAGCGAAGCCGCCCTCGTCGCCGAGACCCGTCGACAGGCCCTTTGCCTTGAGGACGCCCTTGAGCGAGTGGTACACCTCGGCGCCCCAGCGCAGGGACTCCTTGAACGTCGGTGCACCGATCGGAGCGATCATGAATTCCTGCACGTCGACGCCACTGTCTGCGTGGGCGCCACCGTTGATGATGTTCATCATCGGGACGGGCAGGATGTGTGCGTTCGGGCCACCGAGGTAGCGGAAGAGCTCGAGGCCTGCGGACTCGGCTGCAGCCTTGGCAACAGCAAGCGACACGCCCAGCAGGGAGTTCGCGCCGAGGCGGGACTTGCTCGGGGTGCCGTCGAGATCGAGCAGAACCTGGTCGACAGCGCGCTGCTCGATGGCGTCGAGGCCGATGACGGCCGGGGCGATCTCGTCGAGAACTGCGTTGACTGCCTTCTCGACGCCCTTGCCGCCGTAGCGCTCGCCGCCGTCACGAAGCTCGACGGCTTCGTGCTCTCCGGTGGATGCGCCGGAGGGGACTGCCGCACGGGTCAGGGTTCCGTCGTCCAATGCGACCTCGACCTCGACCGTGGGGTTGCCACGGGAGTCGAGGATCTCGCGAGCTCCGACCTGCTCAATGATGGCCACGAATGCTTCTCCTAGTAACGGGGACGGGCGGATTGTGCCGGGTGTCAGACTAGCCGCTCGGGGCATGTCCCCGCAGACGAGGCAGGAGCGGAGCCTGCGGAGTGACCAGACGAGGCAGGAGCGGAGCCTGCGGAGTGACCAAAAGGAGCTTCCCGACGTTAGGCGCTGGTTCCGACGGAGTAGGCCGCGGCGGCGTCGCGAACATCCCGGAGGTAGACGCCGGATTGGTTGTACGCCATCAGCGCTCGTTCCCAGCCCTCGGCGGTGGCCAGATCGCCGCCGCGCGCGCACAGGTATCGAGCGGCAGTGAGGGCCGCGTCGTCGAGATTGTCCGGGTCGGCGATTGCGTCGCCGTTGGCGTCGACGCCCCACTTCTTCCAGGTCTCGGGGATGAACTGCATCGGTCCCATCGCACGATCGTGGACGGTGTCGCCGTCGAGTACACCGCCATCCGTGTCCGGGATTTCGGCGATTCCGGGACCGCCGTCGAGTGGTATTCCGCGGATCACGGGGAACACGGTGCCATCGGGCGCGACCGTCGAACCCTGGTAAGTGCCGTGCCTGCTCTCGATGTATCCGATGCCGGCGAGGGTCGTCCAGGCGATGCCGCATCCCGGCGAGGTATCGGACATGATTGCCGCAGCGTGGGCGTATGCGGCGAGTGCCGGTGCCGAGATGTTCAGGGCGTCCGCCTGCGGATCGGCCCAGGCGAGCAGCAGATCGGCCGTTCGGCCTTGCGCGTTGAAATCTATTTCCGGGACGGGTGTGCCGGCCCCGGGAGGGATGCCCTCGGGAATGTCGCGCGGCGGTTCCGTCGAGCCGCACGCCGCCACGATCAGTCCCGCGGACAGCACGGTGAGCACCCAGCCCAGACGACTCTTCACTCTTCCCATCCTGCACATCAAAAGTAATAAAAACCTAAAGCGTGACATATGCGCAGGTCAATGCGGTCATTGCTCTGAGTAGAGGGTGTATGTTCTCCTCATCCACATGAGGGTCGCCTACCCTTGTTTTCACCGCCCAGGAGCATTTCTCGTGTCCGTACTCGCCGCCGGTTCGGCACCTTCGATCGCCACACAGATGTTCGGCAGTGGTTTGATCGGGCTTCGCGAAGGGCTCGAGACCGGCATCGTCGTCATGATCCTGGTGGCGTTTCTCGTCAAGGCCGACCGCCGCGACGCCCTGAAGTGGGTGTGGCTGGGCGTCGGAATCGCCGTCGCGATGGTTGCCCTGATCTTCTTCGTCATCCACTACGGCACCTCGACGGTCACCGGCCTCACCGCCGAGATCATCGCCGGACTCGCCTCCCTCGTGGCCGTCGCCATCGTCACGGCGATGGTGCTGTGGATGCGCACTGCAGCCAAGGACATGTCGGGCGAGCTGCGTTCCGGGATGGAGCGGGCACTCACCGTCGGGCCGATCGCCGTTCTGACGTTGTCCTTCTTCGCCGTGGGTCGCGAAGGCGTCGAGACCGCATTGCTGATGGTCGGCTACGCGGAGAACACGAACGGAAGTCTCTGGCCGCTGCTCGGGTTGCTCGTGGGCATCGTCGTCGCTGCAGTACTAACGGTGTTCCTGTACTTCGGCGCCATTCGAATCGACTTCGCCGTGTTCTTCAAATACACGGGCATCTTTCTCATCGTCGTCGCCGCAGGAATTCTGGCGTACGGCATTCGGGCGCTCCAGATCGGCGGTCTGCTTCCAGGCGGCAGTTCCATCGCATTCGACATCACCGCTCACTACGACGCCTCGAGCTGGTACGGGACCGTACTGGCCGGCATCTTCAACTTCCGACCCGAACCCACTGTCCTTCAGGCCGTCGGTTGGCTGCTCTACCTCGTCATCGTTCTGTTCCTGTTTCTCCGGCCGGTTCGCGTTCCCGAGCCTGCACTCACCTCATGAAAGGCGTCGTCTCGATGCGTCGTACCACGTTCGCTTTGGCCGCAGTCGCGGTTCTACCCCTGGCCCTGGCCGGCTGTACGGAGAAGTCCTCGTCCGAGGCCAGCGCCGAAGACATCGCCGTGACGGCCACCGACACCACGTGTGAGGTCGGGAGCGCAGAGGGAACCACCGGCAACTCCACGTTCCAGATCACCAACAACGGCAGCAAGGTCACCGAGTTCTACGTCTACGGCGAAGGCGACCGCGTCATGGGCGAGGTCGAGAACATCGGACCGGGCCTGACGCGTCAGCTCATCGTTGCCCTCCCCGACCCCGGCACCTACCAAACCGCCTGCAAGGCAGGAATGGTCGGCGACGGTATTCGCGCAGACTTCGTCGTCACCGGCGACGCCGTGCGTCAGGCCGACGAGAACGGACTCCTCACAGAAGCTGCGACGGGTTACAAGCGCTACGTCGTCAGCCAGGTCGACGCGCTGCAGGAGACCACCGCGTCGTTCGTCGCCGCGGTCAAGAGTGGCGATATCGAGTCCGCCAAGGCTCAATTCCCCATCACCCGTAGCTACTACGAGCGCATCGAGCCTGTCGCCGAAAGCTTCCCCGACGATCTCGACCCGCGCATCGACCTGCGTGAACCCGACGTAGAGCCCGGCGCCGAGTGGACCGGCTTCCACCGCATCGAGAAAGACCTGTGGACGCAGGGACTTCAGCCCGACACCAATGCAATGGCCGATCAGCTGCAGGCCGACATCGCCGAACTCGCCGAGAAGGTCAAGGCCGACGACTTCACCATCGACCCGATCCAGGTCGCCGGTGGCGCTCAGGGACTGCTCGACGAGGTCGCGAAGACCAAGATCAGTGGTGAGGAAGATTTCTTCTCGCACACCGACCTGTGGGACTTCCAGGCCAACGTCGACGGCTCTCAAGCTGCCGTCGCAGCCGTCCGCCCGATCATCGACCAGAACGACGCCGAACTCGGCACTGCGATCGACGCCCGGTTCGCCGAGCTCGACGCCGAACTGGCCAAGTACCGTAGCGGCGACGGCTTCGTGTTCTACGACACCGTGACCGAACCACAGCGCCAAGAACTTTCGAACAAGATCGACGCGCTGTCTGCCGAAGTGAGCCAGGTACAAGGTGTCGTTGCAGGACAGTAATCCCCCACAGAACTCGGGCTTCTCCCGACGGCGCCTCTTCGGTGCCGTCGGGGCCGGAGCTGCCCTCGTCGGCGCGGGCGCCGTCGGTGGGTACGCGGCAGGTTCTTCGTCCTCCGATGCGGTATCGGACGTCGTGGACTTCCGCGGCGATCACCAAGCCGGCATCGTCACGCCAGCTCAGGACCGTATGCACTTCGTCGCATTCGACATCACCACCGATTCGCGGGACGACTTCGTCGCGTTGCTTCGGGAGTGGACCGAGATGGCCGAGCGAATGGTCCGCGGCGAAGAGACGTTCCCCGACGGCGCCATCGGGGCTGGTGAATACAAGCCACCCTCCGATACCGGTGAGGCACTGGGCTTGTCGGCGTCGTCGCTGACGCTGACGATCGGATTCGGGCCGGGTCTGTTCGACCGCTTCGGTCTCTCGGAGTTTCGTCCGGCATCGTTGGCCGATCTACAGCATTTCCCGGCCGACAACCTCGACGCTCGTCGCTCCGGCGGCGATCTGTGCATCCAGGCGTGCGCCAACGACCCGCAGGTCGCTGTCCACGCCATCCGCAATCTGGCGCGCGTCGGCTTCGGAACCGTGTCCGTCAAGTGGTCGCAACTCGGCTTCGGACGCACGTCGTCGACGTCGACAACCCAGGCGACACCACGAAACCTGTTCGGCTTCAAAGACGGAACGGCGAACTTGAAGGCCGAGGACCCCGCGATGCTCGACGAGCACGTATGGGTCTCACCGACCGACGACCAGGAATGGATGGGCGGCGGCTCCTACCTCGTCGCCCGGCGGATCCGAATGCTGATCGAATCCTGGGATCGCACAGTGCTCAACGAACAGGAACGAGTCATCGGGCGCAGCAAGGGCTCCGGCGCACCGATGGGCCTGAAGGACGAATTCGATCCGCTCGACCTGGACTCGAAAGGGCCCAAGGGATTGCTCATCGACGAAGCAGCCCACGTGCGCTTGGCGTCGAAGGAAGAGCTCGGCGGTATCCAGATCCTCCGTCGGGGATACAACTTCACCGACGGCTCCGACGGCTTCGGCCACCTCGACGCCGGACTGTTCTTCATCGCGTACTGCCGGGATCCGCTGACCCAGTTCGTGCCCATGCAGCTCGCCCTCGCCCGCAAGGATCTGCTGAACGAGTACATCCAGCACGTCGGGTCGGCGGTCTTCGCCTGTCCCCCGGGGTTGGGTGAATCGGATTACTGGGGTTCGACGTTGTTTGGTTGAGGGTGTGTTTCCCGTCCCCCTCATCGCTTGCCCCCTGATCGCTGGCCCCCTCATCGCTTGAATGGTCCATCCATACGATCAGATGGCGTGGGTGCGACATCCAAGCGATGGGCCCCCGGTCCCCTGATCGCTTGAATGGTCCATCCATACGATCAGATGGCGTGGGTGCGACATCCAAGCGATGGCCGCCGGGCCCCCGATGAGTTTCCGAGCTCGGCCCGGTCTACACCCCGTACGATATCGACGACGGCGGGAGCACACATGACACAGCTACTACGAGTTCAGAACTTCAGCATCGCCAGCGACGGAGTTGCGGCGGGTGTCGACCAGAGCTTCGAGAGTCCGTTCGGGTTCGACCATCGTGACCTGTTCGCGTGGTCCGGCGCCACCGCAAGCTGGCCCAACCGGACCGAGCCCGGCGGTACGCGTGGACTGGACGACTACTTCACCCGCGACTTCACCCACAACATCGGCGCCGAAATCATGGGCCGAAACAAATTCGGATTTCAGCGCGGCCCCTGGGTCGATCACGAATGGCAAGGCTGGTGGGGTGACGAGCCGCCGTTCCACACGCCGGTTTTCGTGCTCACCCACCACGAGCGCCCATCGATCACGCTCAGCGACACCACCTTCCACTTCGTCGACGGTAGTCCTGCCGAGGTGCTGAGCAAGGCGAAACAAGCTGCGCTCGGGAAGGACGTCCGGCTCGGCGGTGGTGTCACCACAATCCGAGAATTCCTCGACGCCGACCTCGTCGACACCATGCACATCGCGGTCGCACCCGTCGAAATCGGGTCTGGACTGAAGCTGTGGGAATCTCCCGACGAGCTCGAGGACCGTTTCGAACACGAGGTCGTCCCCAGCCCGAGCGGCGTCGCGCACCACCTCTTCTGGCGGAAGTAGAAACCCTCGGAGTCACATACCAACCATGGTGACCGAATGTCTCATTCGGTCACCATGGGGCAGCGCCCCAGCACCGCTCGGATGGTCCATCCATACGATCAGATAGCTCCGAAGGTCCATTCAAGCGGAAGGAGGGGGGAGGCCAAACTACCCCCGACCCCAGTTCTCTATCCACTCGATGGCCGTGAGCTTGCCCGGCTGAGCGCCGTGGACCTGGGCGGATGTTTCGGCCCCACGGATGCGCCGGGCGAAGTCCAACACGTTCCGCCGCAGCAGGTCTTCCGCGCTCTCGCCGCCGTGGCTGTGGTCGTCGCCGATGTGCACGACGCGCAACTCTTCGGGGACGAGTTCGTCCGGCAGACCTGCCTTTTTCGCGCGGGAGACGATTTTCTGCGTCAGGGCGAGGGCGGGCTGGGCGAGCGCGATTCCGTCGAGGCAGGAGCCCCGCGCCTTTTCCGAGGCCTTCTTCTCTTCCCATGCCTTCTCTTGCGCTGCAACGTCGATCGGGCCGGTTGAACCGTCCGTCAGGTGCGGGGTCCGGTGGGTCAGCTTCGCAACGAGACCCGCTGCCACGTCGTCGACATCGAACGAATTCTCTGCCGCATCCTGAGCGATCCGCGAGTGGAACAGCACCTGCAACAGGATGTCGCCGAGCTCTTCCTCGAGGTCGACGAGGTTGCCACTGTGAATGGCATCGAGAAGCTCGTACGTCTCCTCCAACAGATAGCCGCTCAAGGATGCGTGCGTCTGCTGCGCTTCCCACCCGCCGATCGTCCGCAGCCGATCCATCAGGACAACCGCCGCAATGAGGTCGTCGCCTGGCAACTTCGGCGACGCGATGACGCGCTCGCCGCGCCGGACCCTCTCCTGCACATCGAGGTTCGACGGATCGGTACTGACCAGAACCTCGGCCGAACCATCCCCGTGTGCGGTCCCCGAGAACAACCACCGCGTGCGCACCGGTACCTCTTCGGTGAACTGCACGACACCGCTGAGGAATTCGATCGCTTCGGCCGGAACCATCGTCGGCCGCACGGGATCGAGCAGAACAACCGTCATCACACCCCCACAGTCTGCTCCAGCAACACCGAACGCGACGGCTTTCCATCGAGTGAGAGCATGAGATCGGCGATGTACTGGATCAGTTCGACGTCGCGAACTCGTGCCGCACCGACACCGCCACCTTCGACACGCGGAAGCGGTAGTTGCACCACACCGGTCGTCGCACGGTAAGCGGCATTCGGGTACAGACGCTTGAGGCGGATCTGCTTCGAATCCGGCAGCTCCATCGGAGCCAATTTGATCTGAGTTCCGGAGACGTTGACGTCGGTGAGGCCGTACTCCTTGGCGATGAGACGCAACTTCGCGACCGACACGAGACGTCCCACTTCTTCCGGCAGCGGACCGTAACGGTCGACCATCTCGTCGATGACAGCAGCGATGCCCTCGGAATCGGCTGCAGCAGCGAGCTTCCGGTATGCCTCGAGACGAAGTCGATCACTGGTGACGTAGTCGGGCGGGATGTGCGCGTCGACCGGAAGATCGATGCGCACTTCCTTCGGCGCCTCGTCCGTCGTGATCGGCTTTCCATCCATCACTGCCCGGTACGCCTCGACCGCTTCACCGACGAGCCTGACGTACAGATCGAATCCGACGCCCGCGACGTGACCGGACTGCTCGGCACCCAGAACGTTGCCTGCACCGCGGATTTCGAGGTCCTTCATCGCGACGGCCATGCCCGCACCGAGATCGGAGTTCTGCGAGATGGTCGCCAGCCTGTCGTAGGCCGTTTCGGTGAGCGGCTTCTCGGTGGGGTACAGGAAGTATGCGTATCCACGTTCGCGGCTGCGCCCGACGCGGCCACGCAACTGATGCAGCTGCGACAGTCCGAGCGAATCACTTCGCTCGACGATCAACGTGTTCGCATTGGAAATGTCGAGACCCGTTTCGATGATGGTCGTACACACCAGAACGTCGGTCTCACGCTCCCAGAATCCTTGCACCGTCCGCTCGAGTGTCTCCTCGTTCATCTGGCCGTGCGCGGTGGCGACACGGGCCTCGGGAACCAGATCGCGAATCTTCTTGGCAGCCTTGTCGATCGAGCTGACTCGATTGTGCACGAAGAAGACCTGACCGTCACGAAGCAACTCACGGCGAATGGCCGCGGCAACCTGCTTGTCGTTGTAGGCACCGACGTAGGTCAGGACCGGGTGCCGCTCTTCGGGCGGAGTGAGAATGGTCGACAACTCACGGATACCCGCGAGGCTCATCTCCAGAGTACGAGGAATAGGCGTCGCCGACATCGTCAGAACATCGACGTGAGTTCGAAGCGACTTGATGTGCTCCTTGTGCTCGACGCCGAAGCGCTGCTCCTCGTCGACGATGACCAACCCGAGGTCCTTCCACGTGACACCGGTCTGCAGCAGCCGGTGAGTACCGACGACGATGTCGACGGTGCCGTCGGCAAGGCCTGCCATGACCGCCTTCGAGTCGGCCCCGTGTGTGAAGCGCGAGAGCCCTCGGACCGTGACCGGGAACGCAGCCATTCGAGCGGTGAACGTCTGCAGATGTTGCTGAGCCAGCAGGGTTGTCGGCACCAACACGGCGACCTGCTTACCGTCCTGGACAGCCTTGAATGCCGCACGAACAGCGATCTCGGTCTTGCCGTAGCCGACGTCGCCGAGAATGACGCGGTCCATCGGGACCGGCTTCTCCATGTCCGCTTTGACCTCGGTGATCGCGGTCATCTGGTCCATCGTCTCGGTGAATCCGAACGCGTCTTCCATCTCGCGTTGCCATGGCGTGTCGGGGCCGAAAGCATGACCGGGCGCTGCCTGGCGCGCCGCGTATAGCTGCACCAGTTCGCCGGCGATCTCTCGAACTGCCTTGCGCGCTTTGCGTTTGGTGTTTGCCCAATCCGATCCGCCGAGCTTGCTGAGCGAAGGGAGCTCGCCTCCCACGTAGCGAGACAACTGGTCGAGCGAGTCCATCGGTACGAACAGACGGTCACCCGGCTGCCCACGTTTGCTCGGTGCGTACTCGATGACCAGGTACTCACGACGAGCACCTCCGACTGTCCGTTCGATCATCTCGACGAACCTGCCGATCCCGTGTTGATCGTGTACGACGCTGTCGCCGGCGACCAATGCAAGCGGGTCGACCTGGTTCCGCCTCTTGGCGGGCATCTTTCGGCCTTCGGTTGCTGCGACCCGGTTGCCGGTGAGGTCGCTCTCGGTGACGACCACCAGCTTGGCGTCGGGAAGAATCAACCCTTCGTGCAACGAACCGCATAGAACGCTGACGACGTCGGGAGCCGGCTCTGCGCCCGATTCGATATGCACTGCAGGCACTTCGGCTTCGCCGAGTCGCTCGATGATCCGCGTCGCCGTGCCTGCACCGGCAACCGCGATCACAGCGCGACCTCCGGTGGCGACATGCGCCCGCAGCATCGCGTAGACACCCGTCAGCAGCTCCTCGGAGCCGCGGACCTCGGGGACCGTCTCGACGGCCAGTTCCACTTCCTCGCCGCTGCCCGACGACAGTGGGCTGATGGTCCACCACGGCCGCCCCAGCGATTGGGCCGATTCGCGGATCTGCCGCAACGACCGGTATGCCGACGCGCCGAGGTCGAGGCTCACGCCGCCCAGACTCTCCGTGTTGACAGTCGACGTGTCGAGCGGAGCGGCGCCTCCGACCGACGCCGCCGTCCACGACGCCTCCAGGAACTCCTGTCCGGTTCGAACCAAATCTGTTGCGCGCGTCCGGATCCTTTCAGGATCGCAGAGTAGAACGTGTGATCCGTCGGGAAGAACGTCGGCGAGCAGCTGCAACTCCCCCGGCTGCAGCAGGGGAAGCAACGCCTCCATTCCCTCGACAGGGATGCCCGCGGACAGCTTGTCCAGCATCTCGACGAGAGCGGCGTCGGCTTGATTGTCGGCGGCGAGGACAGCCGCACGATCGCGGACCGTCTGCGTGAGAATCAGCTCGCGGCACGGAGGCGCGATGACGGAGACGATCTCTATGTCGGGGATCGAACGCTGATCGGAGACCGAGAACGCACGCAACTCGGTGACCTCGTCGCCCCAGAATTCGACGCGCACCGGATGGTCTGCCGTCGGGGAGAAGATATCGAGGATGCCGCCTCGGACCGCGAACTCACCGCGTTTGCCGACCATGTCGACCCGCGTGTAGGCGAGTTCGACCAGACGGTGGATCAACCCGTCGAAGTCGATTTCGACTCCCACCTTCAACCCGATCGGTTCGATCTCGCCGAGGCCGGGCGCCATGGGTTGAACCAGCGAACGGACGGTGGTGACGATGACCTGCAGCGTCGGACCGTAGTCCTTGTCATCCGGGCGAGCCAACCTACGCAAGACCTCGAGCCGACGGCCCACGGTGTCCGCACTGGGTGAGAGGCGCTCGTGCGGCAACGTCTCCCACGACGGGAATTGGACGACGGCGTCGCCGAGGATCTGTTGCAGCTCGGTCGTCAGGTCGTCGGCTTCGCGACCGGTGGCCGTGACGACGAGTACCTGCGCTCGCTGCGCGATCGCGGCGGCAACGAACGGCCGTGAGGAGTTCGGCGCGACCAGGATGCGCTCGGGGGCACCGACCGCGTCGGCGACGGCCACCATCGACGAATCCGTCAGCGCGACACTGGCCAGACCCGAGAGTTGCAGAGCCGCGTCGGGAACGACCGGGGCCGACCGAGAACTGGAAGCGGCAGGCAAAGAATCGGAAGACAACAGCAATGCTCCTGAACGTGTCGTGGGCGACGGCTGCGCGCGGACAATCGTGGTCGAGTCTATGGGAGCACACCGACACAGGGGCAGGCGGGAGAGTCGATGACCTCCAGGTCACCTCAGAGCGGCGTCGAGCATCTCGACAAGCGTTTCTGCTGCGGCAGCCGAATCATATGGGGGGTCGTGCAGGCACTCGGTGACGATGGCGTCGATGGCGCCGCCGATGATGATCGCGAGCGAGCGTGAGTCGACGGCGTGCGAGCCGCGCGCTGCGACCGCCGAGTCGATGACGTCGGCAAGAGGTCGCCACCTCTGATCCGGGGTGTGACCGTGGGCGGGGTTTCCGAGGGCCTCGATCATCATGCGCGTGTGCCGAGGGTTCTCGCGCAGATGGCCGATCATCGACCTCACGTACGCCTGGGGACCGTTCTGTGCGTCGACCGACTCGACCGCCCGGGCAACATCGTCGACCAGAGCGGTGAGAACGAACTGGTACGCGGCGTCCATCAGTGCATCCTTGGTCCGAAAGTAGTACAGCACAGCGGCTTTGGTGATGCCGACACTCTCTGCAATGCGGGCGAGCGAGACCTTGGCGTACCCATGCTCGGCCACCGCGTCGATCGTGACGTCGATCAGCTGAGCGCGTCGGGCCTGTTCGATGAAGCTCGGTTTCTCGGTTGCCACACTCGAAACCTTACCGTACGGTCAAATTACTTACCGCGTGGTTAGGAGTGGCATGAGCGACCAGCCCAGCAAGCCCCGACGCAGATACCTACGCATCGCCGCAGGCGCTGTGATCATCGGCGCGGTCGCCGTCGCGTTCGTCATGCGGTCGCCGTCACCCGTCGGACACTGGAACAGCGCGGACGACCAAGATCGATTCCTCACCGCATACGACCGGGCTTTCCAGGACCTTCCCGCTCCGGCCGAGACACTGGACATCCGCACCGACTACGGAGTCGTCCGCGTGTATCGGTTCGACGGAACCGGGACGTCGACGCACCCGCTGTTTCTGCTGCCCGGCCGCTCCTCGGCCACTCCGGTGTGGGCAGACAACCTTCCTGGCTTGCTGACGATCGGAGACGTGTACACCGTCGATCTGCTCGGTGAACCGGGGCGCAGCATCCAGGAGCGTCCGATCTCGGGCGACGACGACCAGGCTGCCTGGCTCGACCAAACGCTGACGGCCCTGCCCATCAGCAAGGTTCACCTGGTCGGACTGTCCATCGGCGGGTGGACTGCGGCTAATCTCGCGCTCCACGACGACTCGCGCATCGCCACTCTGACCCTGATCGATCCTGTGCAGGTGTTCGCCGACATCCCGTGGAGCACCGCGATCCGCGCACTACCCGCCGCTGTGCCGTGGCTTCCCAAATCGTGGCGGGACAGCTTCAACTCGTACACCGCCGGTGGCGCAGAGGTCGAGAACGTCCCCATCGCTGACATGATCGAAGCCGGCATGCATGCGTACTCGCTGAAGTTGCCGCAACCGACGCGGATTACCGAAGACCGCCTCGCGGCACTCGACGTGCCGGTTCTGGCCGTCATCGCCGGACGGTCGGTGATGCACGACGCACAGGAAGCCGTCGACACCGCAGAGCGGGCGCTGCCCAACGGAACTGTGCAGCTCTACCCGGACGCGTCACACGCCGTCAGCGGTGAATACCCTGACCGGCTGCGGGACGACATCGCCGAACTGGTCGACGACAACAACGACAGGTGACGCTAGTGCCGGATGACGCGCCGGGCCGCGAACTCGCGGAAGTACTCGACCTTGCCCGCCGTGACGAGAGAAGGCAGCAGGTAATACCAGAGCCGTTCCATCCGTGATGGCAACTCGTCGGTAGTGCCGGTGGCGACGGCCACCATGTGCACTCCGGTCAGGATTTCGAGGACCAACGCCCCGATGGTGTTGGGATCTGCATCGGCGGCGAGGTCACCTTGCTTGATCGCTTTGGCCGCCAGTGCGTTGAACGACTCGCTCCACCCCGCCATGACGTTGCCCTGGGTTCCGCGGTAGTCGCCGATCTGGTGGCTCAAGCGCAGCATCGCTGACACCATGGGGTCGCTGACCGCCATGTCGACGACGATGTACGAAATACCGATGGCAGCTTCGAGGGCCGGAATTCGACCGTCGTTGAACTGCTGGCACGCCGACGTGAGCCTGGCATTGCCCTCGTCGATGACCGCCCGCGCCAGCTCTTCCTTCGAGCCGAAGTGGAAGTACAGAGCACCCTTGGTGACCTGTGACTGGGAGATGATTTCACTGAGGCTCGCGTTCGCGTAGCCAAGGCGCAGGAAAACATTCGCGGCACCCGACAGCACGGTGTCGCGCGTGATTTCGGCGCGTGCCTGTCTGACCATTGGATCCGCCTTCGCAATACTGGACTGCCACTGCGCAAATTACGAGCGAACGGTACCACCCAGTGGCATTCTTACCTCGGCCAACGTGCTTATGGTCCGAACCGGTTGTTCATGGACCCTGTGAAGTTGCTCTCAACGTCCAAAGCAAACGCTACCCCCTCTTTCCCCCACAGGTGCGCAAAACGTCGGCTCATTCGCGACCCAATTTCGGCGCTGCCTCCAGATTGGTCAATCCGTTCCAACACAAGTTGACAACGTGAGCGGCAACCACCTCCTTCGGCGGCTCTCGCACGTCAAGCCACCACTGCGCCGTCATTGACACCATTCCGACGAGCGCTTGCGCGTACAGCGGCGCGAAGCCGGCGTCGAAACCTCGGCGAGTGAAATCACTCGCCAGAATGTGCCCGACCTGACCGACTGCGTCGTTCAACAACGACGAGTATTTGCCGTCGGGAGCGGCGACGGGCGAGTCGCGCACGAGGATTCGAAACCCGTCGGTACGTTCCTCCACATAGGTCAGCAGCGCGAGGGCGACACGCTCGACCCGGATCCTGGATCTGTTCTGCGACAGCGAGGACGTGATCATCTGCAACAGAGTGGACATCTCGCGGTCGACGATGACCGCGTACAGGCCCTCCTTGCCGCCGAAGTGCTCGTAGACGACGGGTTTCGACACATTCGCGCGCCCGGCGATCTCCTCCACCGACGTCGCCTCGTATCCCCGTTCCGCGAACAGAGACCTGCCGATCTCGATCAATTGCTCACGGCGCTGCGTACCCGTCATGCGGACGCGCGGCGCCCGCTCGGGTTCGGACATCGATGTACCTCCCACTAGATAGGCCGTTCAGCTCAGGTCCCCGCCGACCGGCGACGAACGGTCTCACCACCCGAGCCTAATGGGACGAATGACACCGATCGGAGGGAGCGGTTCGACCTACGGCCACATCTCATGCGAGACTCGTTGCGCTCGGCGGGAGACCCGTGGCCGTAGTCTGTTCGTTGCAGGCACCGGCCATCGGTGAAACCGCTGGTCCATGATCCGCCGTGGTGTAATGGCAGCACCTCTGATTTTGGTTCAGATAGTTCAGGTTCGAGTCCTGGCGGCGGAGCGAGAAACATCTGCCTTTCACGTTGTAGTCAAGCGAAATGTCGCCGAGGAGCTCAGTTGCCATTGCACACCGCCGTGGTCGTTCTCGCAGCTGGTGCAGGCACCCGGATGCGCTCGAAGACCCCGAAGGTTCTGCATCCTCTGGCCGGTCGCACGATGCTCGCCCACGCCCTACATGCAGCTGCCGACCTGGGACCCGACCATCTCGTCACCGTCGTCGGCCATGATCGCGAGCGGGTCACCGAATCCGTCGCCGAATTGAGCGCCGAACTCGGTCGAGATATCTCCACCGCCGTTCAGAACGAACAGCTCGGCACCGGCCACGCAGTGCAGTGCGGTCTTCGCGCATTGCCGGACGACTTCGAAGGCACCATCCTCGTCACGGCGGCAGACGTCCCGCTGCTCGACGGGCACACCCTGAAGGCCCTGCTCGACGAGCACCTCAGCGCCCCACTGCCTGCGGCTGCGACGGTCCTCACCTTCGTACCCGAGGACGCCAACGGGTACGGCCGCATCGTTCGGACGTCGGACGATCAGGTGGCCGAAATCGTCGAGCACGCCGACGCCACCCCGGCGCAGATTCTCATCGACGAGGTCAACTCCGGCGTCTACGCCTTCGACGCCGCAGCGCTGCGCTCGGCGCTCGGCAAGCTGAGCACGGCCAACGCTCAGCACGAGCTCTACCTCACCGACGTCGTCAAGATCAGCAAAGTCGACGGTCTTCCCGTGTACGGCACGCAGCTCGCAGACCCTGATCTGGTGATGGGCGTCAACGACCGCGTGCAGCTCGCGCACGTGACGAGGGTGCTCAACCGCCACATCGTCGAGCGGCACATGCGCGCCGGGGTGACGGTCGTCGACCCGGCAACCACGTGGATCGACATCGACGTAACCCTTGGATCCGACGTTCGTCTCGAACCCGGCGTCCAGCTGCTCGGCAGTACCCACATCGGCGAGGACGCGGTCGTCGGACCGGAGACGACGCTGCGCGACGTCGTCGTCGGTGATCGCGCGTCGGTCGTGCGCACCCAGGCAGACAAAGCCACCATCGGGCCCGGCGCTTCCGTCGGGCCGTTCGCATATCTGCGTCCAGGATCCCAGATCGGCGTCAGCGCCAAGATCGGCACGTTCGTGGAGACGAAGAACTCCACGATCGGCGACCATTCCAAGGTCCCGCATCTGACGTACGTCGGGGACGCGACGATCGGCGAGCATTCCAACATCGGAGCGTCCAGCGTCTTCGTCAACTACGACGGTGTGAACAAGAGTCGGACCATCGTCGGCTCGCACGTACGGACGGGATCGGACAACATGTTCGTGGCCCCCGTCCGAGTGGGCGACGGCGCCTACACCGGAGCCGGAACCGTGCTCCGCAACGATGTACCACCGGGGACGCTCGCCGTCTCCGCTGGGGCCCAGCGCAACATCGACGGCTGGGTCGAGAAAAAGCGTCCAGGCACCGCAGCAGCGGAGGCTGCCGCGCGTGCCCTGGCAGCCGAGTCGGCACAAGCGCACGAATCAAAGGACGGCGAACAGCAGTGAGCACCCCGAATTGGATCGACAACCAGAAGAACCTCATGCTCTTCTCGGGTCGAGCACATCCCGAACTCGCCAAGCAGGTGGCGAAGGAACTGGGAATCGAGGTAACCCCACAGACCGCGCGCGACTTCGCCAACGGAGAGATCTTCGTTCGCTTCGAGGAATCGGTTCGAGGCTCCGACGCCTTCGTACTGCAGAGCCACCCGTTCCCGCTCAACACCTGGCTGATGGAACAGCTCATCATGATCGACGCGCTCAAGCGCGGATCAGCCAAGCGGATCACCGCGATCCTGCCGTTCTACCCCTACGCCCGCCAGGACAAGAAGCACCGCGGCCGTGAGCCGATCTCGGCACGCCTCGTCGCCGACCTCCTCAAGACCGCAGGCGCCGACCGCATCATCACCGTCGACCTGCACACCGATCAGATTCAAGGCTTCTTCGACGGCCCGGTCGATCACATGCACGCGCACAGCCAGTTGGCCGATCACATCCGCGGCAAGTACAGCCTCGAGCACATCACCGTCGTCTCCCCCGACTCGGGCCGCGTACGCGTCGCCGAGAAGTGGGCCGACAGCTTCGGTGGCGCACCGCTGGCGTTCATCCACAAGACTCGTGATCCCCTGGTGCCCAACCAGGTCAAGTCGAACCGGGTCGTCGGTGAAGTCGAAGGCCGCACCTGCATCCTGATCGACGACATGATCGACACCGGTGGCACCATCGCCGGCGCAGTGAAGGTCCTCAAGGAAGCAGGCGCAGGAGACGTCGTCATCGCCGCCACCCACGGCGTGCTGTCCGACCCCGCTGCCGACCGCCTCGCCAACTGCGGAGCCAAGGAAGTCGTCGTCACCAACACCCTCCCGATCACCGACGAGAAGCGCTTCGAGACACTCACCGAGCTGTCCATCGCACCGCTCCTCGCCCGCACCATCCGCGAGGTATTCGAAAACGGCTCGGTGACAAGCCTGTTCAACGGATCTGCATAGGTCGTTCCGCGGGCTCCACTCCCACGGATCTGCATAGGTCGTTCCGCGGGCTCCACTCCCACGGATCTGCATAGGTTCTGCATAGCCCTTACAGTCTGTTCGGTTTCTTTACACCCGCTCCGCCACCGCCTCCCCGCTGCAATGAACTTGGTCACTACCACGGCCGATAACCGCAGTTCACCGGGGAGGGGGTGTGCGGAGCGGGTTGCGTTGTACCCTAAGATGACTCGTCGTGATCGACGCGCAAACATTGGACAGTCCTGCAGCAACTTCTACCGTCCGTATCGCACGTTGGACCCCGGGTGGGTGCGTCTGGTGCGGGAGCACCGATTCGATCGAGACCTATCGCAACGAACCGCGCTGCGGCCTCTGCCGCGAAAAAGAATCCATCATCGACGATGCGAAGCACTTCATCGGAATGTACGGTCTGCGTCCACTCGGCGGCACTCTCGCATCCGAGGACGAGGAAGAGCGCGAGTTCCGCGTCAGCGCCCGTGATGCGCGTGAGGTCCTCAACCGCATCCGCCTGGAAAAGCTGCCCGACCCGGCGGCCGTCCGCAAAGCGTTGCGCCCGAGGGCCGCTGCGGCTGTAGCTGCTCCCCCGGCCACCCGTCCCGGATCTACCGGTGCGACAACGGCAAAGGCCGCACCGAAGAAGTCCCAGGCCGGTGTCAGTGGGATCGACATGATCGAACTGGAGTCCCGGGTCCGCAAACTCCTCGACCAGCTTCAGAGCGTCGACGAGCAGATCTCAGCTCTCGATGGCCAGCAGGGCCTCCCCGCCCGCGCCCGCATGAAGGATCTGGACAGGCAGCGCACCACCGTGCTGAGCACGTTGGCCGCCCTGGAGAAGGCGCGCCGCCGGGGCTGACTATAGATCGTGGGCAGGGAGGCACAGTTGCGCTCCGTAGAGCTGGGATCCCGCTCAATTTTCGCGCAACTGTGCCTTCACGCCCACACTCACTAGTGGTCGACGGTCGATCCGTAGTCTGGTCGAGTGCTGCGCAAACGACTGACGTCACCTCAGGCGGTCGACATCGTCTACGCGGTCGTGTTCGTGCTGGTCCTGTTCCAGGCCGCTGTTCGAGGGGTGTCCGGCACGGCAGGACTCTTCGTTCTCCTCGGATTCGGTGTCGCCCTCGCCATCCGTCGACGATCACCCCGATGGTCGCTGGCCCTCGCCTGGATTTTGGCCCTGGTGCAGATGGCCGGTTCCGTACTCGTTCTGGCCAGCAACGTCGCGATCTTCGGCATCCTCTACTGCTCCGCGGCGTACGGGAGCAAGCTGCTCCGGCAGGTCGGACTCGGATCTGCCGTCGTGGGCGGCATCATCGCTGCGTGGTATCTCACGTATGTCAGCGAGGACCCGTTCGCCAGCGGAACCGAACCCTTCCGCGATCTGCAGCAGTTTCTCGTCATTCTCGCGGCCCTGTGGGCAGTCCTCGGGTTGTCGTGGGCACTCGGCAGACTGTCCTATGCCCGACGCAGCGCGATCGAGGCCGCACATGCCCAGGAACTCGCCGAGCTCCAACAGGCCCGAGCCCAGAACGACATCGCAATCGAGCAGGAACGCAACAGAATTGCCCGTGACATGCACGACATCGTGGCGCACTCGTTGGCCGTGGTCATCGCGCAGGCCGATGGCGCGCGGTACGTTCGCGCCGTCGACCCGGACGCTGTCGACTCGGCGTTGACGACAATTTCCGCGACTGCCCGTGAGGCGCTCGGGGACGTCAGAGTTCTCCTGGCTCAACTGCGACACAGCGAAGACGATCTACCCACGCCCGCGGTCACCGACATCGGACGACTGATCGAACGAATGCGGGCCGCAGGGTTGCGCATCGATGCCACGATCGCTGATCCTCCGGCTGCCGTCGGTGCCGCTGCCGGGCTCGCTCTGTATCGCATCGCGCAGGAATCGTTGACCAACGCACTGCGTCACGGCGACGTAGCCCAGGATGTCACCGTCACACTCGTCAGTGACTCGGCCGGGGCGGAACTCGTCGTAGCCAACGCACTTTCCTCGTCGAGCCAGACGGCGAGCCACCACGGTCATGGGGTCGTCGGGATGCGCGAGCGGGCTGCCCTGTCCGGCGGTGTGTGTACCGCAGGCGGCGCCGACGGACGATGGACAGTCCGGGCATGGATTCCCACAACGAAGGGAACGTGAGTGAACGACTCCCCCATCCGGGTGGCACTCGTCGACGATCAGCAGCTGTTCCGAGCCGGAATCAGAATGTTGGTGTCCTCGCAGGCCGATCTCGAATTCGTCGGCGAGGCCGGCAACGGCCGTGAAGGTGTCGAATTGGCGGCGGCCACGTCGCCGGACGTCATACTGATGGACATCCGAATGCCCGTGCTCGACGGCATCTCTGCGACGACCGAAATCGTGACGGCCATGGCGAGCCCACCGAAAATTCTCGTGCTGACGACGTTCGATCTCGACGAGAGCGCGGCCCGGGCGATCAAGGCCGGTGCCAGCGGGTTCGTGCTCAAGGACGCTGATCCCGAGTTCCTACTGGCGGCGATTCGGACCGTCCACGCGGGCAATTCGGTCATCGCCGCATCAGCGACGACTGCGCTGCTCGGTCACTACACCGACACACCCGCCGAGCCGGTGATCCCGGAGCGGTTCACTCGCCTGACCTCCCGCGAGCAGGAGATCTTTCGGCTCGCCGCGACCGGCATGAGCAACTCTGAGATCGCGGCGAGCGAATACCTCAGTGAAGCAACGGTGAAGACACATCTCAGTCGGATCTTCACCAAGCTCGACCTGCGCGACCGGGTCCAGTTGGTGGTGTTCGCCTTCGAGCACGGCCTGGCACGCTGACGTCGGTCAGGGGACGAGGTTCGATTCGTAGCATGCGGTGATCGCGGCAGCACGGTCGTACAGTGCGGCCCGAAGCGACTGCGGTTCGAGCACGTGCGCATCGGTGGCGAGTTGCCACAGAGCCCATTCGGCGTGGCGTGCATCTTGGAAGGTGACTTCCAGCCGCAGCCAACCGTCTGCGTCCGATTCCTCGGCTAGGACCGCCAACGCGGTGTTGATCAGCTCGTCCCGTCGCCTCGGATTCACGCGGACCACTGCGCTCACTCCTGTGCCCTCGCTCCTAAACCGCGTGCTGCGTTCCCGCCACAGTCGTTCGAGATGGATCCGATCCGGGCGCTGTGCCGGTTCGGACAGCGCTTCGGCGTCCAGCAGCCTCGACAACCGGTAGGTGCGGTCCGCCCCGTCTCTCGTGGCCAGGAGGTAGCCGCGGTCGCGAACAGTGACCAGTCCAATCGGATCCACCGTTCGCCACTGCGCGTCTTTCCCTTCCGGTGCGTAGTGGATGCGCAACTTGTGTCCAGCGAGCACTGCGCGCCGCACCTCGACCATGACGGCGGCAGGTACGAGCTCGATGTCCGATCGACGCGACAGGAGATCGAACTCCGGCTCGATCAGAAAGCGATCGGCCGCATCGCTCGCGGTGTTTCGGTTCCCGTCGGGCAGCGCGTCCATCACTTTGCGCAACGCCGACGCGAGCGCCGATCCGAGGCCGAAGACCTGCTGACCGCTCCCCGACCCTGCGGCCGCAAGCAGCGCGAGTGCCTCGTCGTGATTGAGTCCGGTCAGTTCGGTGCGGAAACCGGGCAACAGCGCGAACCCGCCGTGGCGACCACGCTCGGCAGACACCGGAACACCTGCCACCGAGAGCGCCTCGACGTCGCGGAGAACGGTGCGGGTCGACACTTCCAGCTCGCGGGCAAGGGCATCCGCCGTCATTCGCCCGCGCTGGCGCAACAGCAGTACCAGCGAGACCAACCTGTCGGCGCGCATGCCGCGAAGAGTACCGAAATACATGACCAAGGATGTCGTGAATTGTTGCGAGGCTGTTGTGCGTACTCGAATTGCACGCGAGATGAATGGAGCACACTTTCGATGGAACGAACTGCGATCAATCCGGTGACGTGGTCGGTGGACATGGGATTCAACCAAGCCGAGTTGGTATCCGGGCACACCAAAACCCTGTATTGCTCCGGCCAGACCGCGACCGACACCGACGGCGCACCCCGGCACGACGGGGACATGGCGGCCCAGCTCGCGCTGTGTCTGGACAACGTCGAAGCCGTACTCGTCGACGCCGGAATGACCCTCGCGCATCTGGTCCGGCTGAACGTCTACACCACAGACGTCGATCAGCTGTTTCAGCACTACGGCGTCCTCGCAGCAAGATTGGGTGCTGCCGGAGCGGCCCCGGCGACCACGATGCTCGGAGTGACGCGGCTCGCACTAGCCGGTCAGATGGTCGAACTCGAGGGGACTGCGGTCGCCTGAGCCGCTGACCTGCCCGTGCGCCAAACGAATACGACCCATGTCATCATTTGCGCGCGGACAGGTCATCCTCGGGATGTACGAACCGACTACTCCAGCCTGATTCTTTGCCGAGCCGACGCTCATAACGTCGTAGCCATGACGAACACAACTTCCCCCGTCGCTCGCGTACACCGAGTACGTAAGAGCTACGGTGACACCACGAACATCGTGCACGCACTCGACGACGTGTCCTTGGACGTGCATCGAGGCCAATTCACTGCCATCATGGGCCCGTCCGGCTCCGGCAAATCCACGCTCATGCACATCATGGCCGGTCTGGATTCCGTCACCTCCGGCCAAGTCGTGCTCGCGGACACCGACATCACTCGCCTCGGCGACGACGCCCTCACCGAACTTCGACGACGCCAGATCGGCTTCATCTTCCAGGCCTTCAATCTCGTTCCGACGCTCGATGTCCGCGCCAACATCATGCTTCCGTTCGAGCTCGACGGACATGCACCTACCGAATCGGAATCGGCATGGGTGGCGCAGCTCATCCAGACGCTCGGTCTGAGCGAACGGACCGGTCATCTACCGCACCAACTGTCCGGCGGGCAGCAGCAACGAGTCGCCATCGCCCGAGCGCTCGGCTCCACGCCACACCTGATCTTCGCCGACGAACCGACGGGCAACCTCGATTCCCGCACCGGCCGAGAGGTTCTCGCACTCCTGGCCGCTGCTGCCGAGGAATACGGGCAGTCGATCGTCATGGTCACCCACGACCCGATCGCCGCCAGTTACGCCGACCGTATTGTTTTCCTCGCCGACGGACGCATCGTCGACGAGCGGCGCCGGTCGACTCCAGAGCAGATCTCGGGTTACATGCTCGCGATGGAGAAGGTCGCGTGAGGGCCGCGACCGGTTCGACCGCACGCAACGACCACGGTTCGAGCATCCTGGTGACGGCACTGGCGTCGTTCTTCGGTGTGGTACTGATCCAGGCGACTGCGTTCCTGCTCGACATCTTCGGCGAGGACGGTCAAGGCGCCGTCGCCGTCGCGCTGTACTGCGTGGCGATGGTGTTCATCCTGCTGGCGCTCTACGTAGCGTCGGTCGTCACTGCCAACACGTTCTCCACTATCGTCGCGGGTCGCACGAAAACAATTGCGCTGCTGCGGCTTCTCGGCGCCTCCGGTCGCGAACTGCGACGCTCTGTCTCCCGCGAAGGTCTGTCGGTGGGGTTGTTCGGCGCCGCCGTCGGGCTTGTGGTCGGCGTCGCGCTGAGCCACCTCGCGCGAGCTGTCGCGGTCTCCGCCGGCAAACTCCCCGACGTTGCCTACACGACGGTTCAGCCGCTGGTTGCGTTGCCGGTCGTCATCGTCGTCGGGACCACGTGGGTAGCGTCCTACGTCGGGGCAAAGCGAGTCCTCGACGTGACGCCCATTCAGGCCACCGGCGCGATCGTCGAAACCCACGACGGCGGTGCTCGTCGGCGCAGAGCCCGAACGACGTTCGCCATCGTCCTGATCGCGGGCGGGGCGATGCTGCTCGGACTCGGAGTCATCGTGGGAACCATGACGCCCGCAGGTGTTCTGGTCGCATTCGCCGGTGGCGCAGCGTCCTTCACCGGAATCATGGTGGGTGCCCACCGGATCGTTCCGTGGATCCTCCGCCATGTCGGACGCCTGTTCGGCAATGCACCCGCGGCACGCTTGGCCTCCGCAAATGCAACGAGATACCCGGAGCGCAGCACTCGAACGGCGCTCGGTTTGTTGATCGGCGTCACCCTCGTCGTGACCTTCGCGGTGGCGATGTACAGCTACCGGTCGATGCTGCAGAACGAGTTCAGCGAGGAATCTCTCGATCAGGTACTGACCGTCACCGTCGGCATCATGACCGGTCTCATCGGCTTCTCCGGCGTCATCGCCGCAGTCGGGATGGTCAACAATCTCTCGCTCAGCATCATGCAGCGCACCCGCGAACTGGGATTGCTACGCGCACTCGGGTTCACCCGCAGACAGATTCGAGGAATGATCGTGTCCGAAAGCGCCCAGATGGTGATTGCGTCGATGGGATTCGGGCTTCTCCTCGGCATCGTCTACGGGTGGGCTGCCGCGCAATCGCTGCTGGGATCGATTGCCCAGTCAGGTATTCAGTTGCCGACGCTACCGTGGGCCGTCATCGTAGGAACCGTTCTGTGCGCCGCGCTTCTCGCACTCGGCGCGTCGCTGATTCCGTCGCGGCGAGCGAACGCCATAGCGCCGGTGGTCGCTCTCGCCGACGCATGAGCGAGGTGACCTCAATGACGCTCAGCGAGTGTCGCTGCGCCGAGCCAGGATGAGGGCGAACCGTTCCTGCGGATCCGTCCAGAACTCGTCGATGCGGAATCCCGCGTCGACGAGTTCTCGTTGGATCCCCTCGCGCCGGAACTTGGCCGAGATCTCGGTGCGGAGTTCTTCGCCCTCGTCGAAGGTGACGTCGAGATCGAGGTCCTCGATACGAACCTGCTGAGTCCGCGTGGCGCGCAACCGCATCTCGATCCACTCCGCGTCGGCGTTCCACAACGCGACGTGTTCGAAGTTCTCGCTGTCGAAGTCGGCGCCGAGTCGGTCGTTGAGCACGGACAGCACGTTCGCGTTGAACTGCGCGGTAACCCCTGCCGCGTCGTCGTACGCGGGAACCACGACATCCTCGTCGATGACGAGCCCGACACCGAGCAGCAAAAACTCACCCGCGATGAGAGCCTGTGCGACGTCGGCCAGGAAGACGGCTCGCTCGTCGGGAATGAGATTGCCGAGAGTGCCGCCCAAGAAGGCGATGGTACGGCTCCCGTCGGCAGGCAGATTCTGGAGCGTATCGGTGAAATCGCTGACGATTCCCTGCACTTCGAGCGACGGAAACTCTTGCGTGAGCTGGCCTATCGCCCCTTCCAAAGCCGACGGTGACACATCCTGCGGTACGTACTTGCGCAGCGACCCGTGCTTGGTCCCGGCGGCGATCAGCAGCCGTGTCTTCTCCGAGGATCCCGAACCGAGTTCGACGAGAATAGCTGCGTCGGTCCGTTCGGCGATGTCGTAGGCATGCGCCTCGATCAGCGCCCGCTCGGTGCGCGTCGGATAGTACTCGGGCAGCTCGGTGATCTGTTCGAACAGCGCACTGCCTGTTGCGTCGTAGAACCATTTGGGCGAGAGCCACTTCGGTGACGCCGTCAGGCCCTGCCGCACGTCTGTGCGGAGGTCCTCCAGGAGCCTCTCCGGTGAAATGTGCACATCGAGTGCGATGTCCGACACGGTTTCTCCTTCAATCGAGGTCGGTGATGTCGACGTGGCCGGGGCGAGCGACAACGAACTTGCGGTCGCCGATCGCCTCCCACCCGGGGCTGTCGTCGAGAGGTTCGGATGCGACGGTGACCGAGTCCTCGGTCCGCAGAACGGACAACGCGTGGTGCCGCGTGGTGGCGTACAACGTGGAGCCGTCACCGAGGAGAAGGTTCAGACGTGGCCCAGGAGAAGACTGCTCGACGCGTGCGACGAGCATCCGCAGCGCCTTCTCCGGCTCGTGTTCGGCCAACAGGTGCCGGAGCACCACCCACAGCGCCGCGGAATCCGTCGGCGCGGGGAGGGTCAAGAGGTCTTTCGTGGGCACCTCCGACACCAGATCAACCATGGCGTCGGGCCACCCGAAAACGACGCCGTTGTGGCTGAAGGCCCAGGTGTCGTCGATGAACGGCGCACAAGCACTCCGCTCGACCGGCATCCCGACCGTGGCCGAACGGACGGCGGCTACGACGGCAGTCGACGAGAGTCCGGTGAGCACATCGTCCACGGCCGGATCCGACCAGATCGGCATCGAATTGCGATAGCTCGACAACCCGGTCGTTCCGCTGGTCCACCACGCGGCACCGAAGCCGTCTGCATTGATGGTCCCGCCGCCGCGCATGTCCTTCGGCGCCCAGGACTGCACACGCAGTGAGTTGGACCCCTGTGTCAGGACCTCACCCACGCTGCGTGCCGGACCGAGATAGCCCAGGTGTCTACACATCTCGTGCGCACCTGAAGCCAGCGAAGATCTGCCTCCGAATCGGGTGGTCCCAGTTGCGGAATGTCCCGCGGCACGCAACCTCGTCGGTACCGAAGGATCCGCCGCGCAAAACCCGGTAGTCACCGCGCAGAAACACCTCGGAGTACTCCGCGTACGGGAACGGAGCGAAGCCCGGATACGGCCCGAACTCCGAGGATGTCCACTCCCACACGTCGCCGATCAACTGGTGCACGCCGTGCGGTGACGCGCCTGCCGGGTATGCGCCGACATCGGCGGGTTCGAGGTGGCGTTGCCCCAGGTTGGCGTGCAGTTCGGTCGGTTCGGCGTCGCCCCACGGGTACTTGCGAACACTCCCGGTGGACGGATCGAACCGTGCCGCCTTCTCCCATTCTGCTTCCGTCGGAAGACGTTTGCCTGCCCAGTTGGCGTACGCCTCGGCCTCGAAGAAGCACACATGCACCACGGGCTGGTTCGGCTTCACCGGTTCCGTCACCCCGAATGCCCGACGCCACCAGCTTCCGTCTGCATCGACCTCCCAGAACTGTGGTGCGCGGAGACCTTCGCTTGTGCGGTGGGCCCAACCGCGCTCGCTCCACAGTTCGGGCCGGTCGTACCCGTCATGTGCGATGAACTCCGCGTACTGACCGTTGGTGACGGGCGCGACGTCGATCGCAAACGTCGGAACGTACGTTGCATGAGCGGGGCGTTCGTTGTCGAGTGCCCATGGGTCGAGGGTGGTTCCCATGGTGAATTCGCCACCTTCGATGATCGCTTCACCGGTTGCACTGACGCGTGATCGCGGCGGCTGCGGGGCGTGCAGAACAGCAGGGCCGGTGCGGAGTTGGTGGGTAGCGAGCATCGTCTCGTCGTGCTGTTGTTCGTGCTGCGCGACCATCCCGAAGGCGAAGCCGTCCCGTTCGAGCCTGCGGCCGTCGAGCGGGCTGTTACCGAGGACGTCCCACACCTTCTCCCGGACCGTCGACACGTACTTGCGTGCCTCATCGGGAGACAGCAAGGGCAGCGCGCGCCTGCTGGACCGGGAATGCTTGAAGGCGTCGTACAGTTCGTCGATGTCCTGGCGCACCGGTTCTCGGCCGCCGACGTCGCGAACGAGCCAGAGTTCTTCTTGGTTTCCGATGTGCGCCAGATCCCAGACGAGAGGGCTCATCAGTGGAGAATGCTGCGCAGTGAGGTCGGTCTCGTCGACGCACTCGGTGAGGGCAGCGCTCCGTGCCCGGCTGCGCGTCAGAACGGTCTCGACCTTGCTCCTGAGGTCTTCGATGCTGGTCACACCGACTCCTTTGTCGTAGCCGCGTTGTTGCTGAATGTGGGCGGTTCACCGGTGCGACATCGTTCGGCGGCTTGTGCCACGACGTCGCCGTACGCGTCGGAATTGGCTGCGGCCAGGTGCAGCAGGTCCTCGGCAGCCGAGCGCAGGCAGTGATCGGCCAGTCCGTGCCGTGCCGCGTCGACCCAGCGGCCCGCAGATCTCCGCGCAAGGTCGGTGGCGTGCGAGGTGATCGCTGGATCGGACAACAACGCGTCGAAAACCGCAGTGGGGACGACCCACTGACCGTCGGGTTGCGCGTCGAGGTATCTGACCTCGAGATGCCCGCAGGCCCGCACGTGGGGAAACAGCGTCGTCAAGTGGTAGCCGAGATCGGCAGTGGTCGGCGACCGGCCGACGAGTTCCTCGTCCTCGATCCACTGCGCGAACGTCGTTCCCGCCGGTGCATCCCAGCTCTCACCGTCGCTGCGGATGCACAGCAGAGGTACATCCAGGGCCCAGCGCGCGTAGTCGGTCACCGGGTCAGCGGTGGCCGGGACTTCGGTTCTGCTGTCATCCAATTCGAGCCAGGTGCGCATGCGTTGCGACGCCCAGTGCCCGGCGGGAGCACCGCGAAGCGTCGGTGAGCACGCGAACGCTGCTACGAGCGCCGGCCCGACGGTCTCGAGCATGGTCCACCGCCGCGCGACGTCGGCGCGATCGGTTCCGGCGTCGACGCTCACCTGCGCGGCCGCGGTATTGCACATCATGAGCTTGCCGAACGGCCCGATGGTGGTGAACCGGTTCTCCATCGCGCAGTACCGCGGCAGAACCAGCAGGCGCTGAGGGTCCCTGTCTTGATCGGCCGGAGCCGACGCCATGCCGAGGTGGCCGGCGTCCATCAGCGACGCCAGCATTTCGGCGTCGGCATCCAATGCCCGTTGAAGTTCCTGCACGGAGGCGTGCGGTGCGCTGGACAGTTCGATCTGGCCACCGGGTTCGATGGTGACAGCACTACCGCCCGGCAACGTCAGGGCGGGTGAATTCGGTGCGATGCTGCGCGGTGCGTACTCGCCCAGCGCAGTGGCAATATTGTCGAGCGACGGCCTGTCGCCGTTCTTCGTGTAGGTCAACCATTCGAGTTCGGCACCGATGAGTTGCGGTGGTCCGAGCTTGAAACACACTTTGGACACGTACGCCTCGGCGGCCGGCCGCGAGCTCAGATTCAGTGACTTCTCGTTGGACGACACATCCGCCTCCTTGTGTTCCGAGCACATCTACCCTGACCGGTTCGCGCCGAAACGCCGCGCTTGTGGCAGCCTTGCTTCGACAGTAGCCACGAGTCCACCACAGCGCACCGACAATTCTTCGTCCAGGAAGGCGCCCACATGTTCGACCTCGACCGGATCCGTCGCGATACTCCCGCTGCCGCCAGTGCAGTATTCCTGGACAGCGCCGGATCATCGCTCCCACCGGATCCCGTCGTCGAGACCGCCGTCGCGCACCTTCGTCGGGAAGCGGTTGTCGGTGGCTACCGGGCCGCGAACGAAAGGATGGCCGATCTCGCGGCCGTCAAGAGTTCGATCGCGAAGTTGATCGGCGCGCAGGCGTCGGACATCGCGTTGAGCGACAGTGCAACTCGATCGTGGAGCGACTTCTTCTATTCGGTCCCCCTGTCCCCGGGTGATCGGATTCTCCTGTGCGAAGTCGAATACGCGTCCAATGCGATCGCGGCGCTGCAACGAGCTGCCACGGTCGGCGCAATCGTGGAGTTCGTGCCGAGCGATCCCTCGGGGCAGATCGACTTGAATGCGTTGGAACGAATGCTCGACGATCGTGTCCGAATAGTCTCACTTGTTCACGCCCCCACCAACGGTGGCCTGATCAACCCGGCACGCGAGGTCGCTGAACTCGCGCACCGCCACGGCGCGTTGGTGCTGCTCGACGCATGCCAGTCGATCGGACAGGTGCGCGTGGACGTCGGCGAGCTCGGCGTCGATGCACTCAGCGCGACGGGCCGCAAGTGGTTGCGCGGACCACGTGGAACCGGCTTCCTCTATCTGCGTCCGGAATTGGCGGCGTCACTGGAACCCCCTGCGCTCGATCTGCACAGCGCGCAATGGATAGCCAAGTCGGAGTTCCAACTTGCTGCCGACGTCACGCGGTTCGAGTTCTGGGAATGCGATGTCGCGGCTCGCCTCGCACTCGGTAGGGCTGTCGACTATCTGCTGGACATCGGAATCGACGCCGTCGAGGAAGCGGTCCGGGAACGGGCCACATACCTGCGCGCGCAATTGCGGGGAGTCGACGGGGTGACCGTGCACGACCTGGGCGAGCGCAAGAGCGGCATCGTGTCCTTCACTGCGGACGGCAAGATCCCCACCGACGTGCGCGACGCCTTGGCCGAGCGGGGCATCACCGTGACGGTCAGTCATCGTCGGTCGACTCTTGTCGATATGAACCAACGGGGACTGGACGCGGTGATTCGGGCGTCGCCGCACTACTTCGTGACGTTCGAGCAACTCGACGAGATGGTCGCGGCCCTTCGTTCGTTGTAGGCGCTCCGCGCGGTGGCCGGGGCGCTCCGCGCCAGTGGCACGAAAGAGCGTCCCAGAGTGCACTTAACCATGCCACTGCGGCGGAGCCGCCCAGCCATCCAACTGCGGCGGAGCCGCCCAGTCCGGCGAGGGTGACGGCGAGGCCCGCCACTGCCAGCCACGTGATGCGGTCGTCGAACATCATCCATGCCCACAGCATCGTGGTCGCCGGGGTCAGTTACAGCAGCGCACTGACCCGCGTGGCGCCGCTGCGGCGCAGGACGAACAGGTACGTCCCGTACGCACCGAAGGTCGAGAACACCACCACCCACGCAACCGCCGCCCAGAATCCCGTCGTGAGCGGAGGCGTCGCGTCGCCGGCGATCAGGCTCCACGCCATGAACAGCACCCCGGACACGGCAGCTTGGATGCACAACGCAAGCGGGATGGGCTCGGTCGTCCCGAGCTTGCGTTCGAGGACCGTGCCTGCGGACAGAGCCAACGTTCCGAGCAGCGGAAGTAGATATACCGGCCACGCTGCCGCGCCGCCGAGATCTCCCGCGACGACGAGCACGACTCCGGTGAATCCCACCGCGAGCCCGATCCGTCGACTCGCCGGGAACTCCTCGCCGAGAAATCGACTCGACAGGGCCGCGACGACAAGCGGCTGCAGGGCGGCGATCAGAGCGGCTGTTCCGGCCGGAACTCCGAGGCCGACGCCGGTGACGAGACAACCGAGGTAGAGGAACTGACAGAAGAACCCGAGCACTGCCTGACGCTTGACACCGCGCAATGTGGGTCGCAGCCGGCGATACCAGCACCACGCAGCCAGAATCACGACAGCGACGACGTACCGCCACGCGAGCAAGGTGTGCGCAGGGGCCTGGGCGGTGCCGAGGTCGGCACCGATGAATCCCGAGCTCCACAGAATCACCAGGGATACAGCTGCAAGATTGTCCACTCGGGTCATGAGATCGAGGTAACCATACAGGTCTGTATACTTGCAGTAGACCTGTGATCGGAGACACACATGAGTATCGCGACGAAACCGCTGACCCCCGCGGGCGAACGCATCCTGACCGTGGCCAGCGCGCTGTTCTACGACCGCGGAATACGCGCCGTCGGTGTCGACCTCATCGCCGAGGAAGCCGGAACGACGAAAAAGACGCTGTACGACCGGTTCGGCTCGAAGGACGGCCTCGTCCTGCGCTATCTGGAACGACGCTTCGAGCGCTGGTGCGCGTTCGTCCTGGCACATCTCGAGAATTACCCCGACGACATAGAGCGGATCCTCGGCGTCTACGACGCCTTGGAGGCATGGATGCGGGCGAACGACCGCGGCTGTGGATTCGTCAACGCCTACGCAGAATTCGGCGGCACCGACCATCCCGCGCTCGACATCATCCGCACAGAAAAAGAGTGGACGCGGTCGCTGTTCGTACGCCTCGCGACCGAAGCTCGGTTCTCCGACGCCGAGGCACTCGGGTCCGAGCTGTCCGTGATCCACGAGGGCGCAGTGATCATGAAAACGGCCGGTGGCCGCGGTGACGCCATCGACGTGGCTCGGTCGATTGCTCGCTCCCTAGTGGCACGGTAAAGCGCACCAGGGTGCACATAGTCGTGCCACTGGCGGCGAAGCCGCCTCCTCCGATGGTGTAAAGTCTCCTAGGTTGTCTCGGCGAGGGTAGATCCGAACAGGATCTACCGTGATCGACGCGGCTCGGCCCCTGGCCCTGCTCGTACGTGTCCGCCCCGACGAGTCTTGTCCACAATTGATCCAGGAGCTGAAGAGTCACATGGCAAACGAAGTAAACAAACTCGAGGCGATCGTCCGCACCGAATTCGGCAAGGGCGCTGCTCGCCGCACACGTCGCGACGGCCAGGTTCCTGCCGTTCTCTACGGACACGGCACCGACCCCCAGCACCTCGCGCTCGACTCGCGCGCCTTCGCGGCTGTTCTGCGTAACCACGGCACCAACGCCGTTCTGACGCTCGACATCGAAGGTGCGGAGCAGGTCGCACTGACCAAGTCCGTCGTGGTCCACCCGATCAAGCGCAGCATCGAGCACGCCGACCTCCTCGTCCTCAAGAAGGGTGAGCGCGTCACCGTCGAGGTCAACGTCATCGTCGAAGGCGATGCTGCGGCCGGAACGCTCGTCTACACCGACTCGACCTACGTCGAGATCGAGGCCGACGCGCTGTCGATCCCCGAGCAGATCGAGGTCTCGATCGAGGGCGCCGAGATCGGCACCCAGATCCTGGCAGGCACGCTGGCATTGCCGGAGGGCGTCACGCTGATCTCCGATCCCGAGCTGCTGCTCGTCAACGTCGTCGAGGCTCCGTCCGAGGAAGACCTCGAGGCCGAGGGCACCGAGACCGGCGACGCCGAAACTCAGGCAGAGGCCGCATCGGACGAGGGCAGCTCCGACGAGAGCTAGTCTCCACCTCAGCACTCCCCTTCGGCGCGTCGTTCCCTTCCCAGGGAGCGGCGCGCCGAAGGCGTCTCACTCGAATGGGAGCATGAACACTGTGACTGCGCTGATCGTCGGCCTCGGCAACCCGGGGTCGCAGTACGAGACGACTCGCCACAACGCTGGCTTCATGGTCGCCGACGTGCTCGCAGATCGGATCGGTGCGAAGTTCTCCTCGCACAAGAAGTCGAACTCCGATATCGTGACGGCCCGACTCGGCGACCAGTCGGTGATCGTAGCCAAGCCCCGCACGTTCATGAACCTCTCCGGTCAACCGGTTGCATCACTGGCGCGCTTCTACTCCGTGGAACCGGCAAATATCGTGGTGATACACGACGAACTCGACATCGACTTCGGCACGATCCGACTGAAACTCGGCGGCGGCGAGGGCGGACACAACGGATTGCGTTCCATCACACAGCATCTCGGAACCAAGGACTATCTCCGAGTCCGAGTCGGCGTCGGGCGGCCACCGGGGCGAATGGATCCGGCGTCGTACGTGCTCAAGCCGTTTTCGTCGGCCGAACGCAAGGACCTCGGAGTGATCTGCGAGGAGGCTGCCGACGCCGCAGAACTGGTCCTCCGTGTCGGCTTGGAGGCCGCACAGAATCAGGTGCACCCGCGGTAGCTGGCGACCATCCTGAGACCCGCTAGCCCAGCAGCGAGGCCGAATTCGACCGGCGCAGCTTCCCGGACGACGTCTTGGGGATCGAGCCGGGCCCGAGGACGGCGACGGTTCGCGGACGGACGCCGACCTCGGAGTGCACCGCATGCACCACCTCGTGCTCGATTCGTTTGACCTCGTCGGGATTCTGGAAGTCGTTGGTCTCGACGGCAACGGCGAAGCTCTCGCGCTTGTCGCCCGCATCGAGCCGGATAGCGACGGCATTGCCCGGGCGCACACCGCGTACCGACCCGGCGGCGCGTTCGATATCCGTCGGATAGATGTTGCGGCCGCCCATGATGATGACGTCCTTGATGCGCCCGCAGACGACCACGAGCCCTTCCTCGGTGAAGTAGCCGACGTCGCCGGTGTCGAGCCAGCCGTCGGCATTCTGCGTGACGACCGGACCTTCGACGGTGATGTAGCCCGGTGTCACCGCTCTACCGCGTACCTCGATGATCCCGACGCCACGCGCGTTCAGGACTTGACCTTCCTTGTCGACCACGCGCCCTTCGAGATTGGGCACCATCTTGCCCAACGTCGCGAGCCTGCGGAGATTGCCTTTGGTCGCGGGCACCGCGCGGCCCATCGCCTCGAGCAGATCGGCGTCGACGACGTCGAGTACCTGACCTTGATTCGGGTCCGGAATAGATACGGCGAGCGTCGTTTCCGCCATGCCGTATACCGGGGCGAGCGCCAACGGATCCAACTTGTACGGTCTGCCGGCCTCGGCAAGCGACGTCATCGTGTCGGGGTCGACCGGCTCGGCGCCGTTCCAGGCGTACCGCAGCGAGCTCAGATCGAGATCGAGATCGTCCTCGGCTTGCGACAACCGCCGCGCCAGCAGTGAGTACGCGAAATTCGGTGCTGCCGTAACGGTTCCGCGATACTTGTGAATGAGCTTGGCCCACAACAACGGTGACCGAAGGAAGTCGAGCGGAGTGATGCTGACGACCTCGGCGCCGACCTGCATCGGAACGGTCAGGAAGCCCACCATGCCCATGTCGTGGAACAGTGGCAGCCACGACACCATCACGTCCGAATCGACGTCGAACTTGATGCGGTCGATCATCGCGTAGGCGTTGACGTAGAAGTTCTCGTGCGTGATCCGCACGGCCTTCGGGGACCCGGTGGAACCGGACGTCAACTGCTGCAACGCGATGTCGGATTCGTCGGTGTCGACGGGGTCGATGTCGCGTCCGCCCCGCATGTCCTCGATTTTCAACACGGTGATCCCGCGTTCCTCGAGAATCGGAGCGGCGATATCGAACGGTGCACCCAGAATGACGGCTTTGGCCTCGATCATCCGCACGACCGTCTCGGTGTCGGTGCCCCATACAGCCAGATCGGTCCGCGGCGTCGGTTGGTGCAACATCGTGACCGAACCGCCGCGCATCCAGGTCGCCTGGCAGGCCGGCGCGATGTCGACGGGCTGGCCTGCCAGGATGCCGATGGCATCGCCACGATCGATTCCCGCGTCGGCGAGTGCCCCGGCCATGGACCTGGCCACCCGGTGGATTTCTCCCCAGGACTGACGCAGCGCCTCATCGGGCTCGCCGGTGACCAGCCCACGCTCGCTGGTGCGAGCCGTCGCGAACATCTCTTCGGTGAACTTGCTCAATGCTCATCTCCTGTGAGGAAAATCCCGACCCCCTCCACGCTATTGAATCCGCACCCGGACGGTAACCGTTACCGCCGAATACGTCCGAGTACCCTGGTACCGGCAACACGCCCACATTGAAGTAGAAGAGGTTCGCTTGAGTACGCCCGATTCGGTAGACACCGGCACTACCCCCACCGAGTCGGCCCCCAAAAGCGTTCACAAGGAGCTTGCCGGCGAGGTCACGCGTCGCCGCACGTTCGCCGTCATCTCGCATCCCGACGCCGGTAAGTCCACGCTGACCGAGGCGCTCGCGCTGCATGCTCGCGTCATTTCCGAGGCCGGCGCAATCCATGGCAAGGCAGGCCGACGCTCCACCGTCTCGGACTGGATGGAAATGGAAAAGGCTCGCGGCATCTCGGTGAGCTCCACGGCGTTGCAGTTCAACTACCAGGTGGACCCGACGGTCGACGAGATCAACGTCATCAACCTCGTCGACACCCCTGGCCACGCGGACTTCTCGGAAGACACGTACCGGGTGCTGACGGCCGTCGACGCCGCGGTGATGCTCATCGACGCAGCCAAGGGCCTCGAACCCCAAACACTCAAGCTGTTCCAGGTGTGCCGCCAGTTCGGCATTCCGGTCATCACCGTCATCAACAAGTGGGATCGCCCGGGTCAGTCGCCGCTGGAACTCCTCGACGAGATCGAGACGCGCATCGGACTGACGCCGACGCCGCTGTACTGGCCGGTCGGCATCGCGGGCGACTTCCGTGGACTGCTCGACGTCCGGGAAGGCAACTACATCCGCTTCACCCGTACCGCAGGCGGGGCCACCATCGCCCCCGAGGAACTCATGGACGCCGACGCCGCTGCCGCGCGCGAAGGCGCGGACTGGGAGACTGCGCTGGAGGAGAGCGAGCTGCTCGTTTCGAGTGGCCAGGGACACGACCAGGAAATGTTCCTCGCAGGCCAAACGTCGCCGGTTATCTTCGGATCTGCGATGCTGAATTTCGGCGTCCGACAGATACTCGACACACTCGTCGCATTGGCGCCGGCTCCGGGCCCTCGCGACGACGTCACGGGCGGTGTTCGCGAGGTCACCGATCCGTTCAGCGCCGTCGTGTTCAAGGTCCAGGCCGGGATGGACACCGCGCATCGTGACCGATTGGCCTTCATGCGCGTAGTATCCGGTGTATTCGAACGCGGCATGGTGGTCACGCACGCCCAGACCGGAAAACCGTTCACGACGAAGTATGCGCTCACGGTCTTCGGCCGCGAGCGGACCACAGTCGAGAACGCGTACCCGGGAGATGTCGTCGGCCTCGTCAACGCGACGACCCTCGCTCCCGGACATACGTTGTTCAGCGAGAAGAAGGTCGAGTACCCACCCATTCCGTCCTTCGCCCCTGAACACTTCGCCGCATTGCGCGTCGACAGCGCGGACAAGTACAAGAAGTTCCGGCGCGCAGTGGAACAGATGGACTCCGAAGGCGTTGTCCAGGTGTTGCGCAACGATATTCGCGGCGACGCCTCCCCTGTGCTCGCCGCCGTCGGACCGATGCAGTTCGAGGTCGTCACAGCCAGGATGAAGACCGAGTTCGGCGTCGACGCCCGGCTCGAGCCCCTCGGTTACTCGGTGGCCAGGCGTACCGACGCAGACTCGGCTGTCGAGCTCGGCCGTCAGCGCGGCGTGGAAGTCTTCACGCGCACCGATGGGGCGCTGCTCGCTCTCGTCAGCGACAAGTGGCGACTGCAATATTTGGAGAAAGAGATGCCCGAGCTGACGTTGGAGCCGCTCGTCGCCGCAGGCGAATAGCTCTGATCCAACTGCTCGACGCTCAGGTTCATGGGGTGTGGCTGTGCGATGCCTGTCCGCGTGCAAAACGGACACAATATTCCCAAGATATCCCCATAAACCGGTGAAGTGTTATTCTTCGGTGGTCCGAACGGACTTCGAGTATGTTTCTCGGCAGTCGCGGGGTTCACGTATCCGAAGAGCTTCAAACATCCGATGTGGGGTTGGCAATGACACAGGGTTCGCTATGACGCAGGGATCCAGCTATCCGCTGGCGGGAATCAAGATCGGTCAGGCACCGGCTCATCGTTTGAGCACGCCTACGCCGAAGTTGGCCGTCGGAGTGTCACCGTCGAAGTCGGACGCACCCGAGGAGAAGGCGGAGGCCGCAGCCACCGAACCGACCGACGATGCGACAGCAGTTCCACCCGAGACCGGCGAGAAGACCGCATCGAAGACCGTGACGAAGCACGACCCCAGCACGACGCCAAAGCAGCCCTCCAAGGATTCGAACGAGGTTGAAGTGACTACTAGCGATCAGATCTCCGAGCACGGCCTGCCTACAAACGGCCGTTCCACTCATTCGTCCGCCGCCAACGCAAGCGCCACCCCCACGGGCACCGGACGCGGCGGCGCTCCGGACCGTCGTACTGCGATGGGCGTTGCATCGGTGCGAATCGCCGGCCGCCTGACGCAGAACGAGCTGGGCAGCCGCACCGGCGACATCCGTACCCCCGACACCTCGGTCGGACCTGACGAGCTCCTGCAGCTTCTGGGCGAATACCTCGTCTCCGGTGGCCTTCAGAACCCGGAGATCCACGTCCGGTCCAACGGTCAGACCATCGTCCTCGATCTGCTCAACCCTGCCAAGGGCTACCGCTGATCCTGTAAGACTTGGCGTCGGAACGCCTCTGGCTGGGCTAGTTCCAGTACCAGAGGGTTCCTTGCTGTGCCCGAATCATTCTCGCTCGACGAGCCGGGACGGCACTGCATCTTCGGGGATCTCCGACGCTGTGCACGAGCGGTCTTCTGCCGTGAACCACCCGTGATAATGGAACAGCGTGCCGAGTGTCTTGCTCGTCACGTCGATTCGAATGCGGTGGCGCTGCTCGCTCTCGTCCCACCATTCGCGAGCCGACGTCAGCGCCGAAGCGAATTGCGGGATACGAACACCGAGGACTCGCGGCGCGTCACTGTCGAGCACCAGACTGCCGTCGCTGTCGACGCTGCACTGTGTGTGGACGATCATGTCCGAGGAGTACCCGAGGTAGTCGAGCGCGAAGTCAGGTGTCGCTGTGCGAGCAGGAGTCACCATGATCGAGTTCATTCCCTGCGGCTTGCCGGCGAAGGCGAACCTGCGTACGAACGCGAGCGTCTCCCGGCCGATGTCGTCGACGTAGGCGTAGTTCGCGATGGTGAACGGGACGTCGTTCGCCTTCCCTGCCGGGAACAGGCCGCGTCGGGCTCCGAGCCACAGAACCGGGGGCGGCACCAGTGCGGAGTGCCGCATCTCTTCCATGACCCCGACGCCCAGCTGGCACCTGTTGTCCGCGGAGGACAAACCGAAACGCCACTGAACCTTCGGGTGCAACTTGTCGAAGTCGGATCCGAGCGCTGTTCTGACGACGGAACTTGCCGTCGTGTGCGATCCAGTTCCCATCCTCACACCGTACGTATCGATCGCAACCGGCGGCGCTAATCCAGCTCAGCGGCCAATTCCATCCAGCGCTCTTCTGCGACATGCTTATCGGCGAGCACCTTCTTGAGCTCGGTATCGAGTTCGAGTAGCTTGCCCGAATCCGACGCAGCCGTCACCAGTTCGGCATGCAGCGCGATCTCGCGATCGGACAACCGGACGACGAGCTTCTCGAGCTTGCTCAGCTCCTTGCGTGCCGCCCGCTCCGAGGCCGCGTCGCGCACGGCCTTCTTTGCGGTTCCGCCCGTAGTGAGTGAATCGGGGGTTGCATCGGCCGCGATGACGGAACGCCGACGCAGGTACTCCTCGATGCCACCGGGCAGGTTGGTCAGTTTTCCGTCACCGAACAAGGCCCACGTCGAGTCGCAGATGCGCTCGATCAGATACCGGTCGTGGCTGATGACGACGAGAGTGCCCGCCCAACCGTCGAGGATGTCCTCGAGCTGCTGCAGGGTGTCGATGTCCAAATCATTGGTGGGCTCGTCGAGCAGCAGCACGTTCGGCTCGGCCATCAACACGCGAGTCAGCTGCAGCCGACGACGCTCACCGCCGGAGAGATCTCCGACCGGGGTGCGCTGACGCGCCGGGGTGAAGCCGAGCCGCTCCGCGAGTTGCCCAGCAGAAATCTCTTTGTCGCCCAGGGTGATCCGCTCGGCCACTTCCTTGACCGCATCGAGAACACGCAGCTTCTTGGGAAGGTCGTCCAACTCCTGCTTCAGCCAACCGATCTTGACCGTCTGGCCCTGGATGCGCTTACCGGCAGCGGGCTGCAGTTCACCGGCGAGCGTGCGGAGCATCGTCGTCTTACCGGACCCGTTGACGCCGACGAGACCGACGCGCTCACCGGGAGCCAGACGCCAGGTGAAGTCCTTGACCAATTCGCGGCCGTCAGGGGTCTCCAGGCGCGCGTCCTCGAGCTCGATGACGACCTTACCCAGCCGGCGCTGAGCAAACGAGGACAGCGCGACGGAGTCACGCGGGGCGGGAACGTCGGCGATCAGAGCCTCGGCCGCCTCGATGCGGTACTTCGGCTTGGAGGTACGCGCCGGAGCGCCACGGCGCAGCCAGGCCAGTTCCTTGCGCGCGAGGTTGCGTCGCCGCTCCTCGGATGCGTCGGCCTGGCGGGACCGCTCGGCCCGCGCGAACACCCAGTCGTTGTAGCCACCCTCGTAGGCCTCGACACCGCCGCCGACCACTTCCCACGTGCGATTGGCGACGGTGTCGAGGAACCATCGATCGTGAGTGACGACGACGAGCGCGCTGCGACGCGACACCAGGTGCGCGGCAAGCCATTGCACACCCTCGACGTCGAGATGGTTGGTCGGCTCGTCGAGTACGAGCAGATCGAGATCCTGAACCAGCGCGGCTGCCAGAGCGACACGGCGACGCTCGCCGCCGGACAGGTTGTCGATCGGGGCGTCGAGACCCGAACTGCCTGCCGGTCCGAGGTCAGCGATTCCGATGCCCGTCAGGATGTTTCGGACGCGCGAGTCCCCGGCCCACTCGTGCTCGGCCATGTCGAGCGGGTCGAGCACTACCTGCCCGACGGTCGACCCGGGCGGCAATACCCCGCGCTGCGTCACGACCGCCATGCGGAGTCCGCCCACGCGGCTCACGCGACCGGAATCGGGTGGTTCGATGCCCGCGAGCACTTCGAGTGTCGTCGTCTTGCCGCCGCCGTTGAGGCCGACCATGCCGATGCGTTCGCCCTCCTGGACGCCGAGGGACACGCCGTCGAGCAGCGGCTTCACGCCGAAGGACTTGGAGACGTTTTCGAGATTGACGAGATTGACCATCAGGGGAAACCAATCGATTCACTAGTAACAACGCGAGCACCGGGAACGGGACCGCTCGCGACACGCACCGTGCGGCAGACACCCGCACCGGACAGTTCAGCGCTGACCGACACAGCGGTGTCGGCGTCGGCGCACAGGAATGCACACGTAGGACCGGAGCCGGACACGATTCCGGCCAGCGCCCCCGCAGCCACGCCCGCGCGCAGCGTTCGGCGCAATTGCGGAAGCAGCGATGTCGCCGCGGCCTGAAGGTCGTTGCCCAGCAATGGCGCAAGTGCGTGCGCATCACCGCTGGCGAGCGCCTGCATCAGCGCGTCGGGCGCGCCGATGCGAGGCGGGCTGCCCTTGGACCTGAGTTCGTCCAACTCGCCGAACACCGCCGGAGTCTGCAATCCGCCCTTGGCCAGCGCAAGAACCCAATGGAACGTGTTGCGGGACAACACCGGGAGCAGCTTCTCGCCGCGCCCGGTTCCGACCGCGGTGCCGCCGTGCAGAACGAACGGGACGTCGCTTCCCAGCTTCGCGGCGAGGTCGGTCAGTTCGCTACGGGATAAATCCAACTTCCACATCGCGTCGAGTGCGACGAGAGTGGCGGCCGCATCGGAGCTACCACCGGCCATGCCACCCGCAACCGGAATGCCCTTGTCGATGGTGATCTCGACGAGTGGTTCACGACCGACCGAGTCGGCCAGGAGCACGGCGGCCTTCCATACGAGGTTTCGCTCGTCCGTCGGGACCTTCGTGGCATCGGCGCCCTTGACGTTGACGCGCAGACCCTGCGACGGCACCACCGAGATCTCGTCGGACAGCGACAGGGCCTGGAACACCGTCGTGAGTTCGTGATAGCCGTCGTCACGCAGATCACCCACCGACAGGTGCAGGTTGACCTTCGATGGAGCCCGGACAACGACGGGGCTGTGGACGACTGATAGCACGGTAGTCAACAGTATCGGAGAAACAGGGTCGGCAAGAACCAGCATCGAGGACAGGAACAGTCCGCAATCGATGTCAGTATCTATGTATGCGGGAAACATCGGCGCGATTGCTCAAGTTGTTGTCTCTGCTCCAGACACGTCGAGACTGGGCGGGTGCGGACTTGGCCGAACGGCTTGCGGTGACACCTCGGACGGTGCGGCGCGACGTCGACAAGCTGCGCGAGATCGGGTACCCGGTCAACGCGACGGCAGGAGTCGGAGGCGGCTATCAACTCGGAGCGGGCGCCGAGATGCCGCCGCTGCTGCTCGACGACGACGAGGCCCTCGCGGTGGCGTTCGGGCTGCAGTCCGCGGCAACCGACTCGGTCGCAGGCATCGGAGAGGCTTCGTTGCGGGCTCTGACGAAGCTACGTCAGGTCATGCCGTCGCGCATCCGGCACCGGCTCGACGCCCTACGTATCGATGTCGTCGAAAGGCCCCCACGATCTGCGGTGGACGCGTCGGTCCTGTCGGTCGTCGCCGGTGTCTGTCACAACCACGAACGTCTGCGATTCGACTACCGCACGCACGACGGAACCGAAGCCCGCCGCGAGGTGGAGCCGTACAGCCTCGTTCGGGCTGGTGCCCGCTGGTACCTGCTCGGATGGGATCTTATGCGCGAGGACTGGCGATCCTTCCGCGTCGACCGACTGCAACCGAAGATCCCGACGGGCCCTCGCTTTTCCCCGCGGGAACTTCCGACCGGCGGCGCCGCGGCATTCGTCGCCGCCGGAATCGACCGCGCATTCAGCCAGGTGCAGGCGAGAATAAAGCTGCACGCCTCGATCCAGACCATCGCGCCGATGGTCGACGAGGAGTGGGGAACCCTCGAATCGAGCGGCGACGACGCCTGCACCATCATCTTGTCCGGGGATTCGCTGCCGTCGATCGCGCGGTGGTTGTCCGCTTTCGACACCGACTTCACCGTCCTCGATCCGCCGGAGCTGCGTGAGGAATGTGCTCGGATGGCGGAAAGGCATGCGCTGCTCAGTCGGCGGTACAGCTCTGCCCTCGAGCTGCCCGCTTGAATGAACCACGGAAGCTATCTAACCGTATGAATGGACCATTCAAGCGATCAGGGGCCGGCCAAGGCGATCAGAAGGCCGGCGGCCAAGGCGATCAGGGGCGCGTTCCCGCCAACCTGACGAACGCGGCGGCGTCGAGTGTCTCCCCGCGTGCCGAGGGGTCGATGTCTGCCTCCCGAAGACGCCGCTCCGCCTCGACGGGCGATCCGGCCCAGCCAGCGAGTGCGGCACGCAGTGTCTTGCGGCGCTGCGCGAAGGCAGCGTCGACCACGGCGAAGACCTTCCGTCGATGGGCGTCGTCCATCGACCATGGTGGCTCGGCGTACCGATCGATCCGAACGAGCCCCGACTCCACTTTCGGCACCGGCCAGAACACCGAACGGCCTACCGAACCTGCGCGTTTCACGGTTCCGAAGAAGTTCGCCTTGACGCTGGGGATGCCGTAGATCTTGCTACCCGGATCGGCGGCCAACCGGTCGGCTACCTCTGCCTGGACCATCACCATGGCTGTGCGCAGGGAGGGCAGTTCGGAGAAGAGGTGAAGCAGAACTGGGACGGCCACGTTGTACGGCAGGTTCGCCACCAGCGCCGTCGGCTCACCCGGGATGTCCGACGCGGTCACTCGGAGGGCGTCGAACTCGACCACCGTGAGTTGCTCGGTATGCGAGGGGGCACGCTCGGCTACGGTCTGCGGGAGCCGCCCGGCGAGCTTGGGATCGATCTCGACGGCGATGACGGCGTCGGCGACGTCGAGAAGCGCGAGCGTCAGCGATCCGAGACCCGGGCCGACTTCGAGAACGGTGTCCGCTCCCCCGACGCCGGCGGAGACGACGATGCGGCGCACGGTGTTGGCGTCGTGGACGAAGTTCTGTCCGAGCGACTTGGTGGGCCGTACGTCCAACTCGGCGGCGAGAGATCGTACTTCTGCGGGACCGAGCAGCGCCGCAGGTTCCCTCACATGTTCAAGCACTGTGAAAACTCTACGCACCTGTTCCAGACCCGGGGCCCGCGGAGTGAGTGGGTCATCGGTAGCCGAGGCGAGCGGTGCATGCGGGCCATGCACCCCAGCCCTGGGACTTCTGCGTCACCGATGCGATGGCGATCTGCTCCTCGCGGGTGGCGAGGTCGGCGCGTGGTGCGTACTTGAGGCCGCCTTGGCGCTCCCAGGTGTTCTGATCGAACTGCACGCCACCGTAGAAGCCGTTGCCGGTGTTGATCGCCCAGTTGCCAGTTGCCTCGCACTGAGCGAGCGCATCCCACGTCGCACCGTTCTCGACGGGCGGGACCTCTGTACCCGGCTTCGCACCGACGCGGACGACCTTCGGTTGCGCCGGAACCTTGACGTCCTCGTCGACCTTCTCGCGGCCGACCTCGGCGCCGTTGACGGTGTTGATCTCCCAGGTGATGTCGGAGAGTCCGGGGGCACCGGGGTTCTCGACGACGGTTCGGCTCATGTTCATCGTCGGATCCTCGATGCGCTGCTCCGGCGGGTCGACATCGGTGGTCTCGGTCTTCGTTTCGGTGCGGTCACGGGTGACGACGATCTCGACGCCGTCGGCAACCTTCTCGTCAGGGCCCGGTGTGACCGAGTCGGCCTGTTCGAGCGGCGTGCCTGCTTCTTCGAGCAATTCGCGCACGGTAGGCGCAGCCAGCGTCACGGGAGTGGCCGGAGCGGCGCCGTCGACGAGCGAGACCTGCTTGGGGAGCGCGACGTCGAGTTCGGTGCCTTCGAGTGGAAGCCGCTCGCCACGCGAGGCCGACACGTGCACGTCCTCGGCGAGGTTCATCTGCTGAAGTGCCTCGTCGACGGTCAATGCCGTCGTCCAGATCTGTTGAGGCTGGCCGTCCACCGTCACGTTCAATTCGCGAGCGCGCCGGTAGACGACCGTCTCACCATCCGACAGAGGTTCTTTGCCCGAGGGCGCTACGAGATCCTTGTCACTTGCTTCGTATCCGGCTGCCTGCAGCGCGCCGTCGACGTCCGAAGTCATCGTGCTGAGCGTGATCATTTCGCCATCGACGTCGATCGTCACCGTTTTGTGACGAGCGACTGCGGTGGCGCCCCCGACAATCAGCGTTACCAGCAGCGCGGCCACCACCAGGTACAACGTGAGCGACCTGGTGGAGTTGAGGCGGGCGATACTAGACACAAGTGATTCCTGAGATCGTCGGCGTTACCTTTGCGCGGAACGTTTGCCGGCTGGATCACGGTACGGTAACGAATCGGTGGACATCCCGCAACTCTGCGCCGCACTACGCAGACGATCACCTCAGGCAGTCACTGCTTACTCAGGGCCTGCGACCTGCACGGCGGTGAGCGCGTACACCCTCTCCGCGTTCGCCGTTACCTTCGCCGCCAACTCCACCGGATCTCGATCACGAATCGCCGCGAGTGCACGCGCGGTGTATGGCAAGCAGTAGGGCTCGTTCGGCGCACCGCGGAAAGGATGCGGCGTCAGGAACGGCGCATCGGTCTCCACCAGCAACTGGTCGTCGGGAATCAACGCAGCGGCTTCGCGGAGCGCATGCGCATTCTTGAAGCTGACCGTCCCCGACAGGCTGAGCACGTACCCGGCGTCGATACACGCACGCGCCATGTCCGGACCGGACGAGAAGCAATGGAAGATGACGGTCTCCGGCGCTCCCTCGGCTCGGAGCACCGCCAGCAGATCGTCGTCGGCCTCGCGGTTGTGAATCATCAGCGGCTTCTGGAGCCGCTTGGCCAAGTCGATGTGCCAGCGAAAGCCGTCGTGCTGCTCCGACACGCTCGCGCACCCGTCGAGCTTCCCCGGCCAGTAATAGTCGAGCCCGGTCTCCCCGACTGCGACCACCCGGGGATCCGACGACAGTGCCTCGATCTCGGCCTTGACATCGTCGGTGAGCACGTTGGCGCGCGTCGGGTGAATCGCGGTAGCTGCCCAGACGCGAGAGTCCCAGTGCGCCGCGTTCACAGCGAAACGTGCAGCCTCCAGGTCGTCGGCAACGGTGACGACTCTCCCGACACCGACGGACTCGGCCCGGTCGAGGATCGCAGTGACACTCGCGGCGTCGGAGGCACCACAAGCGTCGAGATGGGTATGGGCGTCGACGAGGCTGTCGAGACGTTCGGGCAATGGTGGTGCAGGACGATCTTTGGTCACGTCGTTAGAGTAGGCGCACCATGACTGCGCCAGCTGATGCCTCACGGCCCCCCTTCTATGTCACGACCGCGATCGCGTACCCGAACGGCGTGCCGCACATCGGACACGCCTACGAGTACATCTCGACGGATGTGATCGCCCGATTCAAACGACTCGACGGCTACGACGTCATGTTCCTGACGGGAACCGACGAGCATGGGCTGAAGATGCAGCAGACGGCCGTCAAGGAAGACATCGACGTCCGAGACCTCGCTGCCCGCAACTCGGACGTGTTCAAGAAGCTCGACGAGACTCTCGGGATTTCCTACGACCGGTTCATTCGCACCACCGACGCCGATCACCACGAGGCCAGCAAGGCCATCTGGGCCAAGATGGTCGAGCGCGGCGACATCTACCTCGACGCGTTCGCGGGTTGGTACTCGGTTCGCGACGAGGCGTTCTACACCGAGGGTGAGACGACCCTGGCCGAGGACGGCACCCGAATCGCGACCGAAACCAGCACGCCCGTCGAGTGGACCGAGGAGGCGTCGTATTTCTTCAGGTTGTCCGCCTATCAGGACAAGCTGCTGGAGCTGTACGACAGCAACCCAGGCTTCATCGCACCGAATACCCGTCGCAACGAGATCGTCAACTTCGTCAAGAGCGGTCTGCGGGACCTGTCGATCTCGCGAACGACATTCGACTGGGGTGTCCAGGTCCCGAACGATGCCGACCACGTCATGTACGTCTGGGTCGATGCGCTGACCAACTACCTCACCGGCGTCGGCTACCCCGACACCGATTCGGAGAAGTTCCAGAAGTATTGGCCCGCAAGCCTGCACATCATCGGCAAGGACATCACCCGCTTCCACACGGTCTTCTGGCCCGCATTCCTGATGTCCGCCGGAATCGAACTGCCCCAGCGCGTGTTCGTGCACGGATTCCTGAACAACAAGGGCGAGAAGATGTCCAAGTCGCTCGGCAACGTCGTCGACCCCTTCGCACTCGTCGACGAGTTCGGTCTCGATCCGCTGCGCTTCTTCCTGCTGCGCGAGGTCTCCTACGGCCAGGACGGCAGCTACAGCGCCGAAGCAATCGTGACGCGCATGAACGCCGACCTGTCCAACGAGCTCGGCAACCTCGCGCAGCGCTCACTGACGATGGTCGCCAAGAACCTCGACGGAAAGGTCCCGACGCCAGGCCCGTTCACACCCGACGACGAGGCTCTGCTCGCGCGCGCCGACGCTCTGCTCGACATCTGCCGCAAGGAATTCGACGTGCAGGCACTGCATACTGCGCTCGAAGCGATCTGGTCGGTGCTCGGCGAAACGAACCGCTACTTCTCGCAGCAGGAGCCATGGGTGCTGCGCAAGACCGATCCGGATCGGATGGCGACAGTGCTGTACGTGACGCTCGAGGTCCTGCGCATCGTCGGCATCCTGGTGCAGCCCGTCATGCCCGGTTCAGCAGCCCGGATCCTCGAACTGCTCGGCGATCCAGCCCACGAGTTCGTCGACATCGCCACACGCATGGTGCCGGGCGAGGCGCTGCCCGCGCCGTCTCCGGTGTTTCCGAAGTACGAGGTCAAGACCGCTTGAATGGTCCATCCATACGGTCAGATAGCTAGCGAGGCGCATTCAAGCGAACAGAACCATCGCTTGAATGCGCCATCCATACGATCAGATAGCTAGCTGGGTCCATTCAAGCGGAAGCAGCAACCGCCTTCTCCAACTCACCGAGCGAATTCTCGAGGTGCGTCAGGATCCGCTGCAGGTGCGGAACGCTTCGTCGACACCCGATGAGCCCGAAATTCATCGAGTCTCCGTTGCTGGCGACGGTGATGTTGAGCGCCATACCGTCGGCCACGATGGAGGCCGGGTAGACGCCGTCGAGACGCGCTCCGTTCCAATACAATTCATCCTTCGCGCCGGGCACGTTGGAGATGATCACGTTGAACGGCGGCGGCGTGTTGTTGACGAATCCTGGGACCGGCCCGAACAGCAGGGGCAACATCGTCGCGGCCCCGAACACCAAGGACTCGAGAGTGTTGAACTCCCGCATCATGTCCTTGCCTTTGACGGTGGAGTCGGTGATACACGCCAGCCGATCGAGCGGATCCGATTCGTGCGTACCGAGATTGCACAGGATGGTCGACACCGAGTTACCCGCGCCTCTGTCTTCCCCAGGCTTGCGAAGAGACACGGGAACCATTGCGATCAAAGGTGATTCGGGGAGCTCATCCTGATCGATGAGGTATCCGCGCAAGGCACCGGCACACATGGCGAGGACGACGTCGTTCAGGGTCACATCCAATGCCTTGGCCACCTTGGTCATTCGCGTGATCGACCAACTCTCGGCGGCGAACCGTCGAGCGCCGCCGATCGGCACATTGAACATCGTTCGAGGTGCGCGCAGCGGCAGCTGGGCGCCCTCGTTCTTCAACGCGCGCACACCCAGGCGCGCAGCGGCCGGTACGAAGTCCGCCAAGTCGCCGACAAGCTTGCGCCCCAACGACAGGCTGCCCGCCACCGTCTCGAGGGCGGTCGAGGGCTTGGGGGCCGGTTTCGCACGGAACAATGACGGATCCCACGTTGCGACGCCGCCCCGATCGTCGGGATCGGTCGTCAGAGTGTTCATCATGAGTTTCAACGCCGAAACACCGTCGACGAGCGAGTGGTGCACTTTGGTGTACAGCGCGATTCGCCCGTCCGCGAGCCCCTCGATGATGTGCAGTTCCCACATCGGCCGGTAGCGGTCCAGCGGGGTGCTGTGATTGAGGGAGATGAACTGAAATAGCTCGCGGATACGTCCGGGCGCAGGCAGGACCACGCGTCGAACATGATATTCGAAGTCGATATCGTCCTCGCGTGACCAGGCGAGCGAGCCCATGACGTTGACGGGCCGCCCAGGACGCTTGCGAAACAGCTCGTGCACCTCGCCCGTTGTGAACTGTGTGTGGATCAGCTCGGCAAGGTCGTGAGGTTCCCCAGCAGGTACGAATAACTGCAGTCCGCCGACGTGCATCGGGTGTTCTCTGGACTCAGCGATCAGAAACACGGATTCAGTAACGGGCATGAGCGCCATGTGCGATCACCTTTGCGCCTAGTTTCGATCACGGTGTGACATCGAACACGATCTCACGTTTAGACAACCTAGGTCACAGGATATTGTCTGTTACAGAGGGTCCCAAGAAAGTTGACGAGAGGAGGCGAGGACGATGAACACCGTGCTCTCCGCACTGAAACAGCCTAATTCGTCGCCGATCGGTGCCTCCACCAGGGTCGATGTCCGCGGCCGCAGCGTGAGCTCACGCGCTCTCGCGATCTACCTGCAGCTCACGGTCCGGCCCTTCCTGACCGTGTGGTCGAAGGCGCCTGGACTCCCCTGGCCCATGGGACTCGTCGACTACGCGGGAATGCTGGTCCCGCCGTTGAAGGGCACCGAATATCGGTCCGTGATGTTGGCCGAGTGCGAGGCGGAATGGATCCGCGCCGAGGGCGTCGGGAACGACCGAGTCGTGTTGTACCTGCACGGCGGCGCGTTCGTCTGCTGCGGCCTGAACACGCACCGACGGCTCACCTCTCGCGTCTCCCAGAGCGTCGATGCGCCCGTGTTGTCCGTGGACTACCGCATGATGCCGCGCAACCCGATCTCGCACGCAGTGGAAGACGGAGTCGAGGGCTACCGGTACCTCCTCGATTCCGGGTATCGGTCGGACCAGATCTTCATCGCAGGCGATTCAGCAGGAGGCTACCTGGCCTTCATGGTCGCTCTGATGCTGCGCGATCTCGGCTTTCCGACGCCGGCGGGCATCTTCACGATGTCCCCACTGACCAACATGGATCCGACGGGCAAGCTGGAGCACGACAACGCCTCCCGATGCGCCGTGTTCCCCGCAGGTGCAGTCCCCGCGCTCACGGTGTTGGCCGACCGCGTCGAAGCCCGAATCGTCGTCGAGGGCACCCGCGGCCCACGGGTGTCGCCGGTCGACGCCGATCTGACGGGCCTTCCGCCAGTTCTCATTCAGGCAGGCTCGACCGAAATCGTGCTCGCCGACGCAGAACTCATGGCCGACCGACTGGTGGCCGCAGGCGTCGATTGCGAACTACAAGTCTGGCAAGACCAGGTCCACGTGTTCCAGGCCGCCGACTTTCTCCCCGAAGCGCAGCGCGCTTTACACACCATCGGCCAGTTCGTTCGGTCGCGTAGCGCGATTCGGGTTGCGCAGGACTCCGCCTGAGTTACGTTGTCCCCATGGCAGTCACAGCAGACAAACAGGTCGACATCGAGGCCGATGCGGCAGCAGTACTCGAAGTGCTCGCAGATGTCGAAGGAATACCGTCGTGGTCACCCGTCCACAAAAAGGTGGAGGTCGTCGACCGATTCGACGACGGAAAGCCCCATCACGTGAAGATGGAGGTCTCGATCCTCGGAATCAACGACGAGCAGACCGTCGAGTACACATGGTCGGACAACAAGGTGATCTGGGCTCTCGTCGAGAGCACCCAGCAGAAGGCTCAGCACGGTGAGTACACACTCACCCCGACGGCCAAAGGCACGCACGTGAAATTCTCGCTGACCGTCGACCCGAAGATCCCGATCCCGGGGTTCCTCGTGAAGAAGGGCACCAAGACAATTCTCGAGGCCGCAACCGAAGGACTACGACAGCAGGTCCTCGGCTAGTCACTCCACTCACCATCCGTGTCATTCCGCTTCGCTACACTCCTGCCGACCTGGATGCGAGAACAGCCTCGTAGAGCTCCCTCTTACTGACGCCGCCGACAGCCAGCTGCGCGCATGCATCCTTCAACCGCATGCCCGACGCCACGAGCTGTTCGACGTCGTCGATGAGATCTTCCGGTTCCGATGCCACCGCTACGGCACCGGCAAGAACGACGGTGATCTCGCCGCGCACGCCGTCTTCGGCCCACGCGGCGAGTTCCCCGAGGGTTCCACGCTTCACCTCTTCGTATGTCTTGGTGAGCTCCCTGCAGACCGCGGCCCGCCGATCGGGACCGAGAACTGCGACGGCGTCGGCGAGGCACGCAGCGAGGCGGTGGGGGGCTTCGAAGAAGACGCATGCGCGCGACTCGGACTTCAGCGACTCGAAGAACTTGCTTCGCTGGCCCTGTTTGCGCGGCGGGAACCCGTCGAAGCAGAAACGCTCGACGGGCAGGCCGGACAACGCCAGCGCCGTCGTCACCGCCGACGGGCCGGGCAGACACGTCACCGGGAGGTCGGCGTCGACGCATGCAGCGACAAGACGGTATCCAGGATCACTGACCGACGGCATGCCCGCATCCGTGACCAGTAGGACCGACTTGCCGTCTCGGACGGCGTCGACCAGACCTGGAAGGCGCGCCGTCTCGACCTGGTCGTAGAAGCTGACCACCTTTCCGGTGATCGTCACCCCGAGTCCCGACGCCAGGTGTTTGGTCCGGCGGGTGTCTTCAGCTGCGACGACATCAGCTGTGGCCAGCGCGTCGCGTAGTCGCTGGGACGCGTCACCCACGTCGCCCATCGGGGTAGCGGCAAGGATCAGCATCCTCCCAGTCTCTCGCACTTCCCACCGCCCCCTACGATCGGTACGTGGCCTTGTTGACCGAGCGGTTCGTCGTCAGTCCCGGCCCGAGCGCACCCGCGGCCGACTTCTATCGCGACACCGACCGTCGACGGGGTTGGATCGTGACGCTCGTCATCACGGCGATCGCGGCGATCACCCGGTTCTCGATGCTGCGCTACCCGACCGATGCGGGCACTCCGGTGTTCGACGAGAAGCACTACGCCCCGCAGGCTTGGCAGGTATGGACCGGAAGCGGGATCGAGGACAACCCCGGCTACGGTCTGGTCGTCCATCCACCGGTCGGCAAGCAGCTCATCGCGGTCGGCGAAGCAATCTTCGGCTACAACGGGTGGGGCTGGCGTTTTTCCGCTGCGCTTGCCGGAACCATGCTGGTGCTGATCGTGATTCGCATCGTCAGGCGCTTGGCCAGATCGACGCTCGTCGGGGCCATCGCGGGAATCCTGTTGATCGCCGACGGAGTCACGTTCGTCTCCTCGCGGATCGGGATGCTCGACATCTTCCTCGCGTTCTTCGTCACCGCCGCACTCGGTTGCCTCGTGGTCGACCGCGACGACGTCCGACGACGCATGGCAACGGTCCGCAGCGAAGGCCGAATGCACGCAAGTCGATTCGGACCTCGAATGGGCGTGCGCTGGTGGCGGTTCGGTGCCGGAATACTGCTCGGCCTCGCCTGCGGAACCAAGTGGTCCGGCCTCTACTTCATCGCGTTCTTCGGACTGCTCTCCGTCGCCTTCGACGTCGCGGCCCGTCGCGCGAACGGCGTCCAGCGTCCCTGGATCGGCACAGCCGTCCGGGACATCGGCCCCGCGCTCTACGCGCTCGTCGTCATCCCCGTCATCGTCTACCTGTGCACGTACGCAGGGTGGTTCGCAAGCGAGACCAGCGTCGACCGCCACGCCGTCGGCAATCAGATCGGCACCGACGGACCGTTCTCGTTCGTGCCGGGGGCGTTGCGATCGCTCTGGTACTACAGCGGCAACGTTCTCACCTTCCACGAGGGTCTCACCAACTCGGCAGGCAACATTCACCCATGGGAGTCGAAGCCGTGGAGTTGGCCGATGGGCCTGCGGCCGATGCTCTACTACTTCGCCGAGGGTGACACCGTTCAGGGCTGCTCGACGACCTCGTGTGTCAAGGCGATCATGCTCATCGGAACACCGGCGATGTGGTGGCTCGCAGTCCCCATGCTGCTGTGGTCGCTGTGGATGATGCTCGTGCGTAGAGACTGGCGATTCGCGGTGGTTCTGACCGGCTACGGCGCGGCCTACCTCCCCTGGTTCGCGACGCTCGACCGGCAGATGTACTACTTCTACGCCGTCGCGCTAGCGCCGTTCATGGTCATGGGATTCGCGCTCGTTCTCGGCCAGATCATCGGCCGAGCCCGAGCGTCGGCCGAACGTAGAGGCACCGGCTTGATGCTCGTATGCCTCTACCTCGGCCTCGTGATCGCGAACTTCATCTGGCTGTGGCCGATTCTGACGGGCATGCCGATCACGCCTGAGATGTGGCAGCGGCAGCTGTGGCTACCCAGCTGGCGCTAGCGTGCTACGCGCGCGCCTTCACAAAACTGGTCTTGCCACCGAACACGCCGTCGAGGCTGAATCGTCCCGCGCCGGTTGCGGCGAGGAGAAGTGCGCCGACGCCCAGTGCGACAACCAGTTCGTAGCCGCCTTCGGAGACGAACACGCCCAGGTCGTAGTGCACGAACAAGAATGCGCCGAGCATGTTCAGAAACAGCAGGATGCCGACGATCGGGGTGAAGATGCCCAGAACGAGAGCCACGCCGCCTACCAGTTCGACGAACGTTGCGAAGTAGGCGGATATCGCCGGAAGCGGGACGCCCATTCCTTCGAAGCCTGCCTTGGTGGCGTCGATTCCGTTGGTGTTCAGCTTCTGCCAGCCATGGGCGATGAATACGATCCCGAGGCCGACACGGGCCACAAGGGTTGCGATGTCGCGGAAGATGGACGAGTTCATGTAAGGATCCTTCGGGCACGGCAACAGGACGGCACAACCCTGACACAGTTCGGTTGAAGCGTCAACCTAACTGCGCAAGGCCGTCTCCAGCAAGGCCCGGGCCTTGTCGTCCGTGAGCCCGAGCGAGCGGAGCTCTGCTACGTACGCCATCGCGGCACGGGCGGCGTTGTCCTCGGTGGGATCGCCGCCCGAGGCGATGAACGTGCCGAGCCGTCCACGAGCTTCGATGACACCCTGCGCTTCGAGTTCCTTGTACGCCTTTGCCACTGTGTGCGGGGCAATACCCAGCTCCTCCGCCAGCCCTCGGACGGTCGGAATCTTCGTTTCCGCGATCAACTCGCCGCTGCGAACCTGGTCGAGTATTCCAACACGTACCTGCTCGAACAAAGGAACCTTCGATGCTGCATCGATGTGAACACGCATCCGCAGTGTCTATCAGACGCCGGCGACAGCGTCCTCGATACTCGCCTTGCCTGACGTCAACATCAACGTCTTCCCAACCGCCGAGGGCGTCTCGATCAACGCAGCGATCACTGCAGCGACGTCGGCGCGAGGCACCGTTCCCCGATCGAGGGGAGGCGCGGACAGCGTGACCCGTCCCGTCGGTTCGTCGTCGGTCAGACCACCAGGGCGCAGAATCGTCCACTCGAGCGCGGTCCGGCCCTTCAGGTCCTCCTCCGCTGCAGTCTTGGCCGATATGTACGCCTTCCAGGTGCCCTCGGCGTCGTCGTCGACAGCCTCACCGGCGCCGAACGAGCTGATCTGAACGAACCTCGTCACACCCGCCTTTTCCGCAGCGTCGGCCAACAGCACCGAAGCTGCGCGGTCGACGGTGTCCTTCCGTTCGATTCCGCCGGAAGGACCTGCCCCTGCGGCGAAGACGGCCGCATCGGCGTCGTGCAGAAGCGCCGCGACGTCGTCCACCGACGCGCTCTCCAGATCCACGACCTCCGGCAACGCACCCAGGGCGGTAACGGCGTTGGTGTGCTCCGGATTTCGAATCAACGCAACGGCGCGGTCACCCTGCGCAGTCAGTATCTGAATCAGGTGCTGGGCAATTTTTCCGTGCCCTCCGGCAATCACTACTCGTCGATCAGTCATTGCTTTCGCCTACCCGACACACTCGGTTCACAAACAATGGCACTATCTACGACCATGACTTCCACTGCGACGATTTATCACAACCCTCGGTGCAACACTTCCCGAACTGTGCTGAAAATGATTCAGGAAGCCGGGATCGAGCCCACGGTCGTCAAGTATCTCGAGACGCCCCCCAGCAAGGACGGACTTCGAAAACTGCTCGACGACGCGGGTATGACTGCGTCGCAGGCTATTCGAAAGAGGGAAGCCGTATACAAGGAGCTTGGCCTGAAAGACGCTACCGAGGACGAATTGATCGCAGCAATGGTCGACAATCCGATCCTCATCGAGCGGCCGATCGTGGTGACGGACAAGGGGACCGTTCTCGCGAGGCCCGCGGACAAGGTACGCGAGGTCCTCTGACATCCCCGTGCGCGCGGTCACCATCACGATCGCACAGGCTCCATCGCCGCACTGTCCCTGGCAACCGGACACGACATGCACCTGGGGCCACCTCGGCCAGAGCCGAGTTCCGATCCGCTGATCCGCAACACCTCTATTCCCGACGCCTCGAGCCGTGCGTTCGTCTCGACGTTGCGCTCATAGGCGACGACGACGCCCGGGGCGAGTGCGAGAGTGTTGTTGCCGTCGTCCCATTGCTCGCGTTCTGCGGTGACAGTGTCGAGACCCGTGTCGATGACGCGGAGCTTGCCGATGCCCATCGCGTCCGCGGCGGCTTCGAGGAACGGGTCGGCGCCGCGGATGGTGACCCCGGCATCACCCTTGTGGATAGTGAACGCGGACAACGTATCCTGAATCGCCGGATACATCACGACCGCATCGACGTCGACCATCGTGCACACGGTGTCCAGGTGCATCGACGCCCGCTCCTGCGCGATGGGAACGACCAGCACAGTGTGTGCAAGTCCATCCTCGAACAGGCTGCGAGCCAGAGCTTCCGCTCCTGCGGGCGTCGTACGCTCACCGACACCGACCGCCACGACCCCGGGGGCGAGCAACAGCACATCCCCGCCCTCGACCGGCGCCGTGCGCGATTCGTATGCACGTCGAACTCCGAGAAAACGCGGATGAAACGCGTAGATCAGATCCGTCAACGTCGTCTCTCGCAGTCTCGCCGGCAATGCCAGCGACGTGATCGCCACCCGGTTGCCGATCCAGAACGAGGAGTCGCGGGTGAACAGCAGGTTCGGCAAGGGGTCGATGACGAAGTCGCCTCCGTGATGCATGCGCCGAACCAGGGACGCACCAGGCAGTTCCGGCTCGCCGGACTCCGCAGCGAGGAGCTCGTCGAAGGTCATACCGGCCATCAATATCGATGCCAACTGCGGCGCGGGCACACCGCGCAGGTGGGCAGCCAGATCACGGGCCAGGGCACGGCCGAGGCGTCGCTCGTTCACGGCCGCGGAGATACCCTGCATGCGCGCCGCACCGCTGACCGTCATCGCCTCGGTAAGCAGATCGGCCAGCAGAAGCACCTCGACGCCGCGGCTGCGCAGGAGTTCGGCGAACGCGTCGTGCTCCTGCTGCGCTCGGTCGACCCACGGCACCCCGTCGAACAGCAGTTGGTCGTTGTTGCGCGGCGTGAGGCGCCTCAGCTCGTCACCAGGTCGGTGCAGCATCACCGTACGCAGGGTTCCGACCTCCGAGTCGGCGCCAAGTTCCGCAGTCATCGCTCAACCGTATGCGCTCAGAGCCCGGTGCGCGCGTGGTTGCTGCAGGCCGTAGCCCTTCACTCGCCGGGCCAAGCTGAAGTAATGTCGAGCTATGCCGATGCCCGACTGGAAAGTCCGCGAACTCACTCCCGCGCAGCTTTCCGAACGCAGCGGAGTTGCCGTGTCCGCTTTGCACTTTTACGAGAAGCAGGGCCTCATCACGAGCAGACGCACGTCCGGGAACCAACGTCGGTATCACCGTGACACGCTGCGGCGAGTCGCGTTCATTCGCATCTCGCAGAAAGTCGGCATACCTCTTGCCCGGATCCGCGACGCCTTGGCCGACTTGCCGGAGGAACGAACCCCGACGAAACGCGACTGGGCCAAACTGTCGCAGCACTGGCACACCGACCTCGACCATCGCATTGCCCAACTGGTCCGCCTGCGCGACGACCTGACCGGGTGCATCGGCTGTGGATGCCTGTCACTGTCCAGCTGCGCACTGGCCAATCCGGGAGACGAACTCGCCGGGGCAGGCCCGGGCGCTCGCAGACTGGACGTCGATCTATGACGGCTTCTTCAACAGCCTGCTGAACTGGTCGTTGGCTTTCTGCAGGACGAACTCGTACGGCGGGGCGAACTTTCGTGCCCACCAGTACGCGAACCGAATGTCGTTGGACGAATACACGAGGTAGCGATTCTTCTGTATTCCGACAATGATGGCGTCGGCGACGGTCTCGGGTTCGACAGCGCGCTGCTCGAAACGATGCTGCAACTTCTGCACTCGCGGATCGTCGCGGTCGACGCCCGCGATTTCCAGGGTGTTCACCAAACCCGTCTTCACGCCCCCCGGTACGACGAGGCTGACACCGATGCCGTGCCGCTTCAGGTCGTAGCGCAGCACTTCCGATGCGCCACGAAGGCCGTATTTGCTCGCGCTGTACGCCGCATGCCAGGGCAGCGGAATCAGACCCGCCGCAGAGGACACGTTGACGAGATGGCCACCGCGACCGGCTTTCACCATCGGGGGCAGGAAATTCTCGATCACGTGGATCGGTCCCATGAGATTGACGTCGATCATCGACTTCCAGTGTCGATGCTCGAGATTCTCGACGGTTCCCCACGCAGAGATTCCGGCGACATTCATGACGATGTCGAGACTGTCGACCGATTCGTGTACCTCGGTGGCGAATGCAGTGACGGCGTCGTAGTCGGACACATCGAAGGCAGCGGACTTCACCACCGCCGAACCTGCAGCCGCGACGGTCTCTTTCAGACCCACTTCGTTGATATCCGTCAAATACAGCTCGGCGCCTTCTCGTGCAGCAGCGAGGGCGGTTGCGCGTCCGATACCGCTCCCGGCGCCGGTGATGAACGTCCTCTTCCCCCGAAGGTCCTTGATTGCCATCTCGCGCCGTTCTCCCCCACAGTCGAAGAAACTTCCGTTTCTCGCACTTTACGCGCCGGTCGAGTTGTCGCTGGTGGTCCGGCCGGAGCACACTGTATCGATGGCGATCGTCTCGAAAGGGTTCACCGGCAAGCGCCGAGGCAACGAGTCCCGCACTCCGCCCGGCCAATATCTGACGGACGACTTCCCAGTGCTGTCTGCAGGTCCTACTCCCCAGGTGCACACCGAGCGATGGCAATTCAGCATCGTCACGGAAATGGGCGACAAGCGTCAGTGGAATTGGAACGAGATGCTCGCGCTCCCTGCAGAGAAGCCGACCGTCGACATCCATTGCGTCACCAAGTGGTCCAAGCTGGATACGACTTGGCGCGGCGTCTCACTCGACACGTTGCTGAGTGACGTCGACACGACAGCCACGCACGTGATGGCCCACGGTTTCGACGGGTACACCACCAATCTGCCTCTCGACGAACTTCGTCAGGGAAAAGCCTGGCTGGCATACGAATTCGACGGAAAGCCACTGCACCCCGAGCACGGCGGACCTGCCAGGTTGCTGGTTCCGAACCTGTACTTCTGGAAATCGGCCAAGTGGGTGGAAAAACTCACCCTCCTGGTCCGTGACGAGCCGGGATTCTGGGAGAGAAACGGCTATCACGACTATGGCGATCCTTGGCAAGAACAGAGGTATCAGGGAGATTGAAGTGGCGTGTTGCGACCCTCACCGACAAACGAGCGGAAACATCGACTGCGACGACGCTGACCTTCGAGGTGGACGAGTGGCCCGGTCACAAGCCCGGACAACACGTCGACCTTCGTCTGACGGCCGAGGACGGCTACAGCGCGCAGCGTAGCTACTCGATGGCAACTCCGGCGGACGGAAACAAAGTCGTCCTGACGATTCAGACCGTGAACGACGGTGAAGTGTCGCCCTACCTCACAGAGATGCTCGAAGTGGGCGATCGGATCGAACTTCGCGGACCGATCGGTGGCTGGTTCGTATGGGATGCCTCCAATCCCGCACCCGTACTTCTACTCGCAGGCGGATCGGGCATCGTGCCGTTGATGGCCATGGTTCGCGCCCGAGTACGCGGTGAGCGCCGAACTCCGTTCCGGCTCATCTATTCGATACGTTCATCCGAGGAGCTGATGTACGGTTCCGAGCTGAGAATGCTCCCCGGTGGGATCGATGTCAGCTACCGCTACACACGTCGGGCCCCCGACGGCTACCGAGGACGGGTAGGCAGGCTCACTCCACGAGATCTCGTCGAGGACGGGTGGCCGGCCGACTTCGCACCGGCGTGTTTCGTGTGTGGGCCGACCGGCTTCGTCGAGGCAGCCGCGGACATGCTGGTCGCCGACGGGCATCTGCCGCCGCGCATCAAGACCGAACGGTTCGGACCGACCGGTACCGCCTGATCTAGTGTCTCCGCGACATTTCGTCGCGATAGTCCGCAACCGTGCGCTCGATCCGTGTGGCGTCGTCGTCGTCGCCCCGACGGCGCGCGTCGTCTGCTCGACTCTGCAGAGTCTTGATCGCCTTGCGGAGCTCGGCGTCGGACATCCTGTGCTCTGTAGCAATGTGGTTCATATCACACAGTGTCCGCTCGGGGCCGAGACTCCGCAAGCCTGGACTCAGACGTGTACGGACTCTCCGACGAGATCGGCAGACGGAACGAAGCTGGAAAGGCTGCGAGCCGCGAATTCGCGGAAGTAACCGAGTTTGCTCGGAGGTACCAGCGACGGCAGGACGGTGTTCCACACCTTTTCCATGCGTGCCGGTGCACTGTCGAGGGTGGATTGCGCCTCGGAGACCATCAAGACTCCGGCGAGCATCTCGCAGACGAGCAGCGCAGCGTTTCCCGAATCCAAATGGTCGGCGACGTCACCGTGCTCGATCGCACGATCGAAGAGATGCTCGAAGATGTTGCCCCAAGTCCCGAACACGCTTCCGCGCGCAGTCTCGGAGCCGTCGATCTCCATCTGCAGGCGGTACATCACCCGCACGAGCGGGTCGGATGCTGCTAGTTCGAGCACCGAGTACGAGATGCCGATGACCGATTCGAGGGCCGGCGACCTACTGTCGACCAGGCCTGCGCAGGCGGTGGACACTCGCTCGTGACCCTCGTCGACGATCGCTCGCGCCAGCTCCTCCTTGGAGGCGAAGTGGAAGTACAGCGCGCCTTTGGTGACGCCGGACTGCGCGGAGACCTGACTCAGCGTTGCATTCGCATGCCCTACCTCGAGAAAAAGATCTGCAGCCGCGCGCAGTGCAGCTGCACGTGTAGCTTCTGCTCGCAATTGTCTAACCATGAACGATCACCCCTGACCAGTTGCCTACGATGACTCCGACGCCGCCTTAGCTCCAGACCGCAAAAGGCCTGTTTGAATCCGTTTTCTCGAATTCACGAACCCCGCCGACGGTCCGGTACGCAGGATAATACTAACCACAAACGTATCTAAATTGTGATTTTCGAGTGACAACTAGGTGACACGTTGCCCGATTAGATAACGATCGAAATATAAAGTTCCACTTCGCCGGAATTTGTAACGACTTCGATGTCCTCTTTATAAGCGCGGAACAGTTCACCATTCGAGGTGGCGTCGTCGACCTGCGTCCATACGTCTTCGACGGGATCTCTGATCAGTCCGTCGGGGACGAATACGGCGTATACCCCGCTCGGAACCTGCACGAAAACGTCTCCGACAGGAACCTCGCTCGGCGACACGTACGGCATCGCTACCACTGCGTTGTAGTCACCTGCAGAGTCCGGCACGAACACAGTCGTGACGTCCACCTCACGGCCGGGGTGACGGTCTCGGATTCGTTCGCGAAGAAACCTGAAGAGCTCACTGGTGCTCGCGTCGGCTCCTGGCACTATGCGGGGCGCCACAAGGCCACCGAACAATTCCGCGCTTCTCGCGGTCACCCGATGCGTCATGCCGCCGGCCCTGCATGCTCGATCGACAGATACAGATCGATCTTGTAGGCATGCGGGTAGCACTCGTAGTCCGCGGTGAATGTTCGAGTGATCTCACGCTGTTCCTCGGCGTGGTCGATCTGCTGCCACAACCGCACCATGACGTCCGGAAAGTGGCCGACCGCCGAAAACCTTGCGTAGCGAGCGCGCGGAACCCGTGCGATCAAGTGCCCCCGTGCGACCTGGGCCAACGTAGAACACTGGTAGCCGACGATCTGTGTGTTGTACGACCCGATACCCGGCGCGAAGTCCGTGTAGATCGAGGCCAGTGGACCGCCGATGTCCTGCTTGAGGACGGACGACCACGCCAAATCGAGTGCCGGATCGTTCAGCCGGCCCAGCGCCCGCTTGGGGCTGCGGACAGGAAGACCAGCAACCCACGTCTCATCGAGGTCGACAATCTCGAAACCCATACACAACTCCACAACCTCAGGGCCGCGACACGAATGTCCGCGGCCGGGGTGACGCTTCCCCAGTAGACGTCGACCATCAACTCTGACTCAGCAACTGCTCGGCAAGCCTACCGGTCGGCTGCGGCCCCGGCGCGCACACCCAGGGGTGATCCCGAAGTCGCGAAGAGAGTAGGGCGCGTGGTGACGCGAACACTACGGTCGCGGCTCTGCCCCCAAGGGCTACTGCACTATGCACCTTTGCTAAACCGGCAAATAGTTTGCAACACGCGCGTAAAACAATTCACCCGGATGGTAAATCACTGTTTATTCCGGATCGGCAACTGCTCGAAAAGCAAACAGAACGTAGCTTGAACAGAACCGATTTGTTGAATAGGCGATCGCTGATAGCTGCGATCAATTGACTGTCGGAATTGCGAGGAACCGAAATACCGCGAAACGGCGTACGTCTGGATCGGATTCCGCGAACCAAGTGTGGTGGAGCTGAGGGGAATCGAACCCCTGACCTTCTCGATGCGAACGAGACGCGCTACCAACTGCGCCACAGCCCCTTCTTGCGGCCCTGCTGCAACCGCTGCGCAACCCTATCAAAAGATGCGCGACGCCTGGGACGTCAGGCCCCCGATGCTCGTCGGATGTCCTCGCTCACCGGAGCCTGCTGCTGGAACGGCTCGTCGTAGTGGTCGAGGTGATCGAACTCCGGGTCCTCGTCGTCGATTTCGAGCACGACGGCGCCTGGACGGCGCAGGCGCTGTGGGACGAGCTTCAGTTCGTCGTCGGTGCGCGATTCGACACCGAGTCGCGAGCGACCCATCCGAGTCATGCGGCGACGCCGGATCTCCTCCTCGATCTGCACCTGACGACGGAGGTAGTACAGATATGCAGCCATGGCCACCACGGACAGACCGCAGACCCACCACAGCAGCCCGGTTACGATGACCGCGAGAGCAGCCGACGTGATGGCAGCGAACACGAGTCCGAGTACGGCTCGCTGACGGAACGAGTAGCGAGCTGCACGCGCGATGGCGTCGGCCTCGGGGTCGAAACCTCCGCGGCCGCGACGGTTCGGAACGTAGTCCCGCTCGCGTTCGTCGTCCTCGTCCCTCGAATCGGTGTCGATCTCGGTGCTTGCGTGAGTGTCCATCGGGTCCTCCGCGTCGGTGCTCGGTGCTGTGCGGCCGAATACGACGCGGGCGGGTGCCGATACACGCTCGTCGTACTCGGGGCGCCAATCTGGGTCGCTCGCATGTCCGGCGGCAGGACCGCGTGCGGTTCTCTTGGACCCACCGCGGTGTAGAACGCGGGTGGCCAGGGCTACATCGGAGGTCTGCATGATGCGCGGACGCTTGCTCATCATCATCGGAAGCAGAACGAACAGCCAGATGACAACCAGACCGATCCAAATGATCGAGTTGGGCATCGTTCGCGCTCTCCTTCGACAACAACAGGCTGGTTACATCGGTGACGTGATCAGGCTATGCGGAAGCTTCGGTCGAACCGCGTAGACGCGCCGACCCGAATTACACACACGTCACTTTAGTCACACGAGTCTCGAGAAGGACGAGAGATGTGGGCGTCAGGCCCAGGCAGCCCGGCCCGTTCGCACCAGCCGGTCGGCGACCGATCCCTGCACTTCGCCCGACGTCATCGCGACGAGGACGTGATCACGCCACCGACCGTCGACATCGAGATAGTTCTTCAGCAGGCCCTCTTCTCGGAAACCGACATTGCGCAGCACGGCCTTGCTGGGGAGGTTCTCGGGCCGAACCGTCGCTTCGACGCGGTGAAGACCGACGCCTCCGAAGCAGTGGTCGAGCCCGAGCGCCAAGGCTGCCGTCGCAACACCTCGTCCGTTGACCTCCTTGGCGACCCAGTAACCGATCCATGCGGACCGCAACGCACCCCGGACGATGTTGCCGACGGTGAGCTGACCGCAGAAGTGCCCGTCGAGTTCGATTGCCATCGGCAGCATGTGGCCTTTGCGCGCCTCGGACTTCAGCCCTGACAGGAGAGCCGGCCATGCGGAGATGTGATGGCGTGCCGCCCAGGAACCTTCACCGGTGGGTTCCCACGGTTCGAGGTGTGCACGATCGGCGAGCCTGATGCGGCTCCACGCCGCCCCATCACGTAGCCGGACAGGACGAACGGTCACGTTGCCCGCAGCAACGGTCAGAGGTCCCAGTTTCGCTGGCCAACCAGGGTGGCTCGACCACGTGCTCGGCATCTGTCGACATTAGCGCCTCCGGCGCAGTGGCACGAAAAAGCGTCTTCTGGTGCACTCAACCGTGCCACTGGGCCGAAGGCCCGCCAGCCGCGTGCCGCCTCAGCCCCGCTGCGCGAGGAACGAGACATCCACTTCTTCACCGGTTCGGATCTCGGTGACATCCGGATCGATGACGACCAGGCAGTTGGCCTCTGCCAGCGTGGCGAGCAGGTGCGAGGAAGATCCAGGCGCTCCGCCGAGAGCTTGGACGAGATACTCCCCCGTCTCCTCGTCGCGCATCAGCTGACCGCGAAGAAACCCTTTGCGGTCTTCGATCGAGGTGATGGGCGCGACGGTTCGCGCGGTCACGGTTCGGCGCATGGGCTGTCGGCGCCCGAGCGCGATACGGATCAACGGACGAACCATGACTTCGAACACGACGAGCGCGCTGACCGGGTTGGCCGGCAGAAGGAACGTGGGTACTTCGTCTCGGCCGAGCTGACCGAACCCCTGAACCGAACCGGGGTGCATGGCGACGCGCTCGACTTCCAGTTCGCCGAGGTCCGAGAGTGCTTCGCGCACACTGTCGGATGCCCCGCCGCCGACCGCGCCTGCGATGACGACAATCTCGGAACGGATCAGCTGCCCCTCGACGACCTCGCGCAGACGCTTGGGATCGGTGCTGACAATTCCCACACGGTTGACGTCGGCGCCTGCATCGCGAGCTGCCGCGGCAAGCGAATAGGAGTTGACGTCGTAGACCTGCCCTGGACCGGGAGTGCGGTCGGTGTCGACCAGTTCTCCGCCGACGGAGATGACTGACAACCGTGGGCGCGGATGCACCAGCACCTTGTCGCGTCCGACCGCCGCCAACAGACCCACCTGCGCGGCTCCGATGATCGTTCCCGCGCGCACGGCGACATCACCAGGTTGGACGTCGTCACCGATCTTGCGGACGTAGTCGCCCGACCGGACGGGACGGTGAACCTTGACACGGGCACGCCCGCCGTCGGTGCGCTCGAGCGGTAGGACAGCGTCGGCGAGGGTCGGCAGCGGCGCGCCGGTGTCGACCCGAACGGCCTGCCTCGGCTGCAACCGAATGGGTTGACGCGAACCTGCGCTGACTTCGCCGACGACTGGCAAGGTCAACTCGATACGCTCGTCGTCCTCGTTCCGCAGATCCGAGCCCGCGTCGACCACATCGACACTGCGTACCGCATAGCCGTCGATCGCCGCCTGGTCGAAACCGGGCAGGGGGCGTTCGGTGACGACTTCCTCGGCGCACAGCAAACCCTGCGCTTCCGAGATCGCGACCCGAACAGGCCGTGGGGCGACTGCAGCCGCAGTCACCCTGCTCTGCTGATCCTCAACCGAGCGCATCTGGCCCTTCCTCGAAAATCTTCACTACTCGTACTTGGTGAGTTGCGGCGCCCAGTCGTCACTCAGACGCTCGGTGAGCCACTCGCGCAACGACGGACCGTAATCATCGCGTTCGAGTGCAAAGTCAACCGCAGCGCGCAGGTATCCCCCGGGATTTCCGAGGTCGTGTCGGGGACCGCGATGTACGACGACGTGAACAGGATGACCCTCGGAGATGAGGAGGGCGATGGCGTCGGTGAGCTGAATCTCGCCGCCGGCGCCCGGCTCGATGCGTCGTAGCGCGTCGAAGATCGACCGGTCGAGGAGGTATCGCCCGGCAGCGGCGAACAGCGAAGGCGCGTCCTCACGCTTGGGCTTCTCGACCATTCCGGTGACTTTGAGGACGTTCGGGTTGACGGCGTCGGGAACCGTCTCCACCTCGAAGACGCCGTACGCGGAGACATTCTCCTCGGGCACCTCGAACGCGCACAGCACTGTTCCCCCGCGCTTGGCGCGGACCCTCGACATCACATCGAGTACGCCTCGCGGCAGCACGAGATCGTCGGGCAGCAGGACGGCGACACAACTCTCGTCGTCATCGAGAACCTCCTCGGCGCACGCGACTGCGTGACCCAAACCCAGCGGTTCCTGTTGGACGACGGACTGGACGTCGAGCAGCGCGGGAGCGACCCGGACCTTTTCGAGCATCTTGAGCTTGCCGCTTGCCTCGAGCTTGCTCTCGAGCACCAGGTCCTCGACGAAGTGCGCGACCACACCGTCCTTGCCGGGCGAGGTCACGATCACGAGGCGCTGCGCACCGGAGTCTGCCGCTTCTCCTGCAACCAGTTCGATCCCTGGCGTGTCGACTACCGGCAGCAGTTCTTTCGGGACAGTCTTGGTAGCAGGCAGGAAGCGAGTTCCCATGCCGGCCGCCGGAACGATTGCAGTCCGAAAGTGCCGTGTCAGCCCGGTCTGGGATTCTGCCGGCCCATTCTCGGAGTCTGTAACCTCTGTCGCGGCTTGTGTCATGCTGCCCACCCTATCCATGCTCGCTGCGGATCTACTCCGCGTGTAGTGACGATTCCCAATGGTGTTTAAGCTCGCTTGCGTGACGCCCAGTGATTCCGTGACGCCGGCCTCCAAGGAGGAATGGCGTCGCCACGTACTGGCTAGGCGACGTTCCATTGCCGCCGAGCAGCGGACCGAGGAATCGAAGAAACTCTGTCATGCTGCGGCGGAATCGGCGCGTGGAGCGACAGGGGTGGCGGCATACGTGCCGGTCGGGAGCGAGCCTGGTTCATTGGATCTGCTCGACGCTCTCCGCCGTGAATCCCCCGTGGTCCTGGTGCCGGTGGCTCGAGAACCAGGACCTTTGCACTGGGCAGAATACACAGGCCGCACGACCCTACGGGCCGCTCCCTACGGATTGTCCGAGCCCACCGGGCCCGTGTTGGACCCCGAGTCGGTGAAGTTGTGTTCCCTCGTGTTCGTTCCCGCTCTCGCAGTGGATTTACGGGGAATCCGACTGGGTAGGGGCGCCGGGTTCTACGACAGGACGCTCGACCTCGTCGATTCGGGCATTCCGATCATTGCCATAGTGCGCGACGAGGAACTCGTCGAGGAACTCCCCGAGGAACCTCACGACCGACGGTCCTCGCATGCACTGACTCCGAACCAGGGCCTGGTCGCACTGAACCGGGAATAGCCTTCCGAATGGCTACGTTGGCAGTCAAGACTGTAGAGTGCTAATGCTCTCTCTTGTCAGAGACAGTGGAACAGCACGGAGGAACATCGATGCCCACATATTCGTACGCCTGCACCGAATGCGACAACAAGTTCGACATCGTGCAGTCGTTCAGCGACGACTCCTTGACCGTGTGCCCACAATGCACGGGCAAGCTGCGCAAGCTGTTCAATTCCGTCGGAATCGTGTTCAAAGGCACGGGATTCTACCGGACCGACAGCCGCAGCGGATCGAGCACGGTCAGTGAGAGTTCGAGCGATTCCAAGAGTGAGTCGACGCCGGCAAAGAAGGAGTCGACGACGACGTCTGCGTCCTCGACCAGCGAGTCTTCTTCTTCCAGCTCGTCCACCAGCTCGTCGACTTCGTCGGCGAAGGCCGCAGCATCCTCGTAGTAGTTTCCCGGTAGTCCACAGGCCCAGGCGCTATCCACAGCCTGGGCCTGTTTCGGTCGGTGGGTGAGGCGACAGACCGCTAGCTTTGGCTCCCATGCCGCAGACATCCGAACGCCGGGGATACACCCGCCTCGATGCCACCCTGCTGGACCGATTCACTGCCCGACCGAGTTGGGCCAGAACAGTGCTGCTCCGACGCATAGCCGCGGGTGTCCTCGCCGTGCTCGGGGTCGTCATCTTTGCCCGCGACGCTGTCGCCGAAGATCACATCCGAATTGTCGTCGCGGCCCGCGACCTCGCGCCCGGAGTCCGACTCGACACCGCCGATGTGGAGTACCGGGACTTCGACCCGGCGACGGTTCCCGACGGGACCCTGAGCGAGTTCGAGAACGTGCTGACACACACCGTCGCAGGGCCGGTACGTGCCGGCGAGCCGCTCACCGACGTGCGGCTGCTGTCCTCGCATCTCGCGGAATCGATGATCTCCGAACCCGATGCTCGTGTCGTTCCCGTGCGACTCAGCGACGCAGGCGTGACCGAACTATTGCGGTCGGGCGATACCGTCGATGTGTTGACTGTCGGAGATGGTGACAATGATCGGGTTGCGCGTGTACTGGCGACGAAGGCTGTGGTGGTTCTGGTCTCGGCCGAATCCGCACAACAACGGAGCCCCGATCGCGTCGTTCTGGTAGCCATGTCAGCCGAGGACGCGACGGCCGTTGCCGCCGCATCTCTGGTCAGCGCGCTGACCGTGACCTTCCACTAGATGCTCGCAGCAAGCCCTGTGTTGCGCTGCTCGGTAGGCGCTGCGTCTTCCACCTGAACTACTGGAGTCTCCAGTCGGCCGACGAATGTCGCGAAGTTGGTGAAGACCATCGCGCCGATCGAATCGGTGAACACAACTCGCAGCCCGAAAACATCTGCGTCATCGTCGTGGACGTGCGTCTCGATGAACACGTCGCTGTGCAAGACGTCATCGGAACGCATCGGACGGTGCTCGACTACTCGCTGTTCGGACAGGCGGAGCACGTAGGAGTCGAAATCTGCGAACACATCGCGAATAACATGCAGCGCAGCCGAGGTACCGAGATTGCGATAGGCCTCGTCTCGATGCGCGTAGTCCGCCACGTCGGCTTGGGTGGGGAACAGCATCAGCAGCACAGACCGATCGTGCGCCACGACCGGGTCATGAAATCCCGACAGGCGATGCCGCTTGCCGAGCGCGTCGTCGATCCAGTCGCGTGACGGTGCAGCATCCCCTGCTCTGTGACGGCCCATAAGGCAGATAGTATCGCGCCAGCTCATCCAGTACTAACTCTGTGAAGAATCACAGCAAAATTACTACCCACGGGTACATCAGCCGATACTAAAGGGCTGTCCCCACAGCGTGACCGTCGAGGACACTGCGTCGTTCTCGATCGTCACGTTCACGTACGAACGTGCTTCGGCGAATCCAGCGCAGCCCGACACACCGATCGTTTCATCGGCGTACGTGAATCCGCCGCCATTGCCGGAGAAGTCGAAGTCGTTCGAGATCTCCGTCGCAACCGTGACGCCGTCGATCTTCGCGTCGGTCTCGTCGGCGACGAGCTTGATGTCGTTGAGCTGCCCGGGAGCGAGATCGAGGTTGACGCCAGCGCCGATGTTGTATTCGTTGGGCTGAGTACGAGTGATGGACAGGTCCAGGGTTCCCGGCGGGAGGCTGATGGTGTTGCCCTGTCCGAACGATCCTTCGACGCCACCGCTGATGCCTGCCGAGAAATCGACCTGGCAGCCGACCAGGAAGCCCGGCTCGATGGAGCCACCACCGGGATTGGACGTCTCGACGGTGTAGTTACCGGTGACCCAGACATTGCGCTGCGTCGGCGTTGCGCCCATGGACGGCGAGATCAGACCACTCTGGCCGAAGCCCTTGACCGTCACTGTGGTGCCGTCGACGAGCGTCTTGGAAATCTCGTTGTCCGCGAGCGGCACGAACGTATCCGCGCTTGCAGCTCCTGCCGACCAGAATCCGATAGCGATGGCACCTACCGCGCCGAGCGCGGCGATCCGAGCCGCAGAAGTCCTGTTGTTCGTCAACGTACTTGTTCCCCTCGTAAAGTCCTGCGAAGTCATGTGAGGTCGGCGCTCATTCAGCCGAGGCTGAACGGCTGGCCGTACAACGTGCCCTTGTAGCGGTAGTCACCGGTGAGCTCGAGTGTCGTGTACGAGCGCGCCTGCGCGTATCCACCACAGTTGGTCACCGAGATCGCAACGTCCTGGTACTGGATTGCCGTGACGGGTCCCTTGACGTCCTTCGACGCGATCTCCACGGCCGCGACTTCGCGATCCTTCAGCGGAACGTCGAACGACACGCCACCCTCGATCTTGTTGGTGGTCTCACCCTCGCCGCCGATGAGGAACGGGATGGGGAACAAGGTGATGATGTTGGTGTTGCCGCCCTCGATGCCCGCACCGAGGTCGAGGCCGAAGCTCAGGTCGTCCATGTCGAGTTGGCAGCCAACGAGGTAGCCGGTCTTCAGTGTTCCGGTGGCCCCCTCGGGTACCTCGGACATCGCAGTGCCGGTGGCCCAGGCATTGCGGTTGAGCCCGTTGAATGCGATCTGCGGTGCAACCTTGGCCGACTCGTCGAAGTGCGCGATCTTGTACGGACCGGCGACCTTCTCTCCGTTGGCGAGCGGGACGAACGTTTCGGCATTGGCCGCTCCGGGGGACATCAGTCCGACGGCGACCGATGCGACCGCGCCGAGAACAGCGACTCGGCCGACTCTGCGCATCACGGAAAAGCGAGACTTGTTCATGGTTCCCCTCGTAAAGCACCGAATTCAGGCTGCCTCGATATCGCCACCGAGACTCATTCTCCGGGAAGGATACACAGATAAAGGCCTCATCGTTATAACAAGTCCAGATGATTTTTGTGTGTACCCCTCACATACATTCACTTTCAACCGCCTCGCTCCTCCGGCTGGTACGGACTCACTTCGACTAGCCTGACCTCCTAGCGATACACAAAAGTCCGATCGATCAGTTTCGAGTTCACCTAGGGAGGGCTCATGCTCAAGGGGTTCAAAGATTTCCTTCTTCGCGGAAACGTCGTCGACCTCGCCGTCGCCGTGGTGGTCGGCGCAGCGTTCACCGCAATCGTCACCGCCTTCACGACCAACATCGTCAATCCACTCGTGTCAGCCATCGGCGGTTCGAACGAATACGGCTGGGGGTTCCAAATCACTTCCAGCCCAGAGACTTTCATCAATGTGGGCGCTGTCGTCACTGCGATCATCAACTTCATCATCATCGCGGCGGTGGTCTACTTCGTACTGATCCTGCCGGTCAATACCGCCAAGAAGCGCTTCGTCAGCCAGCCCGACAAAGAGCTGAGCGACGTGGACGTGCTGGTACAGATTCGCGACATCCTGGCCGGCGGCACCGATGTCGGCCAGAAACTCTCGACCCCGTCCGACAGCACCGGCGGGAGCGGCGAGGCGATCGGGGATTCCGATAACCCGAGCGGCGGACTGCACAGCAAGCCCTGAGTTCTTCCCACACGAAAAAGCCCGCCACTTCCGTGAAAGCCGGAAATGGCGGGCTCTTTCGTTGCCGAAACATACTGCGGGTTTGTACACGGAAATCTCTCAGCATCTCAGAGGGTGCAATTCACCGCCAGAAATACCGTGTACTCGTCGTCGTCCTCGTAGATGTCTCCATCCTTGATGACCTGCTTGTAGTCCGACACTGCGCTCTGATTGAAGACGACACAATCCGGTCCGCCCCCATTGCGCGATATCACCCACGGCGAGTATCCGCCACCCTCTAATTCGGCGATGGCCTCATCTTCGGCCAACCCCACCGTGGACGGCGGAGGCAATATCGGAATTGCCGCAGCGGCAGTCCACGAACCCCCAACCGCTATGCCGCATGCAATACATGCAACGCCCAAACCCCTGATCAACATTGCCGCTCCCGTTACCCGACCCAAGATGGATAGAGCCCTAAAACGAGAAAAGTGTAACTCAGATCACATGGCAGGTAGGCGTCCCCCGAGCAATCGTCTCAGAAATCCTGGATCGGGAACTCCGCGAGCGTGACGGTTGTGCCATCGCTGCCACACGAGGACACGATCGCTGCCGAATTGTCGACGAACGCTTGCCCACTCTCGCTACCCGGTTCGGCAAGTTCGAGCGAGTCGGCGGGAAGTGCGGTCACCAGGGTCTGCAAACCCGACTGGACGTCGCCGCTCGCCTGATCGGCCAGGGGCGCGAACTTGGCCACCGCGGAATCCTTGGCTGCGGTCCACTTGTCGACATCACCGTCCGCGGGTCCAGCGGCGGTGAGTGCGGTCAACTCGTCGTGAGCAGCCGCGAACTGGGTACAGACATCCGCATTGGCGCCGGACGCGGTATCGCCGCCGTCGCTACTACATCCGACGAGCGTGATCAGCGCGGTGATCGCCACCGCCGAAATCAGTGTGGAGCGCATCGAGTATCAACCATTTCTCGCACGGTCGACCGCCTGAGCCGGCCGCAGTGCGCTATCGAAGATGGAGTGGGAACACAGATCGGGCCCGCCCGGAATAATCCGGACGGGCCCGATCGGGTTCAGCGCATCAGCGCCGAGGTGAAGCTGTACTAGCTGATCTCAGATCAGTTGAAGACCCACGGGACACCGTAGGTGACTGCAACATCACCGGTGGAGCTGGTGACCGAGACGTACGGGCGAACGCGGACGTTGCCGAGGATGCCGGTCGCGGTGCCGTGAGCGTTGGCGATCTGGATGGTGCCCGAAGCGCCTGCAGCGTCGCCACTGGTGCCCTGGATCTCGCCCGAAGCTGCAGTGGCATCGACGATGCCGGGTCCGGGAGCGATCTCAGCCTCGAAGCCGGCGCGCGGCAGGAGGTCGTCGACGCCGCCGGAGACTGCTCCGTCGCTGCCGATCTCGATGTATGCCTGGGGGGTCTGGTACGAGAAGGTGATCTTGCCACCGAGGCTGGCCGGGTAGCCGACCTGGTAGCCAACAGCAACGGTGCCTTCGAAGTCGTCAGCGTCAGGTCCGGTAACTTCCCAGCCTGCAACGCCGTTGGCGAACCACTCACGGGTGAGCGGGTTGCCGTCGAGCGGCGGAACGCTGTTGACGAACGTGTCGGACAGCGTCACGGTGATGAGGTTGCCGTTGGCATCCACAACCGAGTTGGAGCTGTCGACTGCGGCAGACGCGGTACCCGTACCGAGCACCAGGCCGACAACCGAAGCGCCGGCAACAACTGCAGCGCTCATGGACTTGAGTCCGCGGCTACGCCGTGACTTCTGGATCTCCGTCATTTATTCCTCATCATGTTCAGTCCCAGCGCAGTCGCACGGGAAGCTTGTGGCTTACACCCACGGTTTTTCGCCGGCAACTTTGCCGAGAATCCCCGAGCAGAACTAGATCCGTGGATCAGGTTCGTAATGTCAGTTCCGACAGACCGAGCTAGAGCGTGTTGCTCACACCCGCTCTGTAGGAAGCTGAGGGGAACATTAGAGGAGTTGCCGGATCGTGACAATCCCTACGATCGGGCGTCGTACATGTCCGAATCGTGATGTGTTTCGTGCATGTGAACGGCTTTCGCACCATACCGGCAGGTAACCCCGATCACATTTTTTGCCGTCGTGTCCGGACCGTTATAAACCTCACCGTGATGTAAACATGCCCTGAAATGCACAGACTCCGCCTCGGCACCGGCCCCGCGTAGACACGTCAATCCCGTCACCGAGTTTTCAATCGCGATGATCAGAAGCCCTCGAGTCCGAAGTGCGCACCTACTACCGCTAACGGCGAGTAAACAAATTACTAACAGCACTGTGATTCACACATAAAAATGTGTCGTGGATCACATCAGTAGTGATGCGGTGGACGCTCGCGTTCGAACCATTCCGACGACCGAGAGCCGTCGTCGAGTCGGTCGTCCGACGTCGCCTCGGGAAGGACTTCGCCGAAAACACGAGCGAGCCGGGCACGTTCTGCTCGGGCCCGGCTCGCTCGTTCGTCCACCGGCAATTCGGTGTCCTTCTGTACCTCGCTGTCCTTCTGTATCTCGTCGTCGGACATCACCTGTGGCTAGGCGTCCAAACCGGACAACTCGGAGATGACCTGACTCGCCAGCGGCGTCAGCGTGGCCATCCCGTCGCGAATCGCGGCGCGTGAGGAGGCCAGATTGACCACCAGGGTGCTACCCGAGACACCTACCAGCCCGCGAGAGAGTCCGGCGTCCAGTGATCCCGCAGCGAGCCCGGACGAACGCAGCGCCTCACTGATACCTGGGATCTCTCGATCGAGCACCTCGGCGGTCACGTCCGGAGTCACGTCACGCGGGGAGACGCCGGTGCCACCGATGGAGACGACCAGGTCTACTCCCCCGATGACAGCGGTGTTGAGCGCGTTGCGCACGTCGACCTCGTCCGAAGTGACCGCGACCACACCGTCGACAAGGAACCCTGCTTCGGTCAGCAGTTCCGTCACCAGAGGGCCGGTCGAATCTTTTTCGTTACTGTGCGCGGTCCGATCGTCGACGATCACTACCAACGCTCGCCCAGCCAGAGGTGCCTCGAGTTCCATACTGCCCACCGTAGTAGTACGGGCCGATTCGGATTCACGCTGTGCGTAAATCGTTGCAACCGTCGCAAGACGCTCGGTGTCGATGGTCATCATCGGCCACCGGGGAAGCCGGGGATCTGCAGCGGCGACTGGGGCTCCGACTGCGACCGTGACGGGGCCTGTACCGCGGCCGTCTGCGGCTCGGCAGTGCCGAGCTCGACGTCCACGGTCTTGTCGCTGCCGCCGTCGGTGTAGGTGATCTTGACCGTGTCACCGGGAGCATGTGAACGCACCGCAGCAATGAGAGCGTCACCGGTGGAGACAACGCGATCGTCGACCTTGGTGATCACGGCGCCCTTGGGAATGCCGGCCGATGCCGCAGGGCCCCCGTCCGTCACCTCTACGACTGTTGCTCCGTTCGCGCCGTCCTGGGACGGCACTTGGACGCCGATCATGGCTTGCGTCGCCTTGCCCGTAGTGGCCAATTCGTCGGCGATGCGCTTCGCCTGATCGACGGGGATGGCGAATCCGAGACCGATCGATCCGCTCTGGGACCCTGACGCCTGGCCGCCACCGAGTGATGCGATGGCGGTGTTGATGCCGATCAACTGGCCGTCGGTGTTGACCAACGCGCCTCCCGAGTTGCCCGGATTGATCGCGGCGTCGGTCTGGATGGCGTCGATGACGGAGTTCTGGTTGCCCGACTCACCGCTCGTCGACACCGGGCGGTTCAGTGAAGAAACGATGCCCGTCGTCACCGTTCCCGCCAGACCGAGGGGTGATCCGATCGCTACGACCTGCTGGCCGACCTGGAGATTCGACGAGGTTCCCAGCTCGATCGGTGTCAGACCCGTCTTGCCCTCTACTTTGATGACTGCCATGTCCGAGACGGCGTCGGCACCGACGAGCGTCGCATCCGCGATCGATCCGTCCGAGAAGGCGACCGACAGCTTGCCGTTGGCACCGGCACCGGTGGCAACGTGGTTGTTCGTGAGAATCAGGCCATCCGAGGACAGGATCACTCCCGAGCCCTCGCCCTCGGCCTGGCTGCCTTTGACCTGGATCTGCACGACGCTCGGCAGAACCTTGTCGGCGACCGCCTGGATGGAACCGTCGGGCATGTTCGCTGCGGGCTGAGCTGCCGTCACTGTCGACTGGAGCGAATTCGTTGCAGTGCCTGTGCCGTTGGTACCACCGGCCGCGAGAACACCTACAGCGCCGCCGATTCCGCCGCCGACCAGGACCAGTGCGATCGCTCCCGCGGCGAGCGTTGCTCTGCCTGGACGCCTCCGGAGTGCCTCGGGCGCATGCTGCACCGCCTCATGGTGGGTGGGAGCTGCATGCGGCTGATGCTGGCCGTATCCCTGCGCGTACGGGTTCTGCCCGTAGCCGGCAGGTCCGTACTGACCCGGCTGCCTGTACTCCTGGCCGGGTACCTGCTGGGTGGGGAACTGCTGAGTCGGGTTGTGCTGGGCCGAGTTCTCCTGCGTCGGGACAGAATCATTCTGCTCGGAGTTTCTACGGTCGTCGGTCATCTGCAGTCGCTTTCACTAGAAACCTTGCTACGAGCAAGGTCGCCCGCTTTGTTAACGACTACCTTGCACGGCCGGACTGAGAGCGTGCTGAGATGCGCCTATACGTTTGCCGTGACTGTGAACTCATGTCCGCAGATCTTTCTCACTCCGCCGGTGCTACAGCGGGTTCTCCTGGCAGAACGATGCGAATCAAGGTACCGCCCCGTTCGGATACCTCGACACCGATCGTGCCGCCGTGCTTGACGACGACTTGCCGAACGATCGCGAGACCGAGCCCGGATCCCGGCATCGAGCGCGACGCCGTCGACCGATAGAACCGCTCGAACACCAATTCGCGGTCCTCCTCGGGAATTCCGGGGCCGGCATCGTCGACGGTCAGTTCGATGAGCCCGTCGCCGATCTTGTGCATGACGACCCGCACCTCGGCGCCCGTCGGACTCCACTTGGCGGCGTTGTCCAGCACGTTCAGCACCGCACGCGATAGCCCTGCCTGGTCCCCGTAGACAAACCACGGCTCCAGCGACGCATCGAAGTCGATCTCGTTACGACGACGACGAGCACGCTCGAGACTCCGCTCGACGGCGTCGGCCAGATCGACTCGCTCGAACACCGTCTCCGGCGCGTCCTCACGCGCCAGGTCCACGAGATCGCCCACCAGAGTGGAGAGCTCCTGAATCTGCGCGACTACGTCGGTGCGCAGTTCCGCCATGTCCTCCTCCGGAATGGACGGCGCCCCTGGACGACCCGATGCGATCAGCAATTCCATGTTGGTGCGCAACGACGTCAACGGGGTTCGGAGTTCATGCCCTGCGTCGGCCACGAGTCGACTCTGACGCCCTCGCGATTCCGCCAACGCACGCAGCATCGTGTTGAAACTCTCGGTCAGACGGGCCAATTCATCGTCGCCGGTGACGGGAATAGGCGTCAGGTCATCGGTGCGTGCCACTCGTTCTGCGGCAGCGGTCAATCGGGCAATCGGCCTGAGTCCGGTTCGCCCCACCGCCATACCCGCTCCAGCCGCCAGCACCACGCCGCATGCCCCGACGATCAGAAGCACCCAGGCCAGTCTGTCCAACACAGCACCGGTGGGTGAAAGTCGTTGCGAGATAACGATTGCACTGCCGTCTTGGGCTCGCTGACTGAGCACCCGCTGGTCGTCGACGGTGCGGAGCGAGACGTCGCTCAGACCCTCGGCCACCGCGATCTCCTGGTCACCTATCGGCACCTTGGACCCTGGCGGAACGTATTTCGTCAGATCCGGGTAGATCAACGCCACCGACACATCGGTGCTGTACAGCGTCGCACCGGCTACATATCGCGGATCGAAACTAACCAGATTGCTGTTGACGAGGGCGTCGGCACGTGACCGCAACTGGGTGTCCACGTCACCGTAGAGCGCGCGCGAAACGACCGCGTAGGCGGCGATGGCCATGACTGCCACCGCAATCGCCACCACCGACGCTGCCAACAAGGTCACCCGCCACCGCAATGACACGGTGCGAGTCAGCGGCATGGGTGGGCGCATCACCGACGAATCACTACCCGCCGACCGACGCCCGAGGGGCGCAACCATCACGGGGGCGTCTCGCGGAGTACGTAGCCCACTCCGCGAACGGTATGAATCAAACGCGACTCGCCTTCAGCTTCGGTCTTGCGGCGCAGATACCCGACATACACCTCGAGCGCATTTCCCGACGTGGGAAAGTCGTATCCCCACACTTCCTCGAGGATCCGGCTGCGAGTCAGTACCCGCCGCGGATTCATCATCAGCATTTCCATGAGCGAGAACTCGGTCCGCGTCAGGCTGATCGACCGCTCTGCGCGAGTCACCTCACGCGTGACCGGGTCGAGGGAGAGGTCGGCGAAAGTCATCGCCTCCGACTCACCTTCGGCATCCATCGCAGTGCGGCGTAACAAAGCCCGCAGACGTGCAAGCAACTCCTCGAGCGCGAAGGGTTTCGGTAGGTAGTCGTCGGCACCCGCATCGAGACCTGCGACGCGCTCGGAGACCGAATCGCGGGCGGTCAAGACCAGGATCGGCAGATCGTCCCCGGTGCTGCGCAGTCGACGACACACTTCCAGACCATCGAGCCGCGGCATCATCACGTCGAGCACCAAGGCATCCGGCCTCGCCGAGGCGACCTTCTCCAATGCGTCGAGACCGTCGACGGCCAGTTCGACCGTATAACCGTTGAAGGTGAGTGACCTCCGGAGCGAGTCACGGACCGCTCGATCGTCGTCGACAACCAAAATGCGCATTGTCACAGTTTGACCTGATGGACTGAGATATGTCTGAGAAGGGTCCCCATCAGAGTTCATCCGCAGCGGGCAACCGCCTGGCAATCGGCAGATTCCAGCGCCGCCACAGCGCGAGCACCCGCAGTCCTGTTGCCGCGACCGTGCCGACGACCAGGCCGATGTCGCCCGGCAACCCCGAACCTTCGACGACCGCGACGACGGTGGAACCCAACAGCGCAGGGACCGCGTACAGATCACGGCGAAGCAGTAACGGCACCTCGTTGACGAGCATGTCGCGAATCACACCACCGGCAACGGCAGTCGTCGCTCCGATCAGGCATGCCGACAGCGAGCTTCCCCCGCTGGCCAGCGCGATCGTTGCACCCGTCGACGCAAACAAGCCCATTCCGAAGGCGTCGAGCAGCAATACTCCACGCCAGATTCGGTTCATCACCGGATGTGCGAGGAACACGATCAAGGACGTCACCAACGCGACTGTGAGGTTGGGCCACTGGTCGAGCGACGTCGGGGGATGAATCCCGAGCAGGACGTCGCGGATGATGCCGCCGCCAATTCCCGTAGTGATCCCGACGACGCAGACTCCGAACAGATCGAGGCGCTTCCGCACGCCGATCAACGCGCCGGATGCCGCGAACGCGACGATCCCGACAAAACCCAACACATCCACCAGCACGAGACAAGGGTCGCACGGGCACCTCGAGCCAGGTCAGGCCAGACCGATCGGCGAGAGCTACAGCTCCGCCAACCGGACCGTCCCGTCGGCGTCGATACTGAAGCCAGGATTGTGGCAGACCTCCCAGATGACGCCACTCGGGTCCGTGAAGTGACCGTGGTACCCACCGAACGCTGCCCGCCTGGGCTGCTTGATCACGGTGGCTCCCGCTTTCGCCGCGGCCGACACGACAGCATCGACCGCCTCGGGGGAGTCGACATTGTGCGAGAGCGTCAACCCGCCCACGGATGCAGGCCCGCCGTCCTGCCCGAGGTCCTCGGTGAACTTCTGTGCATCGAACAGCCCGAGGACCAAGCCATGCGCGATCTGGAAGAACACAATCTCACCGGGTACATCGAGCAGCGGACTCCACCCCAGTCCGTCGATGTAGAACGTCCGCGAGGCGTCGAGGTCGGTAGTTGCGAGTGTAAGGAAGTGCGCGCGTTGATCCACCGACCCATTCTGACGCTTCCGACCGAGATCTGGCAGGCTTCTTGCTGGCCAGAGAAAAACCTTCGAGAGACAAGGCAACACGTTGCCGATCGTCGACAACGCCGTCTACGTCGACGGCAAACGAACACTCACACCGGACAGCCTCGACAGCACCTGCGAGGCCATGCGCGAGCATCACGGGATGGCGTGGATAGGGCTGTACCGTCCCGGGATCGAAGAAATCAATTCGGTCGCAGCCGAATTCGGACTCCATCGATTGGTCGTCGAAGATGCCATCGACGCACATCAGCGCCCCAAGCTCGAACGGTACGGTGACCAACTGTTCGTGGTTCTACGACCCGCGCGCTACAACGACGAAACCGAGAAGGTCGAGTTCGGCGAGCTGCACGTATTCCTCGGACCTGACTTCGTCATCACGATCCGCCATGCCGAATCTCCCGAACTGGCAATCGTCCGTACCCGGCTCGAGAACTCTCCCGATCTGCTCAAGCTCGGGACGGACGCGGTTCTGTACGCGCTGCTCGACCAGGTCGTCGACGAGTACGAACCCGTGGTCGAAGGACTGCAGAACGACATAGACGAGATCGAGGACCAACTCTTCTCACGCGACCCCGAAGTGTCTCGTCGCATCTACACGCTCTCCCGCGAGGTCACCGAGTTCCAACGCGCGACGGGCCCCCTGGTGTCGATGATCGAGTCGCTCAAACTTGGTGAGGACAAGTACGACGTCGACATCGAATTGCAGCGCGACCTGCACGACGTCCTCGACCACTGCGTCCACATCGCCGAGCAGGTCGAAGCCTTTCGCGTCAACCTCCAGAACGCGCTGTCGGTCAACGCAACGCTCATCGCACAACAACAGAACGACGAGATGCGGGCGATGACCCAGGTGAGCCTCGACCAGAACGAGCAGGTCAAGAAGATATCGTCCTGGGGTGCAATACTTTTCGCCCCGTCACTGGTCGCAGCGATCTACGGAATGAACTTCGAGGACATGCCGGAGCTGAAGTGGCACCTCGGCTATCCGGCGGCAATAGTGGCGATGGCAATCTGCTCGAGCATTCTCTATATCGTCTTCAAGCGTCAGAAATGGCTGTGACCCGGCGGTTGTGAAGCGCGAACGCCGCCCACGACGACCCCACGAACAGGACGCCCGCCACGATAGTTGTTATCGGCCAATACAATGCGGTGTTGTTCCCCAACGATCCGGCGCCGAACATCACCGCCGGCGCACCCAACCCGAGTTTGAAGTCGAGCGCCCTGGGCCTGACCGCGGGTGAACCGAACCACGGTATTCGACGGCCGCGATTCTCGGCGAGAATCCTCGCAGTCGACTGAACGCACAGCACCGCGCCGCCGACCACCATGACCACAGCGAGCGCGATAATCCACCAGGAGCCGTTCCTGGTCGCCGTCGTCGCACCGAGCGCTACGACGGCCACGAAGGCCAGCGCCACCTTCCACCACGGCGCAGTACTGCGAGGCTCGTCCGGCGGGACACTCACCGGGCGCATAGGAGGTAGATCATCCATGCCCCGACCCTCTCATACCGACCGGTCGCTTGGGAATGTGAGTGGCGCGACCGAGCACACGTCAGTGCACTCAGCCGCACCACTGGACTGCTACGTCCCCTTGACGTTGAGAATTTGCCGCAACTCGTGCTCGATCGACACGAGATCGACGGCATCGGCCATCACGACGTCGATGTCCTTGTACGCATCAGGAATCTCGTCGACGAACTCCTCTCCGTCCCGGAACTCGATTCCCACCATGCGTGTCCGCAGATCATCGAGCGTGTACCTCTTCCTGGCCTCGGTCCGCGAGAACCTCCGCCCAGCCCCGTGCGGAGCCGAGCACAGACCGGCGGCGCTCCCCTTACCGACAACGACGTACGACCTGGTTCCCATCGAGCCGGGAATGATCGCCTTGACGCCCTCGTGCGCATCGACGGCACCCTTACGCGTCAACCAGACATCCTTCTTTCCGTGCTTCTCCTTCACCGTGTAGTTGTGATGGCAATTGATCCTCTCGAGCTCTCGGTGGTCCTCGGTGCCCATCCACTTGGCGAACACCGCTCCGAACCGGTCCATCATTTCGGCCCGATTGAGAAACGCGAACCGCTGCGCCCACTTCAGATCCGTGATGTACCGGCCGAATTCGGGCACGCCTTCCGGCAGGTAGGCGAGATCTTTGTTCGGCAGATCGATCCACCACTGCGAGCACAGCCGCTGCGCGACCTTGATGTGCTTCTGCGCGATCTTGTTTCCGACACCACGCGATCCACTGTGCAGGAACAGCCACACCTGATCGGTCTCGTCCAGGCACAGTTCGACGAAGTGATTGCCGCCACCTAGTGAACCCAGCTGCTCCCGCCACTTCGGTGAGTGGTCGAGGTTCACTGCATTCGACGCGGCGAGACCCTCCAGTTCGGCCAGTTTGGGCGCAGTGAAGTCCCACTCGTCGACGCCGATGTTGTAGTTGCCCGGCGACAGTGGGATACTCGCTTCGATGGCGTGTCGCAGAACTGCCAGGTCCCCACCCTGGACGTCTGACTTGGTGAAACCGGTTCGTACACCGATCATTCCGCACCCGATGTCGACCCCAACGGCAGCCGGGATCACTGCACCGAGCGTCGGGATGACGGTGCCGACAGCGCTGCCCATTCCGCTGTGTGCGTCGGGCATCAGGGCGACGTGCGGATGCACGAACGGCATCGACGCCGTCTCCCGTGCCTGAGCCAATGTGTTGTCTTCGATGTGGGAAGCCCAATTGAGCAGCTTCGAGCCCGCCTTCTTCGGGGGCATGATGTGTCCTCTCAGCCCCCTCGGTTGAAGGAGGCGCTAGTGGAAGAGTTGTTTCACGAACGGAATGGAATCCGCCTGCGATTGAAGTAGTGCACCGCTGTGATCGGTCGGATAGGTGTGCAACGTGACGTCTTGGCCGTTCGCTTTCATCTGGGCAACCAGCGAAAGCGCAGCGGGCGCAGGCACATCCACGTCGGTCAGACCCTGGCCGATGAACACCGGTCGGTCGTAGCCCGAGGTGGGCACGCCCATGTAGTCGTTGACAAGACCGTAGAAATTCGGGATCTGATTCAGTGGTCTGCTGAACAGATCACCGGAAACAGTTCCCTCGAACTCGTCCTCGGCGTCGAGCACACAGACCTCTTCCGCGCGGTCGACGAGTTGTCTTCCCTGCTCGGTGAGGTACGAGTTCAGCTCGATCTCCGGATGCGCGTATCGCAGACCCGCCAGGATGTACAGCAGGTACGTCGTGAGCCCTTTGCCCATCGCGACTGGCAGAACACCCGGACCCAACGGCAACAGAGCAAGTTCGATGTTCGCGGGAACACCGGTTCCGACGGCTCCTCGGTAGTCCAGTTCGGGCCCACCGTATTCCGTCGCGTAGCGGGCGGTGGTGATTGCCGCGCCGCCGCCCTGGGATTGGCCGATGACCACCCATTTGTTGGACAACGACTCCTCGACCGCGCCCGCGGCCTTGACCGAGTCGACGACATTGTGGGCAGAGACCTTGCCGTCGAGATACGGCATCAAGCCGGGTGTACCGAGACCCACGTAGTCGGTGGCGGCAATAGCGTAGCCCTGACCTAGCCACGTCCCGAGGTACTGACGGTCTCGCTCGGCGTCGGCAGGGCCGACCAGCGACGGGGCACAGTCGTCGTCCAAGCCCGAGGTGCCGTGCGCCCAGCCCACCACGGGCCAGCCGCCCTCGGGCGCTTGGCCTTCGGGGACAAAGAATGCACCGGTACTCAACGCGGGGTTGCCGTCGGATCCGACAGTCCAGTACGTGATCCGCTTGGCTTCGGCCGTTCCGGGAAGCCACAGGTCGGCGGCCAACTCCTCGACCTTCACGACGGTCCCCGGCGTCGTGTCGACCTCGTCCGCTGCTGCGACCGAGACACTCAGAACAGATGCGCCCAGCACCAGGGACGCCGCCCCGACGGCAGCGATCAGCGAACGGAAGTGAGTCGGCATGAGAGACACAATAACTCTCCGGGCACGAGGAACGCGCGCGAATTTCCTTCAGACGCCTCCACCGACCAGCACTCCCAACAGATAGGTCACTCCCGCCGCCCCGTACCCGATTGCCAACTGTCGCAGAGCGCGCTTGACCGGCGGGCCTCCGCTGAGCAGTCCGACCACCGTTCCTGTCCCGAGCAGAGCGATGCCCACCAGCACTGCGGCAACCACCAGCGCTACAACACCTTCCAGTCCTACGAGATACGGCAGCACCGGGATGACCGCACCGGAGGCGAAGAAACAGAAGCTGGCCATGGCGGCACCGATTCCGGTTCCAACCGATTCGTGAACACCGGACTCAGCGGCCATCGCATCCTCCGAAGACAGATTCTCGAGCACACGGGATGCCTTGGTCTCGGCATCATCGGGCGACATGCCACGCGCACGGTAGACCAACGCCAGTTCGTTGGAGTCGACGTCGAGATGGTGGACGGCCTCGCGGGCGGAACCGTCGGGTGCCGACGCCTCGAGCAACTCCCGCTGCGAGCGAACCGACACGTACTCCCCCGCGCCCATCGACAGGGCACCGGCAAGTAGCCCGGCGAGTCCGGTGACCAGAACGATGTTGTTGGACACGCCACTGCCACTGATGCCGAGGACGAGCGCGAGATTGCTGACGAGTCCGTCGTTGGCCCCGAACACTGCGGCTCTGAAGTTGCCGGACAGACGGTTTCGTCCGCGCGTCGCAAGCCCGCGAACCACCTCGGCGTGGATCTGTTCGTCGGCGATCATCGCGTCGGTGGCACCGGACTCCGGCGTATAGGGAGACCTGGTCTCGGCGCGCTGCGCGAGTGCGAGCACGAACACCGACCCGAACCGTCGGGCCATGACTCCGAGGCCGCGGGTGCGGAGGCTTCCCTTCAGCGGCATGCCCACTCGATCACCGAGCAGGCGTCGCCAATGCGCCTCATGACGGCCCTCTGCCTCGGCGAGCGCGAGGAGGATCTCGCGCTCCTCGCCGGTACGACGCCCGGCGAGGTCGCGGTAGACCGCAGCCTCGGCCCGTTCGTCGGCGAGATAGCGTCGCCAACGCTTGACGTCCTTGGCCGAGGGCTCTGTCATAGGCTCAACCTACCGCTAGCTGGGGTCGTACACCCCCGTCTGCACGGCCTTGACGAGCCGGCGAGGGACTCGATACTCCACCCCCGCGACGCGGACGGTCACCAGATCCGGCGCTGTCGCCTTCCACTGCGCCCGACGACTGCGGGTGTTGGATCGCGACATCTTCCGCTTCGGTACAGCCATGACTCAGACGTCCTTCCGCGTGCGGCGGCCGTAACGCTTCTCGAACTTCTCGACGCGGCCTTGGGTGTCCATGATGCGGCTCGCGCCGGTCCAGAACGGGTGCGATTCGTTGGTGACGTCGACGACGACGAGCGGGTAAGTGGCCCCGTCCTCCCATTCGATCTCACGAGATGAGGTGATGGTGGAGCGGGTGAGAAATTTCGTCCCCGTGCCCGCGTCCTGGAAGACCACCGGGTGGTAGTCGGGGTGAATTCCTGATTTCATTCTGTTGCCTCTCGGTGTGTGTCCTGATAGGGCGATTCGCTTGTTTCACAGGGGTCTTCGTGCCACTGCCCGAACGGGTCGTTCCAGTGCTTCCAGGCATTGCGGTCTTGCATCTCGTCATCGGAGACCAAGGCCCACTGCAGAGTTCGATCGATCTCCGACGGGTCCGCCGCATGAACGAGGACCACGAGTGAGGTGTCTCGATCACCGAATTCGTCGTCCCACCGCAGTGCGGCCATCGCCCGACGGGAGGTGTCGACGCCGTCCTGCTCCTCCGGGGTCATCGCCGCCAACCATTTACCGGCACTGGCGACACGCAGTCCCCCGCCCGCGGACTCGATCCACAGCGCTTCGTCGGGCTGCGTGGCCACCCAAGCTCGTCCGCGCGCAGTGACGACGCCGTCCAGAAGGACATCGATCGCTTCGTGCAGTCGTTCGGGATGGAACGGCCGGGTCGCGGTGAACTCGACAAGGCTCACCCCGCACTCGCCGGTCAACGGCGGCTGCCCCCGAAGCAATGGCGAGTGGGCATCGGTGACCTCGCCGCGCCTGGCGTCGAATGGCACTGCAGCGACGAGAGCTTCGGCGTCGAGTGTGTCACCCCGGCCGACCCACGCAATCGGCGCACCCGGCGCCAGTCGCTCGAGAACTGCCGTGAGTTTGGCACGCTCCCACGGCTCGACGTCGGGGTCGACAGAAACAACGAGCGCATCTGCGTAGTCGACCTGCCCGACGACGACTTGTGCGACGGTTCGATCGTCGTCACCGCTGGCGACTATGCCTCGATCGGCGAGCGCGTCGTCGCCAGTGGCGTCGGCGAGCCAGGTTGCGGCGTCGAGACAATCGACGACGGCGTCGATGCGAACATCTCGCGAGGCCGGCCCGTCGACCTGCCCGACGACACCTGCGACCACGACGTTCTCGATCGCCCAGCACAGCGCCTCGGGTTCGAGGGCCGGGTCCATGGCAAGCACGATGCGTTGTACCGAACTGCGCGCCGCGAGCCGGCGCAGCAGTGGCAGCAAGTCCTCGCGCAAGGTGCACGAGACGCATCCGTGGGCCAGTTCGAGGATCGTTTCTCGCGGCGGTTCGGCGTTCGCGTACAGCGTCCGGCGGACCACTCCTTCGTGCACCCGGCCAAGTTCGTGTCGGACAGCGGCGGTTCCTGGCGTCAGTAGCGAGGCCACTACCGCGTCCATGGCACCCGTCCAGCCCGATACGAGGACGACCGGCGTGCGACGGTCCACTGGATAGTTCACGAGCACCCTTCTTTCGACAACGATTGTCATTTGCTACGGATGCACGCTACATTCCTCGAAGCGCTTTGTCGAAAACGATTGTCATAACAGCTAGAGAGGAGCGCGTATGTCCGCGCACTGCCAGGTGACCGGGAGGAAACCAGGATTCGGCAAGTCCGTGTCCCACTCCCATGTGAGGACCAACCGTCGCTGGGATCCGAACATTCAGAAGAAGACCTACTTCGTGCCGAGCCTGCGTCGCCGCGTCACGTTGACGCTGTCGGCAAAAGGCATCAAGACCATCGACCGCGACGGCATCGATGCGGTCGTCGCAACACTGCTCGCGCGGGGGGAAAAGTTCTGATGGGCAAGAGCACGGACGTCCGTCCGATCATCAAGCTGAAGTCGACTGCCGGAACCGGCTACACGTACGTGACCAGGAAGAACCGCCGCAACGACCCCGACCGGATCGTCCTGAAGAAGTACGACCCCGTCGTCCGCAAGCACGTCGATTTCCGAGAAGAGCGCTGACATGGCCAAGAAGTCGAAGATCGCCAAGAACGAGCAGCGCAAGGTCGTCGTCGCGCGGTGGGCGACGCGCCGGGCCGAGCTGAAAGAGATCATCCGCAAACCGTCGACCTCCGATTCCGAGCGTGCCGATGCTCAGGCGGCACTGCAGCGTCTGCCGCGCGACTCGAGTCCGGTACGATTGCGCAATCGTGACGCTGCGGATGGACGTCCGCGCGGCTACCTACGGAAATTTGGACTTTCCCGCGTGAAAATGCGCGAGATGGCTCACCGCGGGGAGCTGCCCGGCGTCCACAAGTCGAGCTGGTAAGGAACAGGGAAAAAACAGATGGCAGTCAAGAGAGCACCGTCGAAGAAGGTCCGCGCAGAGGCAGGGCGTCGACCCAAGAAGAATCCGTTGAACGCCGCCAAGGTCACCACGGTGGACTACAAGGACATCAACCTTCTTCGTCAGTTCATTTCCGACCGCGGCAAGATCCGCAGCCGCCGCGTAACCGGCCTCACCCCGCAGCAGCAGCGTCAGGTTGCCGTCGCGGTGAAGAATGCCCGTGAGATGGCTCTGCTGCCGTTCACCAGCCGCTAGAAACTTCGCTAGCAGAAAGGCCACGCACCGCTCGGGTGCGTGGCCTTTCTGCGTGCGCACTAGAGTTAGTCTCCTCCTCGTCGCCTACACCAGAATCGAGAACCTGAGCCCTTCATGTCCGGTGTTCTCGAGGGCTTCACTGTCATCTTCATCGTCATCGCATTGGGGTATGTGCTCGCCCGTTTCGAGGTTCTGGGCGAACACGGCCAGTTCGTACTGAGCCGACTGGTCTTCTTCGTGGCCACACCGGCCTTGCTCTTCGTGACGCTCGCTCAGTCGGACCTGGCGGTGATCCTGTCCCCCGTTCTTGTGGTTGCCGGGGTGACTGCGCTCCTCGTGGGCGCGATCTACTTCGCGATCGCGAAGTGGGCACTGAAGCGTGCGGTGCCGGAGGCGACCGTGGGCGGACTCGCAGCCTCGTACGTCAACGCCGCCAATCTCGGCATCCCCATCGCGGTCTTCGTCCTCGGTGACGCCAACTTCGTCGCGCCTCTGCTGCTGTTTCAGATCATGATCTATTCACCTCTTGCTCTGACCGTCCTCGACCTGTCGACGATGGGAAAAAAGGCGTCGATTCGCGCAATCGTCGTCACTCCATTCAAGAATCCGATCGTCCTGGCCGGCGCTGCGGGTCTGCTGCTCTCGGTCACCGGTATCGAATTACCGGAGTCGATCATGCAGCCGTTCGATCTCGTCGGGGGCGCCGCGGTGCCCGGTGCGTTGCTCGCGTTCGGACTGTCGCTCTACGGCGCGCGCGTTCTACAAAAGGGCACGAGTCCACGACGTGACGTCATCCTCGCGTCGACGTTGAAGATGGTGCTGCAACCGGTCCTCGGTTTCTCGATGGCGTTGGCGATGGGACTCGCCGGTCACGAACTCTTCGCCATCACCGTCATCTCCGCACTCCCGACGGCGCAGAACGTCTTCGTGTTCGCCAGTCGCTACAACCGCGGCGTCGTTCTTGCGCGCGATACTGCATTCGTCACGACCCTCGTCTCGATTCCCGTGATCGCACTCGTCACCGCGCTGCTGGCCTGAGCGACACGATGGCCGACCCAAAGGTTCTACTCAGCTCCCACAGCTACCTTGGAGACATGAGGTTTCTGGCCGCGGGGCTACTGCTGTGCGTCCTGCTGGTCGGCTGTAGCGAGAACGCGGCCGGCAGCAGCGAGAGCGTCGAAACCACCAGTAGCACTGCCCCCGACGACACGCTGCACAGCCCGAGTGCTCCGCCCGTCCCGGTCGAGGTTCCGGTCGGCGAGGTCGGCACGATGTTCGAGTCGACCACTGGCCTGGTCAGAGCCGCCCCGACGCCGTTCGAATCGTGGAGCCAAATCTCCCCCAACACCATTGCCATCCATTTCGTCACCGGCACACCCGAGTGCTACGGAGCCGAAGTCGAGGTCACCGAGTCCGACACCGAAGTCGTCGTCGCACTCCGGACCGGCACGCTCCCGGAGGCCGCGGACAAGGTCTGCATCATGGTGGCCGTCTACGGAACGATGCAGATGACCCTTCAGTCTCCGCTCGGAGACCGAGCCATCGTCAACGCAGCCTAGTAACGTGAGCCCGGTGAGCGATCACTTACCCGAACAGCAGCGAGCATCGGTGCGCGCGGCCGATGCCGATCGAAATCTCGTCGCCAAGCTTCTCAGCGACGCACTCGCAGACGGACAATTGAGCCTCGCCGAGTACGACGAACGGACCGCGGCGGCCTACAAGGCGAAGACCTACGGCGAGCTCGACGTGCTGACGAGCGACCTTGCCCCTGCTCCGCCCTCCTCGGTTCAGTATTCCAATGCAGGGCCCGACGTCGATCGCGCGCTCGCCATCATGAGCGGCTTCGTACGCAAGGGCGAATGGACCGTGGCGCCGCGTATCGAGGCGATCGCGTTCTGGGGTGGCGGTGAGATCGATCTGCGCCACGCGCACTTCACGGTCCCCGAGGTGACGATCAACTGCGTAGCGATCATGGGCGGAATCGAGATCACCGTTCCGCCGAACATCGGCGTCGAGGTCCGCGGGGCAGGCATCATGGGCGGCTTCGATCACATCGCCCAGACCGGTGCGCCGAACGCGCCGCGCATCATCGTGACCGGATTCGCGTTCTGGGGCGGGGTCGGTTTCAAGGTCGAGAAATAGCGCTCCGCGCCAGTGGCACGATTAAGTTCACCAGGGTGCACTTAATCGTGCCACTGGGCCGGAGGCCTCACCCTTTCCTGCGGCGCTTCAGATAGTCGCTGACCACCGCGGCACCGAGTCCGTCGAGGTCCGGAGCAATGACCCGCCCACCCACGCGCTCGGCCATGCGATCGACCACCCGCGCGAGCCCCGGATCGTCGCCCAGCCTGAAGATGGTCACCTGCGCGCCGAGTTTCGCGATGGTGTCCAGTTCGCGCACCGTCAGCCCCAGTGTGCGCGGCGACGGCGGATAGTCGAAGAACGCATGACCGTCAGGTTCGAGATGCGCTGTCGGCTCCCCATCCGTCACGATCAACACCACCGGTTGAGCGTTCGGATGACGACGCAGATGCCTGGCCGCCAGCAACAACGCATGGTGCAGGTTGGTCCCTTGGTCGTAGGCACCGTCGAGACCCGCCAACTCCGACGCCGTCAACTTCTGCGCATGCCGACCGAATCCGATGAGTTGCAGGTCGTCGCCCCGGAACCGGGTACTGACAAGGTGATTGAGCGCGAGTGCAGTTCGCTTCATCGGCACCCATCGTCCGTCCATGACCATCGAGAACGACGTGTCGACCAGCAACGCGACGGCAGCCTGCGTCCTGGTTTCGGTTTCGCTGATCTCGACGTCGGTGACCTGCAACTGGACTGGGAACTCCCCGCCCGACGCCGCAGTCCTCAGTACTGCATTGTTGACGGTCCTCGTCACGTCCCACGGCTCGGTATCGCCGAACTCCCAGGCTCGCGATGCGCCCGTCGGCTCCCCCATCGCGCCTGCTCGACGGGTATCCCGCTCGCCACCGCGTCGGGAAATCTTGCCTGCCACGTCCTTCAACGCGGACTGACCCAACTGACGCATCGCCTTCGGAGACAGACGCCACTGCCCGTCTGCACCCTTGTCCATGAACCCTTGCTGCTCCAGCGCCTTTTCGAGCTCCGAGAGCATCCGCGCATCCGCTGCTGCCTCGGGACCCAACTGCTTCAGCAGTGCTTCCGCATCGATGTCGTCGAGCGCGGCGCCGTTGTACTGCTGCGAAAATTGGTTGCCGAGGTTCTCGAGCTCCGCGATGTCCTGGAGTGCACCGGTTCCGTCGCCGAGCCCCATGCCATTCTCGCCACGGAAGTTCTGCGAACCGTCCCAATCCTCGCCGGGCCTTGCTTGTTGGAGGTTCTGGTCGAGCTGATCCAGTTGTTGGAGCAAATTCGAATCACCGAACGCCTGCTGCGCCAGTGCATCGAGCTCTGCTCGTTGCTCGGGACTGAGTGAGTTGCGCAAACGCTGAGCCGCTGCAGCTCGCTGCGCGAGCGAGTCGAGGAGCTCGTCCACATTCTGCGGATTCTCCGGGAAGTGCTGCCCGTGCTTGCGCATGAAGTCGGCGAACTGCTCGTCGGTGTCCTCACCCCGATTGTGCTTGTCGAGCAGCTCGTTCAGGTCCTTCAGCATCTCGCTGATCGCCCGACGGTCTTCGTCCGTGGCATTTTCCAGCGCATTCTTCATACCGGCGAAGCGTTGATCGAGCATCTCGCGGCCGAGCAGATCCTTGATCTTCTCGAAGTTCTCCCGCGCCTCGGACGAGCGCCAGTCGTAGTCGGCCAATTCCTGCACGGCCTGCGCAGTCGACGGCGACAGGTCACCGATCTGCATCTCCTGAAAGCGAGCGTCGTCGTCGAGAGCTCGGGCGAGGGTCTTGCGCTCCTCGAGAACAGCCTTGTCGAGGAGCTCGCGCACTTCCTGCAACGTCCCGTCGAGGTTGTTCTTCCGCAGAAGATCTCGTCGACGACGGTTGGCCTCGGCCGCAAGATCGTCGAGACCGCGCATGTTCTGCGTTCCACGACGAAGCATCTCCTGCATCGCGCGCTTGGGCGACGCGCCCTCCAGGACGTCGTTGCCGATGGACTCGAGAGCTTCTCTCAGGTCGACGGGTGCGGCCAGCGGATCAGGTCCTCCGTGATATCGCCCGTATCTGCTGGCCGGCATCAGCTGTACACCGTCTGACCGTCGTCGTCGGGGTCCTTGGCTATACGTCGCGCCAGATAGAGGCCTTCCAGCGCCAGTTCTGTTGCCGCCGCGCGTTCGCCGTCGGTGGTCGCGTCGAGCCGCTCGTCGATCTCTTGCAGGACCTCCAGGTCGGGCAACTCTCCGATCAGTGTCTTGGCTGCGATGCGATCACCGGTCACGACCGGATCGCCCTCTTCGATCGCGGTGACCAAGGGCGCCAGGTTGATTCCACCCAACCGCTCGCGGACGGTATCAGCGGTCGCACGCCGCAGGAGGTGTTCGAGGACCTCCGTTTCGCGGCCTTCCTCCCCGGATTCGAATTCGACCTTGCCTCGGAGTACCTCGATGATGGTCCCCAGGTCGACCGGACGCGCCACCGCGTCGCTCTCACCGAGCACGGCTGCGCGGTGAACTGCTGCAGCAGCGATGGTCTCGGCAGCTGCGATAGCGAACCGGGCAGAGACGCCCGACCGCTGATCGACCGACGGTGACTCGCGAAGCAGTCGGGTGAAGCGAGCAAGAATCTCGAGCAGATACGACGGCACAGCCGCGGGCAGGTTGGCTTCCTGCTCGATCACCGAGATCTCGTCGTCGAGGGCGTGCGGGTAGTGGGTGCGGATCTCGGCACCGAACCGGTCCTTCAGCGGGGTGATGATCCGCCCACGGTTGGTGTAGTCCTCGGGGTTGGCGCTCGCCACGAGCACGACATCGAGCGGCAGCCGAAGCGTGTAACCGCGGACCTGAATGTCGCGCTCTTCCATGACATTGAGGAGCGACACTTGGATGCGCTCGGCGAGGTCGGGTAACTCGTTGATGGCCACAATTCCGCGATGGCTGCGCGGAACCAGACCGAAGTGAATGGTCTCGGGATCACCCAGGCTGCGTCCCTCGGCCACCTTGACAGGGTCGACGTCGCCCACGAGGTCGGCAACCGACGTGTCCGGAGTCGCGAGCTTCTCCGCGTACCGCTCGTTGCGGTGCCGCCACACGACGGGGAGTGCATCGCCTAATTCCTTCGCGCGCCGCTTGCTCGCCGGGGTGATGGGTTCGTAGGGATGCTCGCCGAGCTCGGAGCCCTCGATAACCGGGGACCACTCGTCCAGCAGGAGGTGAAGCGTACGGAGCAATCGAGTCTTGCCCTGACCACGTTCGCCGAGAAGAACGACGTCGTGGCCAGCGAGGATCGCGCGTTCGAACTGCGGGAGCACGGTCTTGTCGAAGCCGAGTATCCCCGGCCACGCGTCGCGGCCTTCGCGGAGAGCGTCGAGCAGATTTTCCCGGAGTTCGTCTTTGACGGAACGCTGCACGTGTCCGGACGCGCGCAGCTCGCCGACGGTGGTGATGCCAGGTTGGGTAGGGGTCACCTCTCCACGCTACGAGCGTTCGCACGTTTGTGCACCCTCGTCGAGTCCGCACTTCCCGCCGAGATCGAAGCTATGCCGCGATTGTGTGCGAATTTGCGCCCTAACCTCGATCTGGGCGACGGGGCTAGCACAATCCCCCGTACATAGCTTCGATTTCGACGACTGTGGATGAAATATTCGTTCATCCACAGATCGACAATCGGCCGAGAAACGCGACCCGTGGCCTGTGATCGTTAATGGATGGACAACGCACCGTTCCTCGGATCTGAGGCAGTGAGGGACGGGCTCCTCACCCGCGCCGAACTTCGTCGCGACTACCTGAAGATCTACCGTGACGTCTATATGCGTCGCCCCTGCGAGATCGACGCAGCAACGAGGGCGTGCGCCGCATCGGTGTTCTCGAGGGGTAAAGCCGTCGTTGCGGGACCGAGCGCGGCGGCTCTGCACGGAAGCAAGTGGATTTCCGCGGAGCACAAGGCCGAACTGATCTGGCACGAACACCGACAGCCGTACGCAGCCATTCTGATCAGAGCAGATGAACTTCTGACAGGTGAAGTAGAGACGATCGATGGCATATCCGTCACCAGTGCCGCAAGAACTGCATTCGACCTGGGCCGAAAGGGAACATTCGCGAACGCTCTGGCAATGGTCGACTCACTATGCAACGCAACATCACTGCAACCGGGTACCGTCACGCTGCTCGCCGACAAGCACCGAGGAAGCCGTGGCATCGTGCAACTGCGGCAGGTTCTCCAGATCGCCGACGGCGGATCCGAATCGCCCCAGGAGTCGAGGCTGAGGTTGTTGATTCACGACGTTGGACTTCCCCGGCCCGAAACCCAGATCAAGGTGCATGGAGCCGACGGCAAGGTATTTGCGCGAATCGATCTGGGATGGAAGAGGTGGAAGGTCGCAGTCGAGTACGACGGCGAGCACCATTGGTTGAACCCGGAACAGCGTGCATGGGACATCGAGCGGACCTATCGGTTGGAGCAACTTGGCTGGAAGGTGATTCGGGTCAGCGCACAGCAACTACGGCGAGGCGGAATTGCTCTCGTTGCCCGAATCCGCGACGCGTTGCGCGCAGGCGGTGCGCCAGTCTGAGCCCCGCCGAGATCGAAGTTGGGTCGCGATTTCCACAAGAATCCGTACATAACTTCGAACTCGGCGGAAGGGTCAGTGAGCGAAGTGCCGCGAACCCGTGAGGTAGAGGGTGACCCCGGCGTCCTGAGCTGCCGCGATGACCTCGTTGTCGCGCACCGACCCACCGGGCTGCACCACAGCCTTCACCCCTGCAGTCAGCAGGACCTGCAGGCCGTCGGGGAACGGGAAGAACGCGTCCGAGGACGCCACCGAACCCTCGACGCGGTCGCCCGCACGCTGGACTGCCAGGTGCGCGGCGTCGACGCGGTTGACCTGTCCCATGCCGACACCGACGGAAGCGCCGTCCTTGGCCAGCAGGATCGCGTTGGACTTCACTGCACGTCCTGCGCGCCAGGCGAATACGAGGTCCTTCATGGTCTGCTCGTCGGCGGGATCACCGGCGGCGAGGGTCCAGTTGGCCGGGTTGTCGCCGTCGGCGTCGATCGCGTCACGCTGTTGCATCAGGGTGCCACCGGAAATCGGCTTGAGCTCGACCCCCTGAGGCGACGGCGGTGTAGCCAGCAGAACACGAACGTTCTTCTTGCGCTGCAGAACTCCGAGCGCACCGTCCGCGTACGACGGGGCGACGATGACCTCGGTGAAGATTTCGGCGACCTGCTCGGCCATGTCGACCGTCACCTCACGATTGGCCGCGATGACGCCGCCGTATGCGCTGACCGGGTCGCAGGCGTGCGCCTTGCGGTGTGCCTCGGCGATGTCGGCGCCCACCGCGATGCCACACGGGTTGGCGTGCTTGATGATTGCGACGGTCGGTGCCTCGTGATCGAACGCCGCACGCCATGCAGCGTCGGCGTCGGTGAAGTTGTTGTACGACATCTCTTTGCCATGCAACTGCTCTGCCTGCGCGATACCGCTGCCGGTGGGACTCACGTACAGCGCTGCGGCCTGATGCGGGTTCTCGCCGTACCGAAGCACCGCGGACCGATCCCACGTGCCGCCGACCCACTCAGGGAACTGCTCGTCGGAGTCTACGAGCACACTGCTCATCCACGACGCTACTGCGACGTCGTATGCGGCGGTGTGCTGAAACGCCTGTGCAGCAAGCGAAATACGCTCCGCCAGAGTGAACCCACCGCCTGCGACGGCACTGAGCACATCCTCGTAGCGGGCCGGATCGACGACCACAGCAACGGACGGGTGATTCTTGGCCGCGGCGCGAACCATGGACGGTCCACCGATGTCGATCTGCTCCACGCACTCGTCGGGGGTAGCGCCGCTGGCAACTGTATCGGTGAACGGATAGAGGTTCACCACGACGAGCTCGAATGCCTCGATACCCAAGTCCTCGAGCTGTGCGAGATGCTCGGGCCGCCGGGTGTCGGCGAGCACGCCTGCATGCACGCGCGGGTGCAGCGTCTTGACTCGGCCGTCGAGCGTCTCGGGAAAACCGGTCAGATCCTCGACCTTGGTGACCGGTATCCCGGCGTCGGCGATCTTGGACGCGGTCGACCCGGTGGAGACCAGAGCGACGCCTGCGTTGTGCAAGCCGGTCGCGAGCTCGATCAATCCGGTCTTGTCATAGACGCTGACCAGCGCGCGACGCACTGCTTTACGTTCACTCATGGTTGGATGTGAGCCTTTCGTCCATCGGAGACAACACCTCGGGTGGCAACCGCAGCGACCACGTCGACCAGCAGCCTGCGTTCCACGGTCTTGATTCGCTCGTGCAACGACGATCGATCGTCGTCTGGGTGCACGGGCACAGCTTCCTGGGCCAGAACCGGCCCGGTATCGACACCCGCGTCGACGAGATGAACCGTCGACCCGGTCAGTTTGACGCCATACGCGAGCGCGTCCTCGACAGCATGGGCTCCGGGGAAGGCCGGGAGCAGCGCGGGGTGTGTGTTGATGATCCGGCCGGCGAAGGCGTCGAGAAAGCGGGGTCCGAGGATCTTCATGAACCCCGCCGTCACCACGAGATCGGGCTCGTGTTCGAGTACGGCTTCGGTGAGAGCGGCGTCCCACGCATCTCGATCCGCATGATCGCGCAGGCCGATACGGAAATGCGGAATGCTCGCCGAGTGTGCGTGCCGGGCCGCGTCGCAGTCACGATCGACCCCGACCGCCGCGATCCGGGCAGGATAGGCGTCGCTCTGCGCGGCCGTCATAAGCGCCAGCAACAGAGAGCCCGCCCCCGATGCGAGGACGACGACCCGAGCGGGTGTCTCACGCGAGGCAGTCAGCGCACTTCTCCTGATATATCGAGGCGGAACACCCGTCGGTACCGAACCGGGGCAGCATGAACAGTAGTCGCAGCGGTCAGCACCGCCGTCAGCCAGGTCCTGTCATGGGGTGGTCCGGTCAGGGCTTGTCGTCCCCGTCCGGGGTCGCCGCAGTCTCGGTATCGACCTCGTCGCTTGTCTGCTCGTCGTCCGGGACCTCGACGACCTCGGCGTCGACGATGTCCTCGGCCGGATCGTCGGCGGGCTGGTCGACGACTGCCGGTGCCGCCTCGACCATGTCCGGCTCCTCGACAACCTCCGCGTCGACCGCCCGCTCCTCGTGGACGACGGGCGGGCCGATCGCGGCGACTGCCACAGCTCCTGCCGGTGCGACGTCGGGAACCGGAAGCTCCTTGGATCCTCCGCGCCACACAGTCACTGCCGCGGCGATGGATCCGACGACCGCAAGCCAGGCGAACACGAGAAGGCCGAACGACCAGACCGTGACCTGCACGGTTCCGAAAGTGCCGAGGTTGCCACCTGCCGCGAACCCGAGGACTAGGGCGCACAGGCCGATGACTGCTGCGCCGAGCCATACCGAAGACAGCGCGTAGTGGACGTCGACCGACCGCCGCGCGCACTCACGCCCGAGGAGTATGCCCGCGCAGATGGGGACGATCAGCATCAGCATCCACGCGGTCTGTGCAGCGCCCTCGGGTAGGACGGACAGGATCGGCAACGGGGGGACCGGGCCACCGACGGACTGAAAGAGGCTCACTGTCACGTCACCGATGTGCGACGAGGATCCGACTGCGACCGCAAGAGAACCCAACACGACGTTGGGAAGGTAGAGAACGGACAGCACTGTCAGCCCGAGGAAACCTACGAACCCGTTGCCGGATTCGAGCAGCATTTCCATCGTGGACCAGGAGGCGATCATGGCCACCAGCACGATCGCGCCGCCGCCTGCGACCAGAACCGACGCGGCTCGAATCGTCGGCGTGACGATTTCTCCGATCCACGTCGGCACACGCTCTGCGACAGCGTCGGAGTTCCAGGTCCCGACGCAAACTCCGATACCCGCCGACACCGCATGTACGCCCGCCACCCACGCGAATGCGACCAACGCATGGGGACTCGACAGCCCGATCGCTGCCGACGCATCCGCAGCGACCGCCAGCGCCAAGGCCGTCACGACGAGCGGACCGAGTACTGCGGCGCCGACGATCCACGCACAGTCGCGGCGGGTGGTCGTCTCCGTCATGGTCCTGGCGATGCGGCGGACGACCACGGCCGCGACCACCAGGGTGGGCAATAGCGGGAAGACACCGAGGGAGGTGCCCGCGATGCTCAGCGGAACCAAGTGGACCGCGAACCACAGGCCTGCGATGGCGCCGAAGGTGCCGGTGAGTTCACTGTTGACCGACACGAGCGTCACCAGCACGACCGTCGTGATGATCGCAAGAAGAACACCTGGGACGCGGAAAGCGACGCCGATCAAGGTTCTGGACTGGGCAGGCGAAAGGACCTGTCGACGCTCCGGCGGACGAGGGGTGCGTCCGGTGCGCTTCTTCTCCTGATTCAGTACGGCGCTCATCGGCTACGAGCGTTGCACCAACAGGCGACCGGTTCGATCAGGCGCGCCGAGCAGAGCTCACTTCTTGTCCTCATCCGACGGTGTCTGACCGAACGCCTGCGTCGGAGCACTGTACGGAGGCGTGCTCTCGTCCCCGGAATCATCGGTGCGCTCACTCGGCGCGTCCGACGGAACAGCGTGCTGCGGAGCACCGTAGCCACCCGAACCTACCGGCGGTTGGCCGTACTGGGGCTGGCCGTACGGAGAGTTCTGTCCGGCAGGACCGGTGAGTCCGCTGGGCGAGGACTCTGGCTTCGAGGTGCCGACGGGATAGCCGAGGCCGCCGGTGGTGTTCTGGTTCGGCTGATTCTGCTGCCCCTGTGATGGTCCGGTGTAGCTGGGCGGAACATAGCCCTGACCGGGGACGCCGTAGTTCTGCTGTGTCGGTTGGGCATAGCCGCCATAACCCTGGCCCTGGCCCTGACTCTGCTGACCGTAACCGGGAGCCTGCTGACCGTAGCCCTGGAAGTTCGTCTGCCCGTACGACTTCGGCTTGGGCTGCGGCGCTTTGATCACACCGGCGCCGAACAGGGTCGCGGCGACTGCGAGGACCGACTGCACGAATCCCAGTACGAGGACGATCATTCCGCCGACCCCGAGCTCGATGGATGCGCCGATCGGGCCCGCATCACCGGTGTTGAAGGACTGGAACACCAACACCAACCAGCCGGCTACCGACAGTGCCGCAGCGACGCCCATCGTGCCCGCTTGCTTGGGCAACAACCCACTGGCCGCGACGAGTCCGCCTGCCAGCAGGAGGGCGATCGACGTCGGGTCACCGGTCTGAACGAAGAAGAAATTGACCGCCTCGCCCGGAACTTCGTATTGTCCGGCCAGTCCGACCAAGAAACTGAGAACGCCGAGACCTGCAACGACGAGAGCCAGAATCCGCGGAAGCGGCGACGGCCGGTCCGATGCGAGCGGCGGGGAGTACTGGCCGGTCGGTGACGGAGACGACGGCTGCCCGAACTGCGACGGTTGCTGCGGTTGTTGTGGTTGCTGCGGCTGGCCGCCGTATTGCTGACCGGTCGGGCCGTAGCTGCCGTAACCGGGCGTCGAGGGCCGGGAGCCTTCCGGCGAGTAGCCACTGCCATAACCGCCGGAACCGGGTCCCGACGAACGCGGGCCTTCGGGTGAAAAGGTCATGACACTCTCCTGAAATAGCACTGAATCGGGTCCGTAGACCACGCTAGTCTACGGACCCGATTCGGTGTTTCGCGCTCGATTCAGACGGCCCCGACCAGCGCCGGAGCAGATTCCAACTCTCTGACCAGTGGCAAGACGTTCGCGCCGAAGTACTCGATCTCTTCCTGAAAGTGCAGGAACCCACCGAGGATCAAGTCCACCCCATGCTTGCGGTACTCGACGATGCGGCGGGCTACCTGCTCGGGAGTTCCGATCAGCTGGCTCTTGAAACCGTCGTTGTACTGAACGAGATCCTCGAATGTCGAATCCGCCCACATGCCCTTGCCGTCCTTCGTCGACGATCCGGCCTGCTGGACTGCGCCCCTGAACCCCTCGACGGCCGGCTTGTTCGCCTTCTCGATGATTTCGCGAAGCGTGTCCTTGGCTTCCTTTTCCGTATCGCGGGCGATGATGAAGCCGTTGAGACCGAACTTGACCTCACGGTCGTGCGATCGCGCAACCCGGCGAATGTTGTCCAGTTGCTCGGTGACGCCGTCGTAGTCCTTGCCGTTGCTGAAGTACCAGTCCGAGTAGCGGCCCGCGTTCTCCTGTGCAGCAGACGAATTGCCGCCCTGGAACAGTTCGGGGTTGGGCCGATCGGGAGTGTTCAGCGGCTTGGGCTTCAAGGTGAAGTCGTGGATACGGTAGAAGTCGCCCCGGAAATCGACGTCGTCCTCGGTCCAGATCTTGCGGAGCACCTGGAGGAATTCTGCACTGCGCCGGTATCTTTCGTCGTGCTCGAGCCACGGCTCCCCTAGATGGGTGAATTCGTCCTTGAACCATCCGCTGACGACATTGACCGCGAAGCGTCCGTTCGACAGGTGGTCGGCGGTGGCACCGAGCTTGGCCAACACCGCCGGCTGCCACAGACCCGGGTGCACCGCCGCAATGACCTTCAATCGTTCCGTCGCCAGCAGCAACGCAAGGCTGAAGCTCGTCGACTCGTGCTGAAATTCGGCCCCGTAGCTTGCCTCGTAGCGAACCTGACTCAACGCATACTCGAAGCCGTTGTTCTCCGCCGTCTGCGCGAGCTTCTTGTTGTATTCGTAGTCCCAACTGGTTCTCTGCTCGATGTCGCTGGTGACGAGACCACCGCTGACGTTCGGGACCCAGTATGCGAACTTTATTGCGTCGGCAATCTTTTCGGTGCTCATTGTCTTCCTTCTACGAGAATGTTCTACGAGTACCAGGTCGGCTCGGGTAGCTCTCCGGTCAGAACCCAACGACCGACCTCACGACGCTTGTAAGCGACGGGATCATGCAGGGTGTGAGTGCGCACGTTGCGCCAGAAGCGATCGAATCCGTACTTACTCGCCGTAGCACGCGCTCCGAGTGCCTCGAAAACAGTCGAGGTGATTTCGAGCGACACCTCGGTCGCGCGGGCTTTCAGAGCGGCGACGCGGACCTCGTGATCGCCACGCTCCTCCGCCGTCACGTTCCACGCATTGCTGTGAATCTTGTTCCCTTCCAGGGCAACTGCATCGGCAAGCGCCTCCACGGCCCACAGCTTGGACGTCAGATCACCGTAGATGTCGATGATGTACGGCTCGTCGACGGCCGAGTCGACGGTGCTGTGCAGCCAGGCGCGGGTCTTGGTCTTGGTGTACGCCGCGGCCTCCTCGAGTGCGCCCCGCGCGATACCGAGATAGAAGTTGATGAATACCAGCTGGATGGTAGGAACGTTGAGGGTGTTGTAGACGCGGGGCGCAAAGGCCTTGTCCACGAATCCCGCTGCGCTCGACCAATCGACACGGACCTTGTCGATGGTGACGCTGCCGCTCTCGGTCTGACGCAAGCCGATGTTGTCCCAGTCATCATGGAACGTCAGGCCTTCGATGTTCGACGGCACGATCGCGAACACATGCTGACCGTCCTGCAACGCTCCTTCGAGCACCGTGACGTCCGAGACACGACTTCCTGTCGAGAAGGACTTCGCGCCGTCGAAGACGATCGTGTCGCCCTCGTCGGTGACCGCTACGTCATTGTCCCGCGGGTTGACGGCACCGCCGAAGAACCACTTGTTCTTCGTGGCGTCTGCTTCGACGGCCTCGATCTGCTCGGGAGTACCGACGAGACGGGCGGCCCAGAACCACAGCAGGTGGTATCCGAGAAGCTGGCCGATGGAACCGTCGGCTGCAGCAACGGTCCGGATGACCTGGTAGGCGGTAGGCCAGTCCTGGCCGCCGCCACCGTGTTCGACGGGTCCGAGCAGCGTGACGAGCCCGGCATCCTTCAGCAACTGAACCTCGGCGGCGGGAAGGTCCCGGCCCTTGTCGCGGGCGACGGCATCGACAGCGAGGAGCTGCGCAACCTCACCTGCCCTGGCGATCCATCCTTCGGGGGACGTCGGTGCGTCGGGCCAGCTCTTGGTCGCTACGGAGTGGTTCTCGGTGGTAGTCATGAGGATCAGTGAAGCCGTTACGCGGAGTAATGGACACAGTTCTATTCACCGTGATTCTGAGAATCCGCCGTGCCCCGCATCGCTCGGCCTCGCCCCCCGCATCGCTTGAATGGTCCATCCATACGGTCAGATAGCTTCCGTGGTTCATTCAAGCGGACAACCGGCGAACCCAAGCGGCCCGGCGAACCCAAGCGGCCCGGCGCACCCAACACAAAAGGGCCCGCCACAGCAGTCGTGGCGGGCCCTTCCGATGTGAAAGCTACTTCACGGACATCGATTCGAGGATTTCGCGCGCGAGGGCAGCGGTCTCGGACGGCGTCTTGCCGACCTTGACGCCTGCGGCCTCGAGTGCGTCCTTCTTGGCCTGCGCCGTTCCCAGCGAGCCGGAGACGATGGCGCCTGCGTGGCCCATGGTCTTGCCCTCGGGAGCGGTGAAGCCTGCGACGTAACCGACGACCGGCTTGGTCACGTTGGCCTTGATGTAGTCGGCGGCGCGCTCTTCTGCGTCGCCACCGATTTCACCGATCATGACGATCAGCTTGGTCTCGGGATCGGCCTCGAACGCCTCGATGGCGTCGATGTGCGTCGTACCGATGACGGGGTCGCCGCCGATTCCGATGGCGGTCGAGAAGCCGAAGTCACGGAGCTCGAACATCATCTGGTAGGTCAGCGTGCCACTCTTGGAGACCAGGCCGATGGGGCCGGTGCCGGAGATGTTGGCGGGCGTGATGCCGACGAGAGCTTCACCGGGAGTGATGATTCCGGGGCAGTTCGGGCCGATGATGCGGGTCTTCTTGCCCTTTTCCACGTTGTAGGCCCACGCGTACGCGGAGTCCTGCACGGGGATGCCCTCGGTGATGACGACGAGCAGAGGGATCTCGGCGTCGATCGCCTCGACGATGGCGTCCTTGGAGAATGCCGGCGGAACGAACGCGATGGAGACGTCCGCTCCGGTCTTCTCCATGGCCTCGGCGACGGTCGCGAAGACCGGGAGTTCGATGTCGTTGCCGTCGGCATCGACATGCTTGACCGTGGTTCCGGCCTTACGTGCGTTGACGCCGCCGACGACCTGGGTTCCGGCCTTGAGCATCAGGGCGGTGTGCTTGGTGCCTTCGCCGCCGGTGATGCCCTGGACGATGACCTTGTTGTCCTTGTTCAGAAAGATTGACATGGTTTCCTCTACTTCGCTGCCAGCTCGGCGGCCTTGTCGGCGCCCTCGTCCATGGTTCCGGCGAGCGTCACCAGCGGGTGCGCGGCGTCGGCGAGAATCTTGCGGCCCTCTTCGACCTTGTTTCCGTCGAGGCGGACCACGAGCGGCTTGTTGGCGTCGTCGCCCAGCTTCTTCAGCGCGCCGACGATGCCGTTGGCGACTGCGTCACACGCGGTGATACCACCGAAGACGTTGACGAACACGCTCTTGACCTGCTCGTCGCCAAGGATGACGTCGAGGCCTGCGGCCATGACCTCGGCCGAAGCGCCGCCGCCGATGTCGAGGAAGTTGGCGGGCTTGACGCCGCCGTGTGCCTCGCCCGCGTATGCGACGACGTCGAGCGTGGACATGACCAGCCCGGCACCGTTTCCGATGATGCCGACCTGTCCGTCGAGCTTGACGTAGTTGAGGTCGTTCTCCTTGGCCTTGGCCTCGAGGGGATCGGCTGCGTCCTTGTCCTCGAACTCGGCATGGCCGGCCTGACGGAAGTCTGCGTTGGCGTCGAGCGTCACCTTGCCGTCGAGGGCGAGGATCTGATCGTCCGGGGTGCGAACCAGCGGGTTGACCTCGACCAGGAGAGCGTCTTCATTGATGAAGACCTCCCACAGCTTCTGGATGGTCACCGCAGCGGCGTCGAGCACCTCGGCGGGAAGCTTGCCCTTTTCGGCGATTTCACGAGCAAAAGCAAGGTCGACGCCCTTGACGGCGTCGACCGGGATACGTGCGAGTGCGTCGGGGTTCTCCTCCGCCGTCACCTCGATTTCGACGCCACCCTCGACCGAACACATCGCAAGGTAGGTGCGGTTGGTGCGATCGAGCAGGAAGGAGATGTAGTACTCCTCGGCGATGTCGGAGGCTTCTGCAACGAGAAGCTTATTGACGACATGGCCCTTGATGTCGAGTCCGAGAATCGCTTCTGCGTTCTCGGTGGCTGCTGCGACGTCCTTGGAGTACTTGACGCCACCGGCCTTGCCGCGGCCACCGACCTTGACCTGCGCTTTGACCATCACTGGCTTGCCGATTTCTTCGGCAATCTGGGTTGCTCCGGCGACCGTGTCGGTGACACGACCGGCGGAGGTGGGTACGCCATGCTTGGCGAACAATTCCTTCGCCTGGTATTCGAAGAGATCCATCAGCTCACCGTCTCGTCTACGTTGACGCCCGCTCAAGGGGTGTGAGCGGGTCTGGTGATGGACTTTATCCAGGTGCCCAGGCGGCGCATCGGGCGCATGGATGCTATGTGGTCTATCTCACCGGCTCATGGTGTGTGTCCCACGCCTCACTGGCTGCGGCGTCGGGCCGAAAGAGCTGCCGCCACAGCGAGAATCACACACCCGAGCGCGCCGACGAACGAACCGGCTCCGATAGCAGGGTCCAGCACACGCGCTTGTGTCAGCGGCCAACCCAGCACATAGACGACCATGGCGACCGCGCACCCGACGAGAAGGGCGGTCCCTCTGGCGGGCCGCGAGCGTGACGCAAGGAGGACGGCCACCACCACGGTCACCGCCATCGCTGCCTGGCCCCAGGCATCCCAACCCCAGGGGAACTCCGCGAACGACGCAGCCGAGGTGTCGACGCCCCGATAGAGGGGCAGTCCGAGAGCTACTGCCGACACGATCCCGCCGAGCCACGCCACCGACCCCACGTTGCCGTCGGTGCGCATGTCGGATGTGTCGACGTCGTCCCGCTCGGAACTACCCGCGAGGAGCACCCCGAGTCCGCAGACGGCCGCGGCGGTTGCCCCGAGAGCAGTCGCAATGCCGCCGATACCAAGGCCGATGCCGTCGATGTCGGCGGCAAGCACCACCGACTGCAGGACGCCGGTCGAGGCCATGATCGCAGCGACGGCGATGATCCCGAGCGCCGGACGGACGGTGCCGGCGAACAACGAGAAGAACATCGGAACGGACGCGATCACGAGTAGGAACCCCGCGATGAGCGCAGTGCGCGTCGCGAGAATCGTCGGATTCGGCATGCCGTCGGGAACATCGAGTATCGGCAGGAATCCAGCGGCACTCAGGAGAACTCCCCCGGCAACCCCCGACATCCCGGCGACGACGTGCCACCGCATGGACGAACTCGGATCCTGCAGCTTGCGGTCACGCCCCGTCGTTCCCCCGGCGTCGCCCCGCCGGTCGCGGACAGCAGAGATGGGGAGTGCGAGAACTCCGACGACGGTCAGCACGATCCCCCCGACCGCGCCGATCCAAGAACCTGCAGACGCGTCGACGCCAGGACCGGACGCAGATCCCGCGACGCCCCGGCTGCCGAAGATCCCGACGATCCCCAGACCCGCTGCAAGTACCGCGCCGGCAGCAACGGGCGGGGAGATCGATGCGAGCGCTGCTGCTACGACGATCACCACGGCCAGCGCCAGCGCTCCCGATCCGAGCGCGGTCGTCAGGGGCGATTCGACGACTGCCCGAACCAGGACGATCGAATCGGTCGAGACATACGGCGGTGTCCACATCGCGGCGGCCGCGACGAGCGAGGCCACTACCGCGATCACCGACAGGGTCGCTCCGATTCGAACTGCCGACGACCGACCGGTCAGCTCCGCTCGGGGCGAATGGCCGTAGCCATCGTCGAACGAAGCCCTACCGACGGCGACGAGACCGAGCACACCGCCCACCACGGCGAGGGCATGGGCGGCGATCAACCCGTAGGCACCGAGCTCCGGTTCGAGGGCTTCGGCAGTAGTCGGCCGGAACAGCTCGAGCCGATTGGCATCGATCGGCGAACTGACCAAACCGAGATCAAGTAGGACCAGTCCCACCGAGATGGCGCCGTACCCGGCCGTCAGTGCGCCGGCGAGCGCAGGCCGAGCAATGACGGTGAGAATCGCCAGAATCGCCACTGCGACGACAGGAGCAACCGCAACGACCGCCCCCACAACGACTCCGGTTTCCGGACCAACGCCCTGGGCCGCTCCGACGGGCGCCAGAGCCAGGGAAGCGAGGGCGATCAGCGCCGCAATCGACGTTGCTGCGGTTGCGGCAAGAGCCGCTGCGCGGGAGCTCGCGCCATCCGGTGATCGACCCTCGATCACGCGGGGAGGGACTTTGCCTGTCTGTGAAGGAGAGGACACGTATCAGGACGCTATCGCTCGTCCGCGATCTTCTCGGCCGCCACGCGGTTGGTAGCCATTTTTGTGACCTGTCGGAGATCACAGTCGATCTCCGCAAAACGCCTGCTCGCCTTGTGAGCCATCTCACATATGAGTCGGTTTAGGTCGATTAACTTGCGCGTACCGCAATCGTTTCGTTACCGTCTGCCGAGTCTTAAGTCACGAGCAGATCACGGAAGTGGGAGGTCGCTAGTCTTGTCGCAACACCGCGCGTCCTTCACCACCAGCCGGTTCGTAAAACCGGCAGCGGTAACCGAAAGCGCGCCCACCGTGTTCACGACTCAGACCAGCTGGGGAACCGAAGCGGAAGACTTCGATACGACCGGCTACGACTACTTCGCAAGCAACTACGGCTCTGCCGAGAGCTACCACGACAGCGAGCTGCACAGCATCTCCGAAGTGGATGTCTCGGCGGAGCCTGATTTCGTTACAGAGGGTGTTCCTGCAAACGAGATCGCTGTTTCTCGTCGGCGTGGCGCGCATCGGATCCCGACGCCTCCCACCGCACTCAAGGGCCGCGCCGCCGTCCTGGCAGTCGCTGCAGGTGCCGTCGTGGCTGCAGGCCAGGCCGTCATCGACCACGGACCTTCCGCTCCGAGTATGTCCGAGGAAGTTGCTCTCGCTGCAGGCGCAGCGCCAGCAGCCCCGGGCGTCGCCGCTACGGCCGTCCCGCAGGCAGCCAATTTCGCCGCTGACACCACGACCGACGTTTCTGCTTCTTCGGCTCCACAGATCCTGAATGTCGCGAACCCCGTCGATCTCAGCCAGTTCAACGACCTCCTCGCCAAGGGGCAGCGCTTCAGCGAAGAGCGCGCCGCACGTGAGGCTGCCGCCCGCCGACCGCTGTTCGTGCTTCCCGCAGTTGGTACGTACACCTCCAACTTCGGTCAGCGCTGGGGAGTTCTCCACGCAGGCGTGGACATCGCCAACGCTATCGGCACACCGATCCTCGCGGTCGCCGACGGCAAAGTCATCGACGCGGGCCCCGCGGCCGGTTTCGGAATGTGGGTTCGCCTGCAGCACGCCGACGGCACCATCACCGTGTACGGGCACATCGACAGCGCGAACGTCACGGTCGGCCAGGAAGTCATGGCCGGAGACCAGATCGCACGTATGGGCAACCGTGGTTTCTCCACCGGACCGCACCTGCACTTCGAGGTCCACCTCCCGGGCGACAGCAAGATCGACCCGCTTCCGTGGTTGGCTTCCCGAGGCATCGGCCTCGGACCCGAAATGGACTGACAGTTCGACGCACTCCCCGCCGCGCACCCGACTATTCGGTGCGCGGCTTTCGTCTGTTCAGAGCTTGGTCATCGGCACGCCGCCGATGAGCATCATCTTCACGCGTCCCGACGTACCGAAGTCGACCAACACCATGGCAGAAGTACCGGTGCCGGTGGACTCGAGAACAGTTCCCAGACCGTACTTGTCGTGATTGACGCGGTCGCCCACGGCGAGAACGAGAGCGTTGTTGCGTGCGCGCGCGGAGCCGAAGCTCGGCGTCGATTGCTGCCCGCGACGCTCGCCGAAGCCACCGCCACCGAAACCACCGCCACCCCCGAAGCCGCCGCCACCGAAACCACCTGATCTCGGCCGTCCACCGATGCCTGGATCCTCACGTTTCCAGTCGATCAGCGATTGTGGAATTTCTTGCAGGAATCGCGACTCCGGATTGTTGATCGGCTGACCCCATGCCGAGCGCATGATCGCACGCGTGAGGTACAGACGATGCCGTGCACGAGTGATACCGACGTACGCGAGCCTGCGTTCTTCCGACAATTCGTTCGGGTCGCCGAGTGCGCGCATGTGCGGGAATTGCCCGTCCTCCCACCCGGTCACGAAGACGACGGGGAATTCGAGGCCCTTCGCGGTGTGCAGCGTCATCAAGGTGACGACACCCGTTCCGGAATCCGGTATCTGATCGGTGTCGGCGACAAGTGACACCCGTTCGAGGAACGCTGCGAGCGAACCGGGTTCGGGAGTGCCTTCCTCTCGCTCCACCTCTACGTCGGCTTCGGCTTCCACTGCGGCGAGGTTGCGCGCCTCCGAGGTGAATTCTCGTGCCACGCTGACGAGCTCGTTGAGGTTGTCGAGCCGCGCACCGTCCTGGGGGTCACTGCTGGCTTCGAGTTCGGCGCGATACCCGGTGCGATCGAGTACAGCCTCGACGACGTCGCCGATGTCCGCGATGTCGTTGCCGTCGTCGTCGGTGCTGTTCAGTATCGAGCGGAGTTCGTCGAGTAGTTCGAGGAACTGGCCGATCAACTTCTGCGAACGCGAATTGAGCAGTGCGACCTTGCCTGCTGCGGCGTCGTGGAGTGCTGCGGAGAAGCTGATGTCGCGCTGCTCGGCATGGACGGCGACGCATGCTTCGGCACGGTCACCGACCCCCCGACGCGGCGTGTTCAAGATTCGTCGCATGCTCACCGTGTCGTCTTCGTTGGACAACACGCGCAAGTACGCGACCATGTCGCGTACTTCCTTGCGTTCGTAGAATCGCACCCCGCCCACGACCTTGTAGGGCAACCCGAGGCGGATGAAGATCTCCTCCAGCGCACGCGAGGAGTTGTTGGTTCGATAGAAGACCGCTACCTCGTCGTAGCGCACGTCGTGGTTGTCGACGAGCCTGTCGATCTCCGAGGCGACGAACGACGCTTCGTCGTGCTCGTTGTCGGCCACGTAGCCGACGATGAGCTCGCCCTCCCCCGAGTCCGTCCACAACCGCTTGTCGCGCCTGCCGGTGTTGCGGGAGATGACCGAGTTGGCTGCGGACAGGATGTTCTGTGTCGAACGGTAATTCTGCTCGAGGAGGATGGTTCGGGCGTCCGGGTAGTCGCGCTCGAACTCCTCGATATTGCGAATGGTGGCGCCACGGAACGCGTAGATCGACTGATCCGCGTCGCCGACGACGCACAGCTCGCCTGGCGCGATGGTGCCTTCGAGTGCTCCGTCGGAATCCTCGCGGCCGACCAGCTCACGAACGAGCATGTACTGCGCATGGTTGGTGTCCTGGTACTCGTCGACGAGCACATGCCGGAACCGGCGACGGTAGTACTCGGCGACCTGCGGAAACGCCTGCAACAGGCCGACGGTCTCGCCGATCAGATCGTCGAAGTCCATGGCGTTGGCCGACCGAAGCCGTTGCTGGTAGATGCCGTACACCTGCGCGACGAGCTTGGGCAGCTCGACCATCTGCTTGTCGGCGTCGGCGGCAGCGTCCTCAGGTCCGATGAGTTCGTTCTTCAGATTCGAAATCGCTGTCGAGAGCAGCCGCGCCGAGAACTTCTTCGTATCGATCTGCAGGTCTTTGGAGATCATCGTCAGCAGTCGGCGTGAATCGTCGGCGTCGTAGATCGAGAAGTTCGAGTTGAGCCCGGGCAGCAACGACGCCTGGTTGCGGAGGATGCGCACGCAGCTCGAGTGGAAGGTCGAGACCCACATGCTGTTGGCCCGGGGGCCGACGAGGCCGGCGACGCGCTCACGCATCTCCGCGGCGGCCTTGTTGGTGAAGGTGATGGCCAGAACCTGGCCCGGCATGACCCCGCGCTCGGCCAACAGGTACGCAATACGACGCGTCAGAACAGCCGTCTTTCCCGACCCTGCCCCGGCCACGATGAGCAGCGGCGATCCCGAGTGCATCACAGCCTCACGCTGCTGGGGGTTGAGTCCCTCCAGCAGTGCTTCGGACTTTCCGGAAGCGGCCGACTTTCCGGGAACAGGTAGTGCCGTGAGGTTCGTATTCATCGCTTGCCCAGGCTACCGGCGCGCACCGACACCCCTTTACACGAACCCATGCGTGACTGCTGGTTGAGGACGCAGCACAAAACCGAACGGACGATTCGGCTCCCCGACTGACTTTTCAGGACTGCGAACAGGTGGCACACTGGATCGGTGATCGAAAATATCGTTCGTCGCTATGCCCTGTACGCAGCCGATTCTTCGGCGCGGGGTCGCGGGGGTTGTTCCTAGTAACGCGGTCCGTGGTTCTCCATCCCGGGGATTCGCGGGCCGAAAAGATGTGACTCAGCACACAGCATTACATAGTTCTGCGGCAAGTCCTCGAAGTTGGGGGGACGTAACGGTGTCGGATCGAACAACGATCCACACTTGTGACACGAGGAGACGAAATGGCATCTACGACAAAGATCGACACCGAGACTGCGTTGCCCTCTTCCGAGGCCGAAATCGATGCACTCCGCCAGGAGATCGATCGGCTGGACTCGGAGATCCTCGCTGCCATCCAGCGCCGCACCGAGGTATCACAGCTCATCGGCCGCACGCGCATGGCGTCCGGCGGCCCGCGCCTGGTGCACAGCCGTGAAATGAAGGTACTCGACCGCTTCAGCAGCCTCGGCCAGGAAGGCCACACGCTCGCAATGTTGCTTCTTCGCCTGGGTCGCGGACGACTCGGACACTAGAGACTTCCGTCGTGCATGCCACTAAGGCATGCACGACGAAGCAGTCAGGGCTGTCAGGTCAGGGCAATGTACTTGGTTTCCAGGTATTCGTCGATCCCCTCGGTTCCGCCTTCACGACCGAAGCCGGACGCTTTGACCCCGCCGAACGGCGCGGCCGCATCCGAGATGACTCCCCGGTTGACTCCCACCATTCCGCTGTCGATGGCGTCCGCCACCCGTAGCGCACGGTCGAGTCCACGGGTGTAGATGTACGACGCCAGTCCGAACTCGGTGGCGTTCGCCGCCGCAATTCCCTCTTCATCGGTATCGAAGCCGACGATCGGCGCTACCGGGCCGAAGACTTCTTCCTTCAGGATTCGCGCGTTCGCCGGCACATTCGTCAGGACCGTCGCCGGATAGAAGTACCCGTCCCCGCCAGGTGCCTCGCCACCGAGTGCAATGTTCGCCCCACACTGCACTGCGTCGTCGACGAGTTCTTTCACCGTGCCCAACTGATCTGCGTTGATCAGCGGTCCGAGCTTGGTATCAGGATCGATGCCTGGACCGAGTGTCATCTCCTTCATCCGCTCGACGAGCTTCGCGGTGAACTCTTCTCGCACGCTGTTCGCGACGTGGAATCGGTTCGCGGCCGTGCACGCCTCGCCGCCGTTGCGCATCTTCGCGAGCATCGCACCGTCGACTGCTGCATCGACATCTGCGTCGTCGAACACGACGAACGGCGCATTGCCACCCAGTTCCATCGAGGTTCTCAGCAACCCTCCTGCCGACTGCTCGATGAGCTTCTTCCCCACCTCCGTGGAACCGGTGAATGTCAGTTTTCGCAGCCGTGGGTCCTCGAGGATCGGCGCGCTCACCGCGCTGGACTTCGACGTCGTCAGCACCGACAGCACACCGTCGGGGAGCCCGACCTCGGCGAAGAGCTGAGCAAGGAACAACATCGTCAACGGCGTCTCACTGGCCGGTTTGACGATGATGGTGCATCCGGCAGCGAGCGCGGGGCCGATCTTGCGGGTTCCCATCGCGAGCGGGAAGTTCCACGGAGTGATGGCAAGAACCGGGCCGACCGGCATCTTGCTCACCAGAATGCGACCGTTGCCAGCAGGTGCAGGCGTGTATCGGCCTTCGATGCGGACGGCCTCCTCGGCGAACCACCGGAAGAACTCCGCGCCGTACTTGACTTCCGCTTTCGACTCGGCCAAAGCCTTGCCCATCTCGAGCGTCATGAGCGTCGCGACGTCGTCGGCACGTTCGGTGATCTTCTCGAATGCGGCACGAAGGTACTCACCGCGCTCGCGAGCGGGCGTCTTCGCCCACGACTTCTGTGCTGCCGCAGCCGCGTCGATCGCCTTCTTCGCGTCCGCAGCGCTGGCGTCGGCGACCCTGGTGATCGGCTTCCCGGTAGCTGGATCGTTGACCTCGAACGTCGCTGCGTTTTCGGCATCGACGGCGTGGCCACCGATCCACAGCTTCGGTTGGATGGATTCGACGAGTGAATTGGTCTCCATTCTTCCAGTGTGCCCCCAGGCTTCACGTGTGCCCAGAGGGTACGAGAAGACGCGCACAAGCCGGCGAAGCAGATTAGGGTTTGCAGACATGAGCGGTGACATCACGGGCAGCGACGCCTGGAGCAACCTGAAAGCACATCACGAGGCGATCGGCGAGAAGAAGCTTCGAGACCTGTTCACCGAGGACCCGGATCGCGGCCGAACCTTCACGATGGATGCCGGCGATCTGCACATCGACTACAGCAAGCACATCATCGACAGTGAGACAGTGTCTCTTCTGGTCGAACTCGCTCGCGCCGCGGACGTCGAAGGCCGTCGGGACGCGATGTTCGCCGGCGAACATATCAACACGTCCGAGGATCGGGCAGTCCTGCACACCGCTCTGCGGCTCCCCGCCGACGCGACGCTCGAGGTCGACGGGCAGAACGTCGTCGCCGATGTCCACGAAGTTCTTACGCGGATGGGCGAATTCACCGATCGATTGCGTTCCGGTGAATGGGTCGGCGCGACCGGTTCGCGAATCTCGACAGTGGTCAACATCGGTATCGGCGGCAGTGACCTGGGACCCGTGATGGTCTACAAGGCGCTGCGTCACTATGCCGACGCCGGAATCGATGCAAGGTTCGTCTCCAATGTGGATCCCGCCGATCTGGTTGCCGCGTTGGTCGGGCTCGACCCGGCGTCGACGCTGTTCATCATTGCCTCGAAGACGTTCTCGACGCTGGAGACGTTGACCAACGCCACAGCAGCACGGCGATGGCTCGTCGATGCCCTCGGCGAAGACTCGGTCGCCAAGCACTTCGTCGCAGTGTCGACCAACGCGGAGCGCGTGTCGGAGTTCGGTATCGACACCGCCAACATGTTCGGGTTCTGGGACTGGGTCGGCGGACGCTACTCGGTGGATTCGGCGATCGGTCTTTCGGTCATGGCCGTGATCGGCAAAGAGGCATTCGGGGAATTCCTCGACGGCTTCCACCGCATCGACGAGCACTTCCGCACGACGCCACTCGAACAGAACGCTCCGGCGCTGCTCGGCCTCCTCGGGCTCTGGTACAGCAGCTTCTTCGGTTCGGAAACTCGCGCGGTACTACCGTATTCCAACGATCTCTCACGCTTCCCCGCGTACCTGCAGCAGCTGACGATGGAGTCCAACGGCAAGTCGGTCAAGGCAGACGGCACTCCGGTGACGACGTCGACCGGGGAGATCTTCTGGGGTGAGCCGGGCACCAACGGACAGCACGCGTTCTATCAGTTGCTGCACCAGGGAACCCGGCTGATTCCCGCCGACTTCATCGGATTCGCCGAGCCGACGGACGACCTCCCGACCCGTGACGGCACCGGCAGCATGCACGACTTGCTGATGAGCAACTACTTCGCCCAGACCAAGGTCCTCGCGTTCGGCAAGACGGCCGATGAGATCGCCGCTGAGGGAACCGCTCCCGACGTCGTGCCGCACAAGGTGATGCCGGGCAATCGTCCGTCGACCTCGATCCTGGCGCCGAAGCTGACCCCGTCCGTCGTCGGGCAGCTGATCGCGCTGTACGAGCACCAGGTGTTCGTCGAGGGTGTGGTGTGGGGTGTCGACTCGTTCGACCAGTGGGGTGTCGAGCTCGGCAAGACCCAGGCCCTGGAGCTGACGCCTGTGCTGACCGATGAGGCGGCACCGGAGAAGCAGGGTGATTCGTCCACCGACGCTCTCGTCCGCTGGTACCGCGATCAGCGGGGGCGCGCGAAGTAGCTCAGCAGAGTCGATTTACTCCCCAGTTGTGCGCCGAGAAGCTATCGGAGCGCACAACTGGGGGGTAAATCGTGCAGCCGAGGGATCCATTCCACCGCCAAGTACGTCGAAGGGAGTATGGACTTCGACGGACTGTTCTCTCGCGCTGACGCACTGGCAGCCGGAGTCACCGATGGTCAGTTGCGGCGTGCACGACTACGCGGTGAACTCGTGGCTGTCCGACCTGGTGCGTATGTGACGGCCGAACACCTCGGGACCCTCGATTCCGAACAGCAGCACCTTCTCCTGGCCCGGTCGATGTCCGGCGAACGCACCTTGTTGCTCAGCCATCAATCCGCCGCAATTGCATGGGGAATGGATGTGTGGGGGCTGCCGCTGGCGCGGGTGCACGTGACATCCGGCCGAAGCATCGCAGCCAAGACGAGCCGCCGACGGATCGTGCACGGGACCGCGGTCGAATCCGTCGAATGTACTTCGCATCAGGGGCTTTCGTTGACCACTCCAGCGCGAACCGTCATCGACATCGCGCGATCCACGGATTTCGAGCACGCTGTGTGCGTCGGGGATTCCGCGCTGCGCCGCGGGCTCGTCACGATCCGCGAACTCGAGGAGGCAGTAGCGCTGGCCACGTATCGGTCCGGCGTTCGAAATGCTGCCGAAGCGGTCGCGGCGATGACGGATCGAAGCGAGAGCGTCGGCGAAACCCGCAGTCGATTGATTCTCGTCGCGGCAGGTCTGTCCCCACTACTCAATCAGTCCGTGTTCGACGCTGTCGGCAGATTCCTCGGTCGCGTCGACTTTCTGTTCGCCGGCCCGTGCGTCTGCTGCGAGTTCGACGGTCAAGGCAAGTACGGGCAGCGGCCGACCGAGGTCCGAAAGAACGTCCTCGCGGAGAAGCAGCGCGAAGATCGGATACGCGAGGTGGGCTGGTCGTTCGCCAGGTGGGGGTGGAGCGATCTTGCCGATCCCGAGGAACTGGTGAACCGCGTACGCCGCGCGCTGGCCCGTGCATCGCGACTACCCGAACCGGAGGGCACATTCCGCGCCGATCTACTCCCCTGATGTGCGCGCTGAGGCCACCACGGCGCACAACTCGGGGGTAAATCGTGCGGCCGAGGGATCCGAACGGACGGTCGGTACGTCCAACTCAGTATGGACTTCGATCAGAACCACATGTTCTCTCGTACAGATGCGCTGGCACGCGGCTATACCGACGACGATCTGCGACGAGGCCGGGCCAGCGGCGAACTCGTCACCGTCCGGCGCGGGCACTTCATCAGGGCGGAGGTCTACCGAACACTCGATGATCATCGACGGCACGCCGTCCTCGCCGAGGCTATTTTCGCGGAGTCGAGCGCCGACACGGTGTTCAGTCACGTGTCCGCGGCGGTGCTGCACGGGATGGAGACGTGGGATATCCCGCTGGACAAGGTCACGTTCACGATCAGTCGCTCGTATGCGGGCAAGCGCGGTCGACAGCGAGTTCTGCACGGATCGCCCGTGCCGTCCTCCGACCTGATGACGCTGAACGGGTTTGCGGTCACTACACCTACGCGGACGGTGGTCGATCTGGCCAGATCGCTACCGCTGCATCCCGCGGTGTGCGTCGGTGACTACGCACTTCGCGCCGGCCTGACAACGCACGCGCAACTGCTTGCCGCGCTCGACGATGCAAGGAACCGAACGGGTGTGGCAAAAGCTCGCCAAGCGGTCGGATCGATGTCACCGCGAAGCCAGAGCGCGGGAGAATCACGCAGTCGTATGCAACTCGACACGCTGCCGCTGCCGCCACCGCTGCTCGGGCAATGCCTGTCCGACGAATTCGGCCTACCCGTCGCCAGGGTGCCTTTCCTCTATCCCGATCACGGGGTGATCTGCATATTCCAGGGCCAGGGACTCTACGGGGCCGACCCTGTCGTCGCCGACGTGGAGTGCTCGCGACAGAGAAAGCGAATGCGCGATCTTGGATGGGTTGTCGTGCAATGGAACTGGGAAGACCTCGCGTCCCCCAGAGCGCTCACCGATCGGATCGCTCGGGCCTTCGTCCGCGCGGCCGGCCTGCCTGCTCCACGCGGATCCTTCACATGAAACGAGCCTAGATTCGGGCCAAGATCGCCGCGGTGTCCAGTCCCGTCGGCAGGGTCCCGAAGGCCGCGCCCCAATCCTCGCCGAGCCTACTGGCGCAGAACGCATCGGCCACCGCCGCGTCGCCATGCCGGATCAACAGCGAGCCTTGAAAAACCAACGCCATCAGCTCGACGACGCGTCGCGCGCGATATTCGATATCGGAACGATCGGCGAGCTCCTTGCCGAGACGAGACACCGCGTCGTCGAAGCGTGAATCCGCCCCTGCTGCAAGACCGACCTCGGTGAAGTATGCCTCGACAACGTCCGGTTGCTTGGCCAGCGCACGCAGAGAATCGAGTGCGGCTACGTTGCCCGATCCCTCCCAGATCGACATCAGCGGCGACTCTCGGAACAAGCGCGGCATCGACGAATCTTCCACGTACCCGTTGCCGCCGAGGCATTCCAGCGCCTCCGCGGCATGCGACGGCGCACGCTTGCACACCCAGTACTTCGTGACGGCGAGAGCGATTCGACGCAGTTCGGTCTCCTGACTGTCTCCCCGCGCCGACCGGTCCGTCGCCCCTGCCAGACGCATCATGACGGTCGTCGCGGCCTCGGACTCGACGATCAAGTCCGAGAGCACATTCCGCATCAACGGCTGATCCACCAGTTGCGCCCCGAACGCCGAACGATGGCGCGCATGATGGACCGCGCGGACCGTCGCGTTGCGGATTCCTGCCGCCGATCCGATGACGCAGTCCAGCCGCGTCATGTTGACCATCTCGATGATCGTCCGCACCCCGCGACCCTCTTCGCCGATCAGCCACCCGGTGGCCCCTCGATATTCAACCTCCGAGGATGCGTTGGACTTGTTGCCGAGTTTGTCCTTGAGTCGTTGCAGCGCAATACGATTACGAGTGCCGTCGGGCAATACCCTAGGCAGCAGGAAGCACGACAGGCCACCCGGCGACTGCGCCAGCGTGAGGAACATGTCCGACATCGGCGCCGAGGTGAACCACTTGTGTCCGACGATTGTGTACGTGCCGTCCGTGGATGGTGTCGCCGTCGTCGTGTTGGCGCGGACGTCGGACCCGCCCTGCTTTTCTGTCATCGACATTCCGGCGATGAGACCGCGCTTCTCGGTAGGAGTGCGAAGCCCGAAATCGTAGTGGGTCGATGCCAGCAGCGGCTCGTACAGATCGGCGAGCTGCGCATTGTGTCGCAACGCTGGCACTGCCGCATAGGTCATCGAGATCGGGCACATATGCCCGGCATCGGCCTGACCCCATACGTAGAACTTCGCCGCGCGGGCCACATGGGCTCCTGCCCGGTCGCATTGCCACGGCGTCGCGTGCAGGCCGTTCGCTACCGCCACCGACATCAGATCGTGCCAGTGCGGGTGGAATTCGACCTCGTCGATGCGGTTGCCGTATCGATCGTGTGTCCGCAGGATCGGCGGGTTCTCGTTGGCGAGGCGCCCCCATTCCTGAACTTCGACGCTGCCGGCCAGATCTCCCAGTTCGCGGAGTTCGGGGCGCGAGTACTGGGCACCTTCGCGTTCGAGTCCCTCGAGCAGCGAGGCGTCGTCGGATGTGTCGTATGGAAGCAGATCGGGGACCTGATTGAACACGCTGTGTGTGTCCGGAAAACTCATGACGTGGCTCCTAGTGAACGAAGGGCGAAGGCAACGAGATCGGGAACGACGTCGGCATCGTCTCCGGGGGCACGGTCTGGACGCAGCGGACCGACGAGGACCTCCCCCACCGCCCCGACGAGTCCTGCTGCCGCGAGGTCCACGTTCTGCGCTGGAATCTCACCCGAGGCGACGCCGGCGGCGATCGCTCCGGCGATCGCAGCCGTGAAACTGCGCCGGAACACGAGCCGTTCGGCGTCGACGGCAGGATCGACAGGCTCTGCCAACAGTGCGTACGCCATGGTGCGGTTCTTCATGGCGCGCCCGGCGAACGTCTCGACGATCGAGGTGACCCGCTGGGCAACATCGCCGGACGAGCAGGCGTCGGCGACGGCACGGACCTCGCGCCCGCATACCTCGCGGAATATCGCGACGACCAGGTCGGACTTGCTCTCGAAGTGGGTGTAGACACTACCGGCGGAGACCCCGGCAGCCGCGGCGACGGATGCAATAGACAGCCCGCGATAGCCCTGTTCGGACAGCACATCGATCGCCGAAGCGAAGAGTTTGTCGCGTCCGGCATCGAGTCGAGCTTGCACGGCCGTCGTGCGGCGGTACGGCATGGCAAGAAGTGAAGCACTGATTCATTGCTTCACACAAGCCCCCTCGAGTACCGTCGAGACCATGCCAGTGAGGATCGAACGCTCGGGGCCCGTCACCACCGTCATCCTGTCGCGACCGGAATCGAGGAATGCCGTCGACGGCCCCACGGCAGCCGAGCTGGTCGCTGCGTTCGAAGAGTTCGACGCCGACGACGATGCCGCCGTCGCGGTGCTGTGGGGCGAAGGTGGAACCTTCTGCTCCGGCGCCGATCTCAAAGCACTCGGAACGGAACGCTCCAACCACGCGACCGAACATGGCGACGGTCCGATGGGGCCGACGAGGATGCAGCTGTCCAAGCCCGTCATCGCTGCGGTCTCCGGCTATGCCGTCGCGGGCGGCCTCGAACTTGCCCTGTGGTGCGACCTTCGAATCATCGAGAAAGACAGCACGTTGGGCGTCTTCTGTCGGCGATGGGGCGTCCCGCTGATCGACGGTGGAACAGTGCGGTTGCCACGGTTGATCGGTACGTCGCGAGCGATGGATCTGATTCTCACCGGCCGTGCAGTCGACGCCGACGAAGCTCTTGCCATCGGCCTGGCCAACCGCGTCGTCGAAGTCGGTGGCGCGCGCGCCGCTGCGGAGGCACTCGCAGCCGATCTGGCACTTCTACCGCAGACGTGCATGCGCGAGGATCGCCTGTCGCTGCTCGAGCAGGACGGTCTGGAATTGGAAGCCGCTATCTCCAACGAGTTTCGGCACGGCGCGATCTCGATGTCCGCCGATGCAATCGGAGGTGCGCAGCAATTCGCCTCGGGCGCGGGCAGGCACGGCGCCAGCCACTCGAGACACACGCCGTGAGGCGAGATCGCCTGTCCGTCATCGACGATATCTTCTTGAGAACACACCGGGGGTTTGGACTGCCCATCGTCCTTCAGGGCATCTGGCGCAGCGACGAACGCGTCGACCGAGTGGATTTCGCTGCGGTGCATGCCAATCTGGCATCGGGTCAGCTCGGCCGAAAGATCGTCAGTCCTCGTGTTCCCGGTGCGCGACGACGCTGGACTCGCTCCACCGAGTCACACCCACTTCGCTACGATGCCGAACCACTGAGCGAAGACAAGGTGCTGAGCTGGGCGGACGCGCAAGGAGACATCGAGCTCGATCCAGAGTTCGGACCGGGCTGGCGGATGTCGGTGGCAGCGGTCGAGACGGGTGGGACCGTGATGTCACTGGTCTGCTCGCACACCCTGGCAGACGCAGCGGGTCTCATCGCGGCGGCGGGGAGGGCATTCGAGGGGAGTGCGCCGGAGTTTCGCGTGCGTCGAAGCTCGGATCTCGGCGACGCGGTCTCGCTCGCCGCGCGGGTTGCTGCGGGTTCGGTGCGGGCATCCGCGAGTCTTGTGCTCAGCCGAGACTCCCGGCGCGAGCTGACCGGATACGTTCGCTCGAGAAAGACCGTCGAATTTCACGACGTACACCCCAGTACCGCCATTTTCGACATCGAGGCGAATCTGTCCAACACGGCGTTCATTTCGCTGGTCGCCGAGATCGCCGCCTCCCTCGGGGAACGAGAGCCCATCAGCGTCAACGTGCCTTTTCGGTCGAATGCACGCGGCACCAACCGAATCGGTATGGCCACCGTCAGCGTGTCCGGCACCGACACCCTCGCGGACATCAAACGTGCAACCAAGGCCGCTATCGCGACCCCTGCGAACGCGCCGAGCGGCTTCCCGGCCGAGGCGGTCCAACTGATGTCCGACGCCAGGGCCGCGACGATGACGTCGTCGCTCGGAACTGCGCGCGTGTTGTGTTCGAACATCGGAGCACTCCCAGAGTCGATCGCGTCGATCTCTGGACATCGGGCCACCACCGTCGCGACCCGAGCAATCCACCCGAACGCCGGTCGATCGCGCACCAAGACGGTCCTGTCCGCATACATCTCGACGATGGGATCGACATCGACGCTCTCCCTCGTCGGGACCGAGAACCGGTTCGTCCCGATACTCACCGACCGTGCAGCCGCAGTGCTCACGCGCCGGGGGTTGCCCCACAAGTCGTGGTAGCAGGGATGCGGTACGTCGGGAAAGGGCTACCGTGGATGCATGAGCGAGCACGATATCTACAGCAAGATCGAGCAGCTGGTCGCAACCGAGCACAAGCTGCGGTCGCTGACCGAGGCAGGCGAGATCGATCCCACCGACGAGAAGGCCCAGTTGGCCTCGATCGAGCATGCCCTCGACCAGTGCTGGGACCTTCTTCGTCAACGCAGAGCGCGCCTCGACCGCGGCCTGAACCCGGACGACGCCGAAGTCAACAGCGTCGAGCAGGTCGAGCACTACCTGCAGTAGTGTGTCTCAGACCATTCGGTCGGTAAGCTCGTTCGGGAGGAAACGCAACGCAGCGTCGATACCCCGCCACTTCAGGCCGGGCAGTGCCGCGCGGCGCGGTTCCTTCTCGATCGCGGCGACCATGGCCGACACGCCTTCGTCGAGGCTGGCCGTCATCAACTTGTTGTCTCCGGCCTTCGCCGACATGTCGGTGGCGATGTAGCCAGGCAGCAGCGTCGTGACGACGATGTCGGTCTTCGCGAGTTCACTGGCGAGCGCCTCGCCCAGTGCCGCGACGCCGGCCTTGCTGGCCGAGTAGACGGCTTTTGGGCCCGGCAGGCCTCGGTCGGCGCTGATCGAGGACACGAGCACGAGGTGGCCGTACTTCTGAGCGCGGAAGATCTCGAGTGCAGCTTCTGCTTGGGACAGCGCTCCGATGAAGTTTGTCCGCGCGGTGGCCAGATTGGCATCTGCTCGTCCACTGCCGATCTTGGCGCCCTTGCCGATGCCTGCGTTGACGACGACACGATCGAGGCCCCCGAGTTCGTCATGGAGTTCACCGAAGACCCTGACCACAGCATCGTGATCGTTGACGTCGAGCGCCCGGATCGCCACCGTGACTCCCGGGTTGGCGATGATCAGCTCGTCCCGCAGTGCTTCGAGCCGGTCGAGCCGCCGTGAGCACAGCGCAAGGGCCTTCCCTTTCGCCGCAAACCGCCTGGCCATCTCCTCGCCGAGGCCCGAACTCGCGCCGGTGATCAGAATCTTGTTCCGTCTCTCGCCCATGGCATTGGACCCTATGTCACCCTGGAGAGATGACCGAGCAGAGTATGGACGAATTCGACGTCATCGTCATCGGCGGAGGCCCCGTCGGTGAGAACGCTGCCAGCTATGCGATCGCCGGGAGCGACCGCACCGCCGTGATCGTCGAACACGAACTCGTCGGCGGCGAGTGCTCGTACTGGGCATGCATGCCGAGCAAAGCGCTGCTCAGGCCAGGCGATGTCCTCGATATCGCACGACACATGCCGGGTGTGAAGGAACTTCTCGGCGACAAGACTCTCGATGTCGATGCCGTCCTGGCACGTCGGGAGTCGTTCACTCATTCGCTCGACGATTCATCCCAGGTGACGTGGGCCGAGTCGGCTGGAATTTCGGTTGTCCGCGGCCACGGGCGAATCAGCGGCGAGAAGACCGTCGACGTCGACGGTCGCACCCTGACGGCACGGCACGCGGTGGTACTTGCCACCGGAACGACAGCATCGGTACCGAAGACCCCCGGCCTACGCGAGGCGCTACCGTGGATCTCCCGCGATGCCACCAACATTCACGAGGTGCCGGCCAGAGTGGCCGTCATCGGTGGCGGCGTCGTCGCATCGGAGGCCGCTACATGGCTACTTGCGTTCGGCGCCGAGGTGACGATGATCGTCAGAGGATCGCGACTGCTCGCCAGTGGTGAACCGTTTGCGAGCGACCTCGTCGCCGAGGCATTGCGAAGCCGCGGCGCGAGAATCCTGTTCGACGCCGATCTGACCGCGGTGTCGAGGCCGGACGCGAAGGACACCGGCATCGGCAGAATTCACGGCGGCCCGGCCGAGCTGACCGTGGACGGACAGAGCATCACGGTCGACGAGATACTCGTTGCTGCGGGTCGCACACCGGCGAGCTCCGATCTCGGATTGTCGACCGTCGGACTCGACGACCGCGGATACGTCGAGACCGACGACCATCTCCAGGTGCGGGGAGTGCCGTGGCTGTATGCGACGGGCGATGTCAACGGCCGATCGCCACTGACTCACATGGGCAAGTATCAGGGCCGCGTCGCCGGTGACGTGATTGCGGCTCGCGCCGACGGAAAACCGCTGAACGGCAAGCGGTTCACTGCAAGCGCCGACCACGGTCAGGTCCCGCAGGTGGTGTTCACGCCACTGCAGGTCGCGTCGGTCGGGCAGACCGAGAAGCTCGCACGCGACGCCGGGATCGAGGTGGAGATTCTCGGAGTCGACATCGCAGTGGCAGGTTCCTCACTGCAGCAGGACAACTTCTCGGGCCACGCGCAGCTGGTCGTCGACACCGCGTCGGACACCATCATCGGCGCCACCTTCGTCGGACCGGGCGTGGACGAGTTGGTGCACGCGGCCACGATAGCGATCGTCGGCAAGGTGACACTCGAAGATCTGTGGCATGCCGTGCCGTCGTATCCGACGGTCAGCGAAGTCTGGCTGCGGCTACTGGAATCTCGACGGGCATAGCGAGCTCACGGATCGACCGGGTGCGGCGGAACCGCGCCGTTCGCCATCGCGGCCGCGTTCTCGGCGCACAAACGTGCCATCTCCGACCGCACCGACACCGTGGCACTGCCGACATGAGGGAGAAGCACAGTGTTCGGCAGCCCTGCCAAGCCGGGAGTGAGGGCCGGCTCCTCCTCGTAGACGTCGAGGCCGGCGCCGGCAATCACTCGTTCACGAAGCGCACGCACCAACTCCGCCTCGTCGACGATGGGACCACGTGCCGTGTTGATCAGGATCGCGGAATTCTTCATCGCCCACAGAACCTCTGCATCGACGAGGTGGCGGGTGGATTCGCTGAGCGGAACATGCAGCGACAGAAAGTCACTCGTGGTCACGAGCTCGTCCCAGGACACATGTTCGACACGACCGACGAACTCGCCGAGCTCGGACTCGGTCACCTCGCGATCCGAAGGTGGGCGAGGGCAGAACTTGACGGTCATCCCGAAACCGAGCGCTCGCCGAGCCGTCGCCCGTGCAATGCGTCCGAAACCGGCCAGACCGAGCACCTGCCCCGACACGTCACTGCCGAGTAGTAGTTCCGGTTCCCAGCCTGTGAATGCACCGGACCGGACGAAGTGGTCGGCCTCGATCACACGCCGCGCGGTGGACAGAATCAACAGCATCGCGATGTCGGCCGTCGAACTAGTCAGCACGCCCGGGGTGTTCGCGACGGTGATGCCGCGCGCAGTTGCCGCGTCGATGTCGATGTTGTCGAATCCGACTGCATAGTTGGAGATTCCAGTGATGCGGGCCGATCCGAGCAGCGCCGCATCGAAGCGATCACGCAACTGGGACACGACGACCGAGTACTCCCCCGACGCACATCGCTCGGCCAGTCGGTCGTAGTCGAGTTCGAGGACCTCGACCTCCCCCGCAGCGGCAAGGATCTCCATGCCCGGGGCTGGAATCGGCGTCGTGACGAGGATCTTGCTCATATGACCCACTCGAACGCTTCGGCAGTCGATCGCGCTCCCTGCACGGTTTTGGAGCGCATGGGTTCGCCCAGCTCGGCGAGGAGTTTCTCGGAGATCTCGACCATGCCCGCCAGCGTATCCGGGGTGAACCATTCGGGCCTCGTGGCGAACAGGATGTCCTCGCTCGAGGTGTTGCCGCTCGCTCCCGGCGCAAAGGGGCAGCCACCGAGACCGCCGAGGGAGCCGTCGACCATCGTTGCGCCTGCACTGATCGCGGCGAGTGTGTTCGCGACACCGAGGCCCCAGGTGTCGTGGCCGTGGAACACGATGCGACGGCTCGGCGATTCTGCTGCGACCCGCGCTACCAGAGACGACACCTGCGTGGGCACGGCCTGACCGAGGGTGTCGCAGATGACGATGTCCGTCGCACCCGCGGCGCGTTCGTCGTTCGCAATGGCCAGCACCCGATCTGGTGGAACGTGACCTTCGAACGGGCACGTGAACGACGTCGCGATGCACAACTCGATCTGCCCACCGACCGAGCGAGCGATGTCCACGGCATCGGGCATTGCTGCCAGAGAAACTTCGGTGGTGCGCCCGATGTTCGCCTCGTTGTGCGCATCGGAGGCCGAGAAGCAGTACTGGAAGTTTCGCGCCCCGGCCGCAGCGGCCTTCTCGACGTGCCGTGGGGTGGCGACCCACACCCAACAGCGCTCGAGTTCCTCCGCAGTGAGTTCGGCGATGACGTCGAGGGTGTTGGCCATGGGCGGCACCAGATCTCCCCGTGCCATCGATCCGATCTCGAGTGCGGGCACACCCGCCTGCAGGAGACTGCGGGCCACGTCGAGCTTGCGGTCGACGTCGAGCAGCTTGCCGGTCAGTTGCAATCCGTCGCGCAACGTGACATCGCGCAACTGAGCCTGCGGTTCGAATTCGTACATCAGGGCACCATCTCTTCGTCGGTCCTACCCAACAAGTTCTTCAGCACTTCCGCTGTGTGTTCGCCGAGATCGGGACCCACCGAGCGAATCGGAATCGACTTGCCACCGATGACGGGCACGATGCCGACGAAGCCCACATCGGCAGGCTCGTCGCCGCCCGTGTCCACCGGGAAGTGCTGGATCATGTCCCTGGACGCGTACTGCTCGTCGGCGACGATGTCGGCTGCGGTGTAGATGGGTCCGGACGGCACGCCTGCCGCGTCGAGCACCTCCAATACCGTCTCTCGGGTGCGCATTCCGGTCCAGGCGCTGATCGCGGCATCGAGTTCCTCGCGACGGTTCCACCGACCGGCGTTGCTCGCGAGTTCGGGATCGGCTCCGAGATCCGGACGTTCGATCGTCTCCATGTAGCGCTGGAAAATTGCATCACCGTTGCCTGCGATCACCACGGAGTGTCCGTCGTTGCAGAGGTAAGCGTTCGACGGCGCAATTCCTTCCATTCGTCCGCCGGTACGCATCCGCTCGACGCCGTACGCCAGATAGTCGGGGATGAGCGATTCCATCATCGACAGAATCGATTCGTTCAGCGCGACGTCGATCGACCGTTGTTCGAGCGACAGCGTCGCCGTCGAGGTCTGGCGTTGGAAAAGTGCCATCACGCAACCGAATGCGGCGTACAACCCGGCAATCGAATCGCCGATGGAGACCCCGACGCGCACCGGCGGTCGATCTGGATCGCCGACGAGATTACGGAAGCCCCCGTACGACTCGGCCACGGCCGCGAAACCGGGACGTTCCGACATCGGGCCGGTCTGGCCGAACGCGGAGATGCGCGTGATGATCAAGTCGGGGTTCTTCGCACTGAGAACCTCGGGCGAGAGACCCCACTTCTCGAGGGTCCCCGGCCGGAAATTCTCGAGGACGATGTCGCACTGCGCGGCCAGATCGATGACGTCCTGGCGTCCCTGCTCGGTACGGAGGTCGAGGACGATGGACTTCTTGTTTCGGTTGATCGTCCGGTACAACATCGAGGTGGTTCCGGAATAGAGCCGCCAGTTTCGGAGCTCGTCCCCGGTTTCCGGACGCTCGACCTTGATGACCTCGGCGCCGAAATCTGCCAGCATGCGCGCAGCCGTCGGCGCGGCGATGTAGTTTCCGAGCTCGAGTACGCGAACGCCGTTCAGTGGTAGAGACATCGAATCCCCTTCGGACCTCGTAGGACAGGTACTACGTATCATCGTTCACAGCGGCTGCGCCTTATCGGTCACAGTGGCTGCGCCCTCTTCACCGGAACCGCAGCCCTGGCCGCATCCAGTTCGACGGGCGACCGGACGACGACCTCGCCCAACCGCAGAACGCCGTCGGTGAGCGGTTCTGCGCGAAGCCCGCCTCGCCCGATGAGCGCCTTCCGAGCCCCCTGGGCAACCATCGTGTCCATCCACACGCACGGATGCGCTGGGCGCCCACCTCGAAAACGCACGGGACCGTCACCGGAGTCCAGGTCGAACTCTAGTCCCCGCAGCGGATCCAACTCCAGACCGCGAACGGCTACGTTTCGCCTGGCCACCGCAGCGTCGGGAACAGCTACACCCAGAGCCTCGCCGACGGCTTCCCACGCCTCGACGGCAAGGAACGTCACCGCAGCCTCGGTGTGCGCCTTCACCCCGAAGAAGCGGTCGCCGCGGATCCCCTTGTTCGCAACGATGTCCACACACTCGGCCAACTCGGTCGGCACGTCCTTCGCCGGACCGTCCTTGGCTCGGCCGAAATATGCGTGGGCAGGCGATACGAGCAACTGAACGATCTCGGCGCGGTATTCGAAGGCCATACGTCCGATTCTCCCTTCTTCGATTACCTACCCACCGGTAAGTTCGATAAGTAGACTCGCGAACATGTCTGCGAACACCAGAGTGACCACCTCCGACGGCATTGTCGACGGCAAGCCGGTGGGCGATCTGCTCACCTGGCGCGGAATCCCGTACGCGGCTCCCCCGGTCGGGCCGCTTCGCCTCCGCGCACCGCAGCCCGTCCAACCATGGGACGGCGTCCGCGACGCCACCGAGTGGGGCAACGCCTCGGTCCAGCACAAGCGCGGCACGATGCTCTCCATCGGCAAGTACCAGCCGTCGAGCGAGGACTGCCTGACGCTCAACGTGCTCGCCCCGAGTCGCCCCAGCGAGGGCCCCAGGCCCGTCATGGTGTTCATCCACGGCGGCGCGTACACCCTGGGCACCTCGGCAACCCCGCTGTACGGCGGCGGATCTCTAGTGCGTCGATCACTGCAGGACAGCGACGGCATCATCTACGTGTCGATCAACTACCGCCTCGGCGCACTCGGCTACCTGGACCTGACGCAGTTCTCGACGTCGGCAAGGAAGTTCGAGTCCAACCTCGGCCTGCGCGATCAGGTTGCCGCACTCGAATGGGTTCAGCGCAACATCGGTCAGTTCGGCGGCGACCCCGAGAACGTAACCATCTTCGGCGAATCGGCAGGCGGCAACGCAGTTACGACGCTGCTGGCCACACCAGCAGCCAAGGGCCTGTTCCGGTCGGCAATTGCAGAAAGTTCCGCACCCGGGCTGGTCGCAACTCAGGAACGTGCCACCGGATGGGCACAGGAGTTCGTGGGATTCCTCGGCGACGGCGGCAACGTGGCCGAGACCCTGGAGCAGGCCGATGTTGCCCAATTGGGCCGCGCTGGACACAAACTCGCGTACACCGTTCTGGATCGTACACCCGGACTCCACCCATTCGGCCCCGTCGTCGACGGTGACTACGTCCCGAAGAATCCGCTGGATGCCTACCAAGACGGCACGCACCGAGTCCCCCTCATCATCGGCACGAACAGCCGCGAGGGCACCCTGTTCCCGAAGGTCCTCGACGCGCTGCCCACCAATCCCGAACGCATCGACACACTGTTCGCCCTGACCGATCCGACAGCGAAAGATGTTGTCACCGAGGCTTATCCGGGGTATCCGAACGCGTCTTCCGCGATCGACATCGGCGGCGACTTCACGTTCTGGAAGCCGTCTCTCGAAGTAGCCGAGTCGCATTCGCGTCGGGCGCCGACCTACAGCTACCGTTTCGATTTCGCACCGCGAGTGATGAAGTGGCTCGGTCTCGACGCCACCCACGGCTTCGAGCTGTTCGCCGTGTTCGGGATCAGCGAGACGGCATTCGGGAAGATCATGACGATTCCCGGTGGCCGCCGAGCGTTCGCCGAGGTCACCGAGAACGTGCAGTCTCAGTGGCTCCACTTCGCCAGGACCGGTCAGCCACTGCCGACGTGGCCGAGGTACGACGAGCAGACCCGCGAGACGATGGTTTTCGACTCTCGCACCCGAGTTCAGCGTGATCCTCGGCGTGACCGTCGGCTGGCGTGGGAGGGCTACCGCGGCTACGCGAGCCAGAGGACCGAGGCTTCCTCTATTTGAGCAGGCGGGACATCCGGCGGTCGGCAAGGATCTTGCCGCCGGTCTGGCACGTCGCGCAGTACTGGAAAGAACGCTCCGAGTAGGAGACCTCTCGAACGGGGTCACCGCACACCGGGCACGGCAGTCCAACTCGGGCATGCACCCTCATGCCCGAGCGCTTCTCGCCCTTCAGCCGCGCGGCATCCTGCCCTTCGGATCGAGACACGGCGTCGGCGAGCACTTCTCGCATTGCGCGGTACAGCACCCCGGTAGCCTCCACGTCCAGCTTGTTCGAGGACGCAAAAGGAGAGAGCTTCGCGACGTGCAGGATCTCGTCGGAATACGCGTTGCCGATTCCGGCGATCAGCGACTGGTCGACGAGCGAGGTCTTGAGCCGAGCAGTGGTACCCGCGAGAATCTCGCCGAATTCGGGTTCGGTGACCGCAAGCGCGTCGGGGCCGAGACGCGCGACCCCCGGCACTTCCTTCGGATCATGCACCACCCACACCGCGAGGCGCTTCTTGGTGCCGGCTTCGGTGAGATCGATGGCTGGCGTTGATCCCTCGGGGGTGAAGAAGTGAATCCTCAGCGCAAGCGGGCCCTTGCCTGGTTTCGGCGGTGCCGCGGAGGGATTGTCGGCCCATCGCAACCAGCCCCCGCGCGAGAGGTGAGTGATGAGCCAGAGGTCACCGGCCTGCAGCGCGAGGTGTTTGCCGAACCGGGCAGCGTCGGTGACGTCCCTGCCCTGCAGCTCGGCGATCGGTGGGTCGAACGTCTTGAGCACGCTGAGAGCCGCGATGTCGATGCGGCCGATCACGGCACCGACAGCATGCTCGCGGAGGAAGCCTGCGAGCGCTTCGACCTCGGGTAACTCGGGCATGATCCCATTATGGTGGTGTCCGCACCGAAAATGCAGGACCTGTAGGCGGCGGCGCACACCGGCGGGCGCATACAATGACCCGCGTGATGGTTCCTACCCCGTACGAGGATCTGCTCCGACACGTGGCAGAGACCGGCACCGCGAAGTCCGATCGCACCGGGACGGGAACGACCAGCGTCTTCGGTCACCAGATGCGGTTCGATCTCAGCGAGGGCTTTCCGCTGATCACCACCAAGAAGGTGCATCTGAAGTCCATCGTGTACGAGCTTCTGTGGTTCCTCCGCGGCGAGTCGAACGTCACGTGGCTGCAAGACCGTGGTGTGAGTATTTGGGACGAGTGGGCCGCACCGGACGGCGAGCTCGGACCCGTCTACGGCGTCCAATGGCGCTCGTGGCCGACACCGTCGGGTGAGCACATCGATCAGATCTCGCAGGTCCTCGACATGCTGCGGACCGATCCCGATTCGAGGCGCATGATCGTCTCGTCGTGGAACGTCGGCGAGATCCCCCAGATGGCGTTGCCGCCCTGCCACGCGTTCTTCCAGTTCTACGTCGCGGACGGCAAGCTGTCGTGCCAGCTGTATCAGCGCAGTGCCGATCTCTTCCTCGGAGTTCCGTTCAACATCGCGAGCTACGCACTGCTGACGCACATGGTGGCCGCGCAGGTAGGCCTCGGTGTCGGCGATTTCGTGTGGACCGGCGGTGATTGCCACATCTACGACAACCATCGCGAGCAGGTGGCGGAGCAATTGACCCGCAAGGCCTACCCGTATCCGACATTGAATCTGGCACACCGTGATTCGATCTTCGACTACGAGTTCGAGGACATCGAGATCGTGGACTATCAGCACCACCCCGCGATCAAGGCGCCGGTCGCAGTATGAGTCCGTCCCACGTCGGATTGATCTGGGCGGAAGCTGCGGGCGGGGTGATCGGCGACGGCAACTCCATTCCGTGGCACGTCCCGGAGGACTTGGCACATTTCAAGGCGATCACTCAGGGACATCCAGTCGTCATGGGCCGCAAGACCTGGGACTCACTCCCCCCGCGGTTCAGGCCGTTGCCGGGGCGTCGAAACATCGTCGTGTCTCGTGACGCCGACTGGCACGCCGATGGCGCCGAGACTGCGAGCAGCGTCGAGGGCGCATTGGCATCGATCGACGAAAACACGGCCTGGGTCATGGGCGGCGGCGAAATCTACCGGGCAGCAATGCCGTTCGCCACCGAACTGCAGGTCACCCGAATCGATCTGGCGGTCGATGGAGACACGGTGGCCCCGAAAATTCCAGAAGACTGGACCGCGATCACCGGCGAGTGGATGACCAGCCGCGTCGACGGCATCAGATTTCGCTGGGAGCAGTACGGCAAGGCTTACCAAACTACTTGATCGGCACTGCCTTTCGGTCGGTTAAGCTCTCCGCGATCGGTCCGGTACGCCATACTGAGCGCATGGACAAGAAGTCACTTACCGCCCTTGCCCGACAACAATTGAAGCTTGCCGTGGGCGCCTCGAGTGGCCGTAGTTCACAGACTGTCTACGGGGGCCATCAGCGTCACCTTCGCCAGACCGTCGTCGCGTTGGCCGCCGGGAACAGTCTTGCCGAGCACGACCTCTCCGGCGAGTCGACCGTACTGGTCATCAGTGGTCAGTTGATGCTGGTCAGTGGCGAGAAGTCTTGGAAGGGCTCGGCGGGCGACCTCCTCGTCGTGCCCGATGCCCGCCACAGCGTCGAAGCGACCGAAGACGTCGCATTCCTGTTGACGGTGGCGGTCTAGCCTCCCCGGACCACGAGAACCGGGCAGTCGGCAGTGTTGATCAGCGCATAGCTCGTGGAACCGAGCATCATTCCGGAAAATCCGCCGCGCCCACGACTGCCGACGACGATCAACGACGCTTGCTCGGACAACCCTGTGAGAACACGCACCGGGCGGTCCTGAGCGACGACGCGTCGCACTTCGACGTCCGGGTACTTCTCCTGCCAGCCTGCAAGACTCTCCGCCAACACCGCTTCCTCGGATGCCGCGATGTCGTCCCATCCGAACGGCACGGCCGAAATCTGGGCGAGCGAAACGTCCGACCACACGTGCACGGCCACCAGCGTCGCACCTCGATGCGACGCTTCGTCGAACGCGATCGCGATGGCGCTCTGATTGACGGCCGAACCGTCGACGCCGACGACGACGGGCCCTGAGACGGGCGGTCGGCCGTCGATACTGCGTCCACGTACGACGACAACCGGTGACGATGCATGCGTGCTCAGCCCTACCGCTGCCGAACCGATGATGCCTGAATCCGATTCGCCGAGGCCGACGGCTCCCAGAACCACCATCGCACTGCTCGTCGACGCCGTCAGCAACACATCGATGACCTTGCCCTCGCGAAGCTCGGTCTCTATCCGCAGAGACGAGCCGTCGACGGTCGTTCGCGCAAGAGTTTCGGCTGCGACGAGGCGTGAGCGTGCCATAGCCGCGAACTCGGCAGTCTGTGCGTCGTCGAGATGCGCTGGAGTGTCGACCGCGGTGACTATCCGAAGCGTGAAGTCACGCCCGGCCGCTGTGAGCGCTGCCCAGACGGTCGCCAGGTCGGACGCTTCGGAACCATCGATTCCGACCACTATGGTGCTGCTGCCGCTCATGTGGGCTGCCTCCGCTCGGTGTGCCGCCCAGAGTAATCGACCCGAAGCAAAGAAGGGCGCAGTCACATGCAAGAACCCTCTCACCAATCACAGATGGCAATGCTGTCGGTGATTGGTGAGAGGGTGCTTTCCCACAGACCCCCCGGGGGCTTCATCACGCGCGTCGAGTTACGACGCGCGAAGCTTTTCTGCGTCGCGCGCGAGCGCACGCATACGCATTTGTTCGAAAGTCGCGGCCTGACACTCCAGGTCGTCGAGGAAGTCGGACAGCATCTTTCGATTCCGTTCCCCGCCCACGGTGTCGGTACGCTCGAAGATGCGCCATCCACGTAGTGCAGGGAGCAGAACCTCGTCGAGATGCCGTCTCAGGTCGTAGATTCCGTCACGGGCGATCAACATCGCGCTGCGCTCGAAGCCGGGTAAGCCACTTCCGGGCATCTGGAAGTTCATTACGACCTCGGTGATCGCTTTGAACGTCTGGGCGGGTGCAATTCCGAGGGCAGCGTCGACAACGCTTCGATAGAACCCGACGTGCAGCTTCTGGTCGGCGACGATCCGTTCGAGGACTGCGGTCGCTACCGGGTCCGCACATTCCACGGCTGTGTTCTCATGGCTGACCATCGTCGCCATCACGTCGACGGTGGAGTGCACCATCGATCGGAGGAGGTGATCACCTTCCATCGACGCTTCGATCCCGATGGTCGTGCATTGAAACCGAGCTCTATCCAGCGCAATCGGATCCACACTTCTGGTTGCGACGAGGTACTGCTGGATCGCGTCGGCGTGCAGTCGTTTCTCGCCGGTCCACTCGTGCAGCCAGGATCCCCACGACCCACGGGTGGCCGCGGGTGCGCCAGGTTCGGTGCGCGCAGTGTTGTTGTGAGTCAGCAGGGTCGTGACCAATGCAGCCTTCGCCGTTTCGGTCAGCGGCGACCGCCGCTGCCCCCAATACCGTTCCGGTCGAACGTACTGCGATGGATCCCATGTCTCAGCGGTTGCCAGGTGCCGACCGAGACACTGTTCGATCACCGGCTCGAGTTCTCGAAGCAATGCAATTTGACTCAGTGCTCTCACCACGCCCACCTCCTCGACACTCTCGGATCCCGCCGATCCGACCGATCGGCTGCGGACGACGCTAGGCCCACCACAGGGCAAGAGTGAACGTTCCGGTGATTGTTTAGGCAATGTCGCAACTGTTGCGTCGCCCGTGTTGAGAGCCTTCACAAATTGCTCGCGCCAAACACTGGATAACACGTTGATAACATCCTATGATCGAGTCTGTTATCAGCGTGGAAACAAACTCCAAGTTCGAAATCCGGTCAAATTCAATCGAATTTTGAACCGAACTTGCGTGGATAGGCAACAATACGCGTCAGTAACTTTTTTTTCGCCGGAGCTGACGTTCCTACATGAAGGGCTGATCTGTGACCGTTCACAACACGACGAGCCTCGGAATAATGGTTGCAGGACAGCCTGCATCTGCGCCGCTACGCGACTTCCGGGCCGTGGCACGGCTGTTGGTCGGCCACTTCGCGGCCAATACCCCGTGCGGATCCCTTCCTGGTGAGCAGCTGCACGGCGACGTCACCGAGTTCACCGTCAAATGCATCAGCATCGCTGTGCAGATGCTGGACGAGCGGCGCGCGCCGAACGAGAGCGATCTGGCGGAGCTGCGGGCGAAAGCCAGCCAGTGGGCACGCGAAGGCGTCCCCCTCGAATCGGTATTGACCGTCTACCACGAGGGCATCCAGATCGGCTGGAACCTCGTATCCAAGCGAGCAGGCGACGGGGACGCAGGCGATCTCATCGAAGCGGCTCGGATGTTCGTCCTGCTGTCGGAGAAGGTATCCATCGCTGCCTCGAAGAGCTACGTCGAAGAACTGCAAGCCGTTGCGAGCGAACATCACACGGCCGCCCATACCCTGGTGTCCTCGCTGCTGAGCGGACACAATGCTGTGGCAATCGCCCGGCAGTCCGGCATCGAACTCGCCGACAGCTACCTCGTTCTGGCGTTGTCGGTGCCGTCCCACCCGGACGAGAACGATCCTGCGATCCAACGGACAGTGGCCGCGCGCCGCAAGCTCCGCCGAGTCCAGGCGGAATTGGCGACCATGTGCGGACGCACTCCACTCTCCATGCTCAGCACCGAGGGCGGCACCGTTCTCATACCCGGCGTGCACGACGAGGAATGGGTGGAAGCACTCGTCCATCGCTTGAGTACTGCGGCCGAGGTACCTCTCACCGTCACCGCCGAACAGGCCGCGACCGCCGACATCCCGACGGCGGCCGATCAGGTCCACGAACTGCTTGCCCTGGCGCATCAGCTTCATCGCCCTTCCGGTCTGTACCGCATGGACGACCTGGTTCTCGAATACCAGCTGACCCGCCCCGGCCCGGGACGGCGACACCTCCGCCAGATTCTCGAGCCGCTCGATGCTTCACCGGAACTGCTCGAAACGCTCGAAATCCACATCTCGCACGACCTCAATCGTCAGCGGTCCGCCCGCCAGCTACACCTGCACACCAACACGGTCGACTACCGACTCAAGAGGATTGCTCAGCTGACCGGATTCGACCCGACACGACCGTCGGGAATCCGTCATCTGCAGGCTGCACTCGTCGCACGAAGGCTCGAAGCAGCGCAGGGCGCAGCATAGGGAATTATTCGTCCGGGGCGCTGGTTGGACACTTCGACAGCGTTCGATCCATGCCCCGGGTACCAACACAAATGCCGCTTCGAGCGGCCTCTTGCCGAGAGGCGCACTGGCGGACGCTGTCACTATTGAACCGTCCACATTCGTGTGGACGGTTCTTTACGTTCCAAGAGGAGTCGCATATGGCCACGCCCGCTCTCACGGTCCGCCTCGATGGCGTCGTCAAGGAGTATTCGACCGGGGAACAACCGGTACGAGCTCTGGACGGGATCGACCTCACCGTGTCGGGTGGCCAATTCGTCTCCCTGGTTGCACCGTCCGGAGCAGGCAAGAGCACCTTGTTGCACATGCTCGGCGCCCTCGACGTTCCCGACGCCGGAACCGTGGTCTTCGACGGCATCGACATCACGAAGCTCAACGACAACGAACAGTCGGACTTCCGGCGCCATCGCGTCGGGTTCGTCTTCCAGTTCTTCAATCTGCTGCCCACGATGTCGGCATGGGAGAACGTTGCGGTACCCAAGCTGCTCGACGGGATACCGATGTCCAAAGCCAAGGCCGATGCGATGCGCCTGCTCGACATGGTCGGACTGTCGGATCGCGCTGAGCACCGCCCGGCTCAGCTCTCCGGCGGTCAGATCCAGCGGGTGGCGATCGCGCGGGCTCTCGTCATGAACCCGGCACTGATCATCGCCGACGAGCCGACCGGCAATCTCGACTCGAAGACGTCGCACTCAGTACTCGACATACTCGCCGACATCGCACACGACAGCGATGACACCGGCGCTGTCGTCATGGCTACGCATGACCTCGAAGCTGCGCGGAGAACCGATCGCGTCATTTCCATGCTCGACGGTCGGATCGATACCGATGTCCTGTCAGGACAGGAAGTGTGATCGGGACGGCCGTCAGTCGCTTTCGGGTTCTCGGATTTCGAGACCTCCGTGCGCACTGGGTTCGATCGCTGGTATCGGCTGGAGTCGTTGCGGTCGCGGCCGCGCTCCTCGTTGCGGTGCTGGGGACGTACGGCTCCCTCACCGGTTCGGTCGAAAAGCTTGCGGTCTCCATCGCCGGTGACGCCGATCTCGAGGTCGTCGGTGTGACGGACACCGGTTTCGCTGCAACCGAACTCGACGTCATCCGCGCAGTACCCGGCGTCGAGGCGGCAGTACCGCTGCTGCGCGGCGAGATCGTCACCGGCAGTGGCTCGCTCACCGTCATCGGCGTCGACGCATCCATCACCGCCCTCGATTCGGATCTCCAGAGCGCTGTGTCGGGTTCGATCACCGACCTCGCGCGCCCGGGCGCCGTACTCGTCGGGCCGAACACCGGATACGCCGAGGGACAGACCTTCGAGGTAGCCGGACGCACTCTGACTGCAGTCGGCGTGGTGACCGGGGAGGGTTCGGAACGAATCGGCGGCGGCAATTTCCTGATCACTCCCCTGCCTGCCGCCCAGACCCTCACCGACCGAGCCGGACAGCTGGATTCGATCTTCGTCGTGGGCGATGCAGCCGACGCAGTCCGGGATGCAGTCGGTGGCCGAGTCGCCGTGATGAGCCCGGACTTTCGCGCCGAGCGAGCCGACACGGCCATGAGCCTGACACGAAACTCCACACTCATGGTCTCGTTGATCGCCTTCGTCGTCGCAGGCTTCCTGGTGTTCAACGTCATGAACATGGCAATTGCGAAGCGCCGACCGACCATCTCGGTGTTGCGCTCCATCGGCGGTCGGCGCGCCACGATCGTCCGAGACCTGCTGACCGAAGCTGCACTGGTCGGGCTCGTCGCAGGATCGATCGGCGTTCCGCTCGGGATCTTGATGGGGAACCTTGCAATCGACAGCCTGCCCCCGTTTCTGATCGAGGCGTTCGACGTCCGACTCGAATACGTGTTGCCGGTCTACGCAATCCCTTCGGCAATCATCCTGTGCGTGGCTGCGTGTGTGGCGGCGTCTGCTCTGGCAGCCGTGCAGGTGTATCGCATTTCTCCAGTCGAGGCTTTGGCCGTGGGTGGGTCGGAAGCCTCGTCGGGGCCGTCCGGTCGGTTCGCCCTCGGTGTCGGGATGCTCGGCGCTGCAGCGATCGCCGGGTCGGTCGTGTTGGCGGTGACGGTCGACGGAGAAGCGGCACTTGCTGCGGGCGCCGTGTTCCTCGTCGGCGTCGTCGCGCTGTGCGTGGGTGGGACCGGAATGATCGTCGGTGCGGCAGGCAATGTTCCGCGCCGCTGGGGTGGCGCTGGACGGTTGGCGAGCGCCACCATCGAACGCGCGCCGGGCCGAATCTGGGCAACCGTCATGACGATCATCGTGGCCGTCGGCGTCATCGTCGGCGTGTCAGGAGCATTGAACAATCTGACGAGCTCGGCGACCGAGTCGTTGTCGTCCCTGGGCCGCACCGACGTCTACGCGTCACTGACGTCCAGCTACGCGGTGCCCTCGGGCGCGACGTTGGATCCTGCAGTGGTGCAGCAGATTCGCTCGACCCCGGGGGTGACGAACGTCGTCGAAGGGCAGTGGGCGTACGCGGATCTCGGCGACGAACTCGTCGCCATCCAAGGCGTCGCCGCAGGCAGCAACGCCGTGACACTCTCGGTCCTCGACGAATCCGTGGAAGCCGCTGTGCTGCGCGGCGACGGCGTCGCCATATCCCGCAATCTTGGCCTCGCGCTGAATGTTTCAGCGGGAAGCACCATCGAGCTCCCCACTCCCACCGGAGTGCGCCCGGTGAAAGTACTTGCCGTGGTCGACTACCTCAATGCCGCCGGTGGAACCATGGCGATCTCGCTCGATTCCATGCAGGAGTGGTTCGAACGCCCAGGCGCTACCTATCTGGAGATCGCGGTCGACTCGGACACCGTCCAGAAAACGTTGGACGACACTCTGCCGCCCGAGATCAACATCTACTCCGGCACCCAAGCACTCGAAGGCGCGAGCGCATCCATCGCGCAGGCCGGTGCCCTCGCCGTGGCACTGCAATGGATCGTGGCCGTCGTCGCAGCTGTCGCGCTGCTCAACACACTGATGTTGTCGGTCCTCGAACGACGCCGAGAACTAGGCGTACTGCGAGCCATGGGCGCGAGCCGCGGAACACTCGGACGGATGGTGCTGAGCGAAGCGCTGGCAGTCGGCATCGTCGGCGGTGTGCTGGGGCTGGCAATCGGTGCCGCGCTGCAATACCTCAGCACCCTCATCCTCGGCGCGAGCACAGGCATCGCCATCGAGTACACGGCGGACCCGTCGATCCTGCTCTACGGACTCGTCGCGCTGCTCCTCGCCCTGGTCGGGTCACTACCGCCGGCCGTCCACGCCTCACGGTCGACCATCGTCGATGCTATTGCGGCCGACTGATCCAGCGACCGGTACACTCGTCCGTGCACAACTCGCCTTCGTAGCTCAGGGGATAGAGCAACCCTCTCCTAAAGGGTAGGTCGCAGGTTCGAATCCTGCCGAGGGCACCACCTAAAGGCGCAGGTATAGCGCCTGCGAGGCCCGATCCGAGGGGCTGAACCGACCGATCCAAGCCTGAAACGCGCGTGATTTACGCGTGAGCGACGGCTTACCTCACGTGTTCGCGCTCTCAGCTCGTCTACGACGCCGCTAGTAGGTAAGCAGTAGCCTGTCCGCCACTACTTCGGACTCCAGGGTCTGTCCGCTCATCTGGAACCGACGGAGCATGGACCTGCCACAGTTCACCATTACCTCGCTGACGAAAAGACCATCCGGGGCGGCATTGACGACGCTCTTTAGACCCGACTTCTTTGTTCCATCGATGCTGAGAGCCACCCGTACGCCGCGCGACTTGCATCTGTCGATCTCCGTAAACAGATCTTCAAGCAGGAACTGTTGTGCCCCGTAAAGGATTGCCTGGGTGTCCGTGTAGGGCGGGTCGCAGTAGACAAGATCGCCCGCCACAGCCGATTGCATCGCCTCCCGATAGTCGAGATGCGCGAACTTTGTCCCCTTCACGCGCTCTGACCAGGTGTCGACCCGCTTGCTGAATGACTCCGAGGATACGGGCTTGTGAACGCCGCAAGGCGTCGACAGGTAGTGGTCGGCCTTTCGGAACCTTACGACACCGCCGTAGCAAGAACGGCAGATGTAAAGAAGATCAGCACCGTTGGGCGTGAAGTTGTACGAAGCTTTGACCTTCTCGTAGACCTCAGACTTGTTAGTAAATTCCGGGTCAACAAGGTTGCGCCGTTCCGCGTACCACTCCTTCAGCAGTTCTGGATCTTCAGAGAGAGTCGTCCAGATCTCCGCGAGAGGACCCAGTGCGTCAGATGCAAATCCGCGGACGGGCGCATAGGTACCAAGTACCGCACCACTCCCGACAAAGGGTTCGAAGTACGTACCCACGTCCTGGGGGAAGTACGACGCGATCTCATGGGCGAAGCGTTGCTTGTTACCGATCCACTTCAGAAGCTGCGTCTTGAACGGTGCAATTGGCTCCGACACGTCAAACAAGGTCTCGGTCGTGGTCATCGTGAGAGCCTAGCAGGCAAGTATCCCAATTTCGGATACGAACACGGGCACTGGTCAACTCCGATCGTGGAAAAGTCGATCACCACTCGGGCATACGCCGAACTGCTGCGAGTCCTTCGCGAAGCACGTGCCGAGGCCGGATTGAGCCAGCAACAGCTGGCCGATCGACTCAACGAACCGCAATCGTTTGTCAGCAAGTACGAGTCCGGAACACGCCGTCTCGATCTCGTGGAACTCCATGCAATCGCCGCAGCACTGGACGTTTCTCTCGCTTCGCTGGTCAAGCGCTTCGAGGAGGACCTATGAAGGCTGACCCAAGATTTTTCGGTAATCCCACCAGTTTCTGGGCTTACGTTCGCGCTATCAGCGAATCACTCGGGTATTCGATTCGTGGTGCATCGACCGTCCGAAACCCCTCAATTGACGATATGTTCGCGGCCCTGAAGAAGCTCGGGCAACCCACAGAGACACTTGGAACTCCGACCAATCCAAGCCAATTCGCCTTCCTGCTAAGTGAGTACTTCACCTATCGGGCCGAAATTTTGAACAATCAGGTCCGTGTCGATCTGATGAACTCGGTCGAGGCCTTTGAGGCATACGACGAAGTAAAAGATTCTGTCGGGGCTCGAATGACAGGAAATCGGATCTTGAATAGCAAAGGAGAAGAGAGCGCCGTCGAATACCACGTTGGCGATTCGATCGTGAGAGTCCCGCTTAACAAGCAAAAAGACGAGAAAAAGAGAGAGTCATATCTGACTGGTATCGTCAATTTGATTGTTGCAGAACGGCTTAACGGCTTACCATGCGACTACGATCCCCGCAAAATGACTTCCGTCGATCATGACGGAAAGCTCTACCAAACGTTCTCACGTCGATACGATGGATCCTTTCCCTCGACCCGAAATCCGATCGCGATGTGGGAAATAAAAGAATATTACTACACCACCACGTTTGGCAGCAAAATCTCGGACGCGGTCTACATTACCAGCCTAGACGGCTACGAACGCGAGGAACTTGAGCGAGGCTCAGGAATCAAAATCCACCATCTCGTTATGGTGGACGCTTTTGAAACTTGGTGGGGAAAGGGTAGATCATACCTTTGCAGAATGGTGGATATTCTTAATATGGGACATGTAGACGACCTTCTATTCGGCAGAGAGGTAATTCGTGAACTTCCTCAAATTGCAGATGACTGGGCAAATCACTACATGACCGAATACGTAAAGGAGTCCTGACTGAGTTCAATCGCTGTCTACCAGGGTGCACCGCCTTCCTATCCCAACCGCCTACCAAAGAGCGGCACTACGTTCGAGGCTTGTGGGGCCGGTTGTTGGCGCGCCGGTTCCGCAAGGGGACGGGTCAGCGGGGCCTGCTTCCCACCTTCGTTCTCCGCGATGTAGTCAGCGTAGACGTTGAGCGTAGTCACGTAGGACGCGTGCCCGAGCCACTTCGAGACCTGCATGTAGTGCTCCCCCGCGCTCAGGCTCATCACCGCGAACGTGTGGCGGAGGTCATGCCAGCGGGAGTGCGGCAACCCGACCGCGCGTAGGGCGGGCTCGAAGTAGTGGTCAGCGACGTTGCCGGGGTTGATCGGAACGCTCCACTTGTACCCCTCGGACGGGGCGGGCCGAATGCAGGTCACCGTCGGGTCGTAGGTCGCGTTGCGGCGGTCGGCCGCTCCGTTCTTCCGACGTACCTCAGGGTCAACGACCGCCGCGCGCTCGGGTCGAATAGCGTCTTGGGTCAGGCCGTCCGGCATCGTCTCCCCCGTCGCATACCGACCAGGGAACAACGGCGCGTTCGGGTCGTAGTCCGCGTGGTCGGGGTTGCCGAACGGGTGGACCTCCGAGAGGTACCGGCGCAAGTCGTCCGCCAGCCACGCGTCAATCGGCACTGCCCTACGGCTGCGCTTGCTCTTCGGGGTGCCGGTCTCGAAGCCACCCCGAACGGCTCGCCTTGTCCGCGTCACGCGCAGAAACCCATTGCGGCCCTCAACCTCTGGCAACCCCACGTCCCCGACGTTAAGGCCGGCAAGCTCTCCCGCGCGGAGTCCGCTGTAGGCGCTCGTCGTCACTGCCAACGCGTAGATCGGGTAACCCTGGACGCGGGCGATGTGGTCGGTTACAGCACCTACCTGTTCGGCGGTGAGTGGTCGCGGCTCGAACTCGGGGGTGTCCGCGTCGATGGTGGTCCGACCGAGCGGCACCGAATGCACCGGGTTAGCCGGGATCGCCCCGTCCACGACCGCAACGTCCAAGATCCTCCGCAGCACGTCGTACGCAGGCTTGATCGTGGTCCTCGCCAACGTAACCATCTCCACCGGCTCGTCGGGTCGGTAGCTGCGCTTCGGTCGCGGACTCAGCAGATCAGCCCGGAACCGCCGTATGTCCGCGGCAGTGATCGAGGCGACGGCCCGCGTGGCAAAGGCGTCTGCGATGTAGCGCTTGTAGACGGCTTCGGTCTCCCGCGCATACCTCGGCTTCACTGCCCCGGCCAAACCCTCGAAGTACTGGTGAGCAAAGTAACCGAGCGCCTGATCTCCGAGCTTGCGGAGTTCCGACGGCGACGCGGCAACTACTTTGTGCCGCTGAGCGTTAAGTTCGTCGCAGTACTCCTGGGCTGCTTCCTTCGACCGGAAGGTGCGTTGCCGGTTGACCTCCTTGGCTCGTCCGTCGGGCCTGCCTGGGTTGAAAGGGATCGGTCGCCCGTGCTCGTCGCGTGCCTTCTCGGTCCACCGAACCCGATACGACGGGACTGGCTTGCCGTCCTTGGTGCGCTTGGTCTCGGCCTTCTCGATGTGGGGCATTGCTACTTCTTTCCGGTTCCGAAGATTGCGCCGATCACGATGAACGCGATGGGCAGGACGACCACGAGAATCAGGGCGAAGGTGTCCATCTCAGGCCACGCCCTCTCGCTGGAGCAGGCGGCGAATCGTGCTGGCCTGCCACTTTGACCCGCCACCGGGCGTTGGCACGCCGATCTGGTCGAGCCGTTCGGAGATGCGCTGCGCGCTGACCTTGTCCTCGGTACGAAGCGCCACAATCTCGGCGACGATCTCGGGCACAATTCTCGACGGGCGGCCAAGTTGCTTACCCTGCGCCCTGGCGCGGCGCAGTCCCTCCTTGGTTCTCTCGCTGGTCTTCCGACGCTCTTCGGCGGCCATCGAAATGCGAATGTCCGCGAGTAGGCGCTGGCTCGGATCACCGCTGTCGGCTCGCTCGCAGTCGAGTAGCCTCCAATTACGTTGCGCTGCTCGCTTAAACAACGCAGCAGCATCGAGCTGGTCACGTGAGATCCGATCCAGGGCGCGAACGAGAAGCGCATCTGCGAGACCAGACTCGATCGCTCGAATCGCTGCTTCGCGTCCCCACATCTTTTCACTGCTACCGCCACTGACCACGTCGTGCGTGACAGTCAGCAGGTTCAAATCATTTGCTGCACAGTAGCTTCGCATGTGGTCCAGTTGAGCGCCGAGACCGTGGCCGCGTTCACTCTGAGTGGCTGTGCTGACACGGGCGTATCCGATGACTCTGAGGCCCTTGAGTTTTGGTCCTGCGTGTTCGCGCTGGTCGAGCGATTGCATCGTCGTCATTTCGGTTCTCCTGGAGCGTCGGAAGTCGAGGCGGATAGGGCGTAAACGTTCGTATACGCCTCGAAGCGTAAGCGTTTCCGCCCCTAAACGCTACAAGCCCTGCTACAAACAGATTCCTCGAAGGGTTTCTTCCACAGTGCATTTCGTCCCTAACGACTTGAACCCCCGAGACGAGACGAGTCCCCCGATTCGCCGTCAACGCTGGGGAGCTGTGGAGCTAGGTGGGTGACAGAGCCATCATCGCTTCCCGTTCGGCCCGTACTTCGCGAGAGGTCGGTAGCGACGCCGACCCTGACCCTGTGACCACTGCTGAGGTCGGGTTGAGCTGATTGACGGAGGGTCCGGGAGGGTGAGGCTGACCGGGGAGACAAGCGCGTCCTGCAGCCAGAGTGAGTGATTATCGACCTCTGCTCAGAACCAGTCCCATCCCTCCTCAGGCGGCGCCGGCATCCGCGCACCAAAGTTCCCGACGTTCAACTTGCTCGGTGCTTTCCTGCGTTCTTCCTCGTCGGCCGCCATAGCGTCGACCTCGGCCCACATCTTCGCGTCTCGGCGTGCGTACCTGACGCGGTCGTTCTCCAGAACCACTGCTTCGTGCCGCGCAGTCCGCCGCTCACTCGTCCACGACTCACTCGCCATCACGTCCTCCCATCTTCTCGTCCAAGGTGATCCGAGTCGTCGATACTCGCTCCTGGGCCGAGGGAAGGCGGGTACGGGGGTACGCGTACCCCCGTCGGCGTCGTTCGGCCGATTCGCTTCCTTACCCGCGATTGATATTTTGTGTGTTGACCAGGCGTTTTACGGTCACTGCACTGCACGATTCCTCCACTTTTCACTTTCCTTCTCGCGCTAGGCGGGTACTTCGTACCCGCGTACCCGCCTAGAGCGTGTCTCCCAAATTTGAGAGGTGCTGTCAGCGATGATATTTCGATGACGCGCGTGGGAGTGATCAGTGACGAGTTCTGGGAGATCGTCGAGCCAGTGATACCCACCGACGTGGGAAAACGTGGGCGGCGGTTCGCCGAGCACCGGCGAATTCTGGAGGGCATCGCATACCGATTCCGTACCGGGTGTCCGTGGCGAGATCTGCCGGAGGACTTCGGTCCGTGGCAGACGGTGTGGAAACGCCACCACCGATGGTCCTTCGATGGCACCTACGACGAGATGCTTGCCGCGGTGGCCGAGGTGTTCGGTCTCGACCCGGAAGAACTCGACGGCGATATCGGGGCGGTGCTCTCGATCGACTCGACCAGCGTCCGGGCGCATCAGCATGCGGCCGGTGCGCGAGCCGACACTCTCACAGGGGGCCTTGTCGAATTACAAGAAATCCGTCGACGAACCCGCTGACCACGCGTTGGGTCGATCTCGCGGAGGATTCACCACGAAGATCCATGCACTGACCGACCTGACGTGCTCGCCGGTGACGATGCTGCTGACCGGTGGGCAAGCCGGGGACAATCCACAGTTGGTGCCGTTGCTCGATGCCCACCGAGCTGCCGGTGGGGACCAGGACTACCGATTGCTCGCCGACAAGGCGTACACCCATCCCAGTACCCGCACCGAACTGCGTCGCCGCAAGATCAAACACACCATTCCCGAGCGCAGCGACCAGAAGCAGCGACGGGCCGACAAGGGGTCCGCCGGTGGTCGTCCACCGGGTTTCGATCCGACGATGTACAAGCACCGCAACACCGTCGAGCGTGGCTTCGGGCGGCTCAAACAGTGGCGTGGTGTGGCCACTCGATATGACAAGTACGCCATGACATTCCTCGGGGGCGTTGTCCTGTGCGCGGCACTTCTGCACTCCCGCAACCACAACCACCGCCCGGCGATGAAAACGAAAACGGACCCAATTTAAGAGACACGCTCTAGACGCCCTCTTCCGACGCAGTCCTGCGATCACCCCGTCCAGGAGACCCGCACGCCCTTCGTTCCCTTGTATTCGAAGTCCTCCAGCTCAACGTCCCCAAGATCGACCAGAGCACCAAGCGCGTCCTCGACTAATTCCCGGTCTCGTTGAGCGACTCGCTTTTTGAGCTGATTCATCGTCATGGGGCTGGTCTTGCGTAGGTTGCCGGCGACTCGCTTGAAGCGGGCCGTATCGACCACCTCGGCCTTGACCAATTCGCGCTCGCCTTCGGTCTGGCCGCGGTGACGATTAAGCTGGGCAGCTTTGAAAGCCACGTCCTTCTGCACTTGTGCGCGCGTGCGGTCACTGACTGTCATCACCATGCCCGCCAGGTCCCAGTCGGATTCGTTGACCGCGTCGGTTCGCCCATCGAGAACCATGAGCGCCGCAGCCACCTTTAATCGAGCTAGGATTGCGTGCCCGTCGAGTCCGTCCCGCGCCCCTCCCCGCAACTTCACGAGGTGCGTACTGTGGATCAGGTCTACAGCGACACTTGGGAGTTGAAGCGCCTGAAGCTCGGAGTGCTTGACCGGATGTTGTAGACCGAGAACGTCAACCTCGATGAGATGGGTGACCTCGCCACCTTCCAGAACCGGCTGCGCCGAAGATGCCGATTCATGAGTAGCTACAACACCCCTAGGCCAACGGTGAAGCGCCAACGTACCCGGGTCGTCCGGGGCTTCATCAGGAGCGTCCGGGTCAGTCGTCGGCATCCACAAGAACCGTTGGGTGGTGCCGCCGTCGCTGTCCTCCAACAACGCGCGGGATCGTCCAGGCTGCACCCCGACCACCATCGTCATCCGGTACCGGTGATTGAGGATCGGAACCGCCTTGTCCGCGGTGGCGTAGCCGAAGCCGAGGCGTTCGCCCATCCACGCCTTCCGAAGCTCCGGCATCAACGTCGAGTTGGAGCGGTTGCCGAGGGCTGCGAGGGTGTCGATTTCGGCAACGGAGAACATGACGGAGTTGCGGAGGTTGACTTGTTTGCCGCTGGCTTTGTAGGCGTATTGCTTCGGTATGCCTTCCCCGCTGCCGGGCGTCGCAACGTACACGTCTGGGGTGGTGTCGATAGCGTCGGCAGCGGCACTCTCCGACGAGCCCTTTCCGTCGCCGGACGCAGCAACCAACGCCACGAAGAAATTGAGGCTGGCGTGACTGCCGATCGTAGGAGGCAACACGACCGACGGCGGGACGACGGCAAGCACGCGGGCTAAAACCGCTCCCAGCATCGACCACGGGCCGACTCGACGCGAACGGGCAAACATGCGCAGGTGCTGGAGGGAGGGCCGCGAATCCCAGAAGGCATCCTCATCGACAACCGCATGCGCCGGATCGTCGCGGTTGATCCGAGCTAGCGTCTCATCCGGACTAGCCACTGCCGCTTGTGCTGCGGCCCACTCGGCGGTTCTGCGGAACTCGTTCGGCCCCGGACTAGAGCGTGTCTCTTAAATTGGGTCCGTTTTCGTTTTCATCGCCGGGCGGTGGTTGTGGTTGCGGGAGTGCAGAACTGCCGCGCACAGGACAACGCCCCCGAGGAATGTCATGGCGTACTTGTCATATCGAGTGGCCACACCACGCCACTGTTTGAGCCGCCCGAAGCCACGCTCGACGGTGTTGCGGTGCTTGTACATCGTCGGATCGAAACCCGGTGGACGACCACCGGCGGACCCCTTGTCGGCCCGTCGCTGCTTCTGGTCGCTGCGCTCGGGAATGGTGTGTTTGATCTTGCGGCGACGCAGTTCGGTGCGGGTACTGGGATGGGTGTACGCCTTGTCGGCGAGCAATCGGTAGTCCTGGTCCCCACCGGCAGCTCGGTGGGCATCGAGCAACGGCACCAACTGTGGATTGTCCCCGGCTTGCCCACCGGTCAGCAGCATCGTCACCGGCGAGCACGTCAGGTCGGTCAGTGCATGGATCTTCGTGGTGAATCCTCCGCGAGATCGACCCAACGCGTGGTCAGCGGGTTCGTCGACGGATTTCTTGTAATTCGACAAGGCCCCCTGTGAGAGTGTCGGCTCGCGCACCGGCCGCATGCTGATGCGCCCGGACGCTGGTCGAGTCGATCGAGAGCACCGCCCCGATATCGCCGTCGAGTTCTTCCGGGTCGAGACCGAACACCTCGGCCACCGCGGCAAGCATCTCGTCGTAGGTGCCATCGAAGGACCATCGGTGGTGGCGTTTCCACACCGTCTGCCACGGACCGAAGTCCTCCGGCAGATCTCGCCACGGACACCCGGTACGGAATCGGTATGCGATGCCCTCCAGAATTCGCCGGTGCTCGGCGAACCGCCGCCCACGTTTTCCCACGTCGGTGGGTATCACTGGCTCGACGATCTCCCAGAACTCGTCACTGATCACTCCCACGCGCGTCATCGAAATATCATCGCTGACAGCACCTCTCAAATTTGGGAGACACGCTCTAAGCACAGTAGCTGCCGAGAACCTGACCCACCTGAGCGCGGAGATGCTCCGCGCAGCAGACACACCGACCGCAGACACCACCTCGATTTTTCGCGCCTGCCTAGCGTACGTTCGCGTCGCGTGGAAATACCCGAATCACTACCGCCTGGAGTTCGGCGGCGACTACGCGTTCAAACCGAGCGAAGTACTGAAAACCGCTGCCGCCGAATTCAACTCATACTTTCATGAGCTCGTAGTGGATGCTCAACGGAGCAGGCTATTGATCCCCGACGACCCCCGAGACGTCGGCCCGCTCCTCTGGGTCCTGCTGCACGGACTGGCCATGTCCAACCACCTCGTGGCGGAGGATGCAGGCAAGTCCAGCACTGCCTACGGAGTCGATGACCTGGAGCGTGTACTCGGTCTCGCCTTGCAGAACCTTTCCCCAGGCTGAGGCATTGCGCCCCACCCCCGGGGTTGCTACTATCGAACATATGTGCCCCTCCTTACGTTTGTGTGGGGAGTTTGACCTCGATTCCACCGAGGTTCAGGTAGATCATCGCCTTGAGTGATTCAGCGGAATGATGACCGTAACCACGGGCGTTGATCAGCCTGATCTTCGAGTTGATTCCCTCGATGAGAGCATTCGAAATGCCTAGCTCGATTGCCGCACAGATCGCCTCCGCTTTCTTCTCGATCATGCGGGCCAGTTGTACGAACGCGATGATCCCGCAGGACCGCGCTTCCTCGATCCAACGCCGTAAGTAACGCGCGGCATTGGGGGGAGCGACCTTGCGGTAGAGATCGCGGAACTGTTCCTTCAAACGCCACGCAGTCCCGACTTCGGTGTCGGCAGTGATGACCGTTCGCAGCAGCGACTTGTGAGTCTTGGTCAGCCGATTCTTACCCAGCCGCAACGCTGTTCGAGCCTTGCGCCATTGGGGCGCCTGCATCGTCAACGTACGACGAACCGACGCCGCATCGGAGAACACTCGGTCCAGAGCACGGTTGACCCACTGCATGACATGAAAGGGATCCATGCATTGGCGGGCGCGCGGGACGTGATGTTCGGCGGCGGCCCGGAAAGCCGGAGACCCGTCCATCGACACCACCTGCACCGCGCCTCGTTCCCGGGCGGACTGTTGCTCGAAAAATTCCGAAAACGACTCACGCCCTCGGCCCTCGGCGATGTACACGACCTTGCCGGTGTCGTGATCGCCGACGATGGTGAGGTACTTGTGCGGATGCCGATAGCAGATTTCGTCGACACCGATCCGATACAGCCTGTCGAGCCGACGCGAATCGATCAACGCATCGACCGCCCGCGTGACGATGGAGGTGACCGTACGCCACGCACAGCGCATCAACGTCGAGACCGAGGTGCGATCGGTACGCGTCACCAGCCACAGCACTGTGTCTTCGAAGTCCCGCGTGTGTCGTGCTCTCGGCCTTGCCCACGGCACGTCCTCGGTTCGAACGCCGCAGGTCGGGCACTCTATTCGGTGGATCGAGTAGACCAGCCACACCTTGTGGCGACCGAAATCGAGATGCCGCCACCGTCTGGGCGCCTGGTCGTACGATGCGGCAGTGGTGTACCCGCACGGACACTTCGACCGCCGCGCACGACGCCGCAACACGACCTCGACGGAGCTATCTGTGATCGACACATCCGATACCGATGCACCGGGAATCTGAAGCAGACGGTTAAATGCAGTACTGACGCGCACGTGTAGCGGCCCTCCGGGTTGAGGTTGGTGTAGGAACCCCGAAATCTAGAGGCCCAGCACGTGCGCGTCCCTCATCTCACCGGCAACTCGCCGAACACTGCGTCCAACAACACAACCCACCCTGAACAGCAGAAATGGCGCCCACACAAACCTCAGGAGCGCCACATATGTTCGAGAGATTCAGGGGGTCTCGTGGAAGCATCCGAAGTTCTGAAGTTGGTTGCGCAGCTGCAGCAGTCGACGGGCATCGTCGACGCCACTGCCGGGATCGACCTGATCTCTGCGCTCGAAACCTTGAAGTCGACCTGTTCGGCCGTTCAAGCCAGCGCAACCGATGGCGTGGCTACTGCGATCGCCGAGCAGAGGCGCGCAATCGGTAAACCGAAGGCGCAGTGGCGCGCTGGGGTTGCCTCACAGATCGGCCTCGCCAGGCGCGAATCGCCGAACAAAGGGGGCCGATTCCTCGGCCTTGCTCGTGCACTGATTCACGAAATGCCACACACGTATGCACGGCTGCTGGCGGGTGAGCTCAACGAATGGCGAGTGACGCTGCTCGTGCGTGAAACAGCATGCCTGACAGTCGAAGACCGACAGGTCATCGACAAGCGGCTGTGCTCGGACCCGGCAACTCTGAAGAACCTCGGCGACAAAACCATCGAGTCGAAGGCCAAAGTCTTGGCCGCCCAACTCGATCCGGCATCGGTAGTGAAGAAGAAGCAGAAGGCGTTCTCTCAGCGCCGCACCAGCACCCGCCCACAACCCGACTACATGTGCGAATTCAAGACATTGACGTCGATGGACCGCGCCGTCAGCATGTGGGCGACATTGCGTAAGGCCGCCGACTCGATCGTGGGCGTCGGCAGCGAAACACGTACCCGCGACCAGGTCATGGCCGACCTTGCGTACGAACGCATCACAGGCGCCACCACCGCGAAAGCCGGGGCCGCAGTAGCCGTCAACCTCGTACTGTCCGACGAAACCCTCCTGGCCGGCAGCAAAGAACCTGCCCACCTGGACGGCTACGGCGAGATTCCCGCATCGATCGCGCGGCAACTCGTCCGCGACGCGCTAGCCGAGGACGTACGAGTTACCCTCCGAAAGCTCTACGCGGAACCATCCTCGGGAGCACTCACTGCGATGGAATCGAAATCGCGGACCTTCCCGACTGCGTTGGCCCGACTCATCGACCTCAGGGACCGTAGATGCCGGACTCCGTGGTGCGATGCTCCAATTCGCCACCGCGACCACATCCGATCGTTCGCCCGCGGGGGCAAGACCACCGCGAACAACGGTGCCGGGCTGTGCGCAGCGTGCAACCATGCGAAGGAAGCCGATGGCTGGGAGTCGGGACCTCGGCCGAAATCGAAAGGCGTGGTCCACGTCTACGACTTCGAAACTCCGACCGGTCACGCTTACAGCTCGGAGGCACCGCGAATGCCGGTTGCACGCCGCTACTCGTCGTTCTTCGAACACGAACTCACTTTGAACATGACGGCAGCGTGAATGCCTGATGCATCACTCGGGGAAGGATCAGGACGGGTCAGCGGTTACACTCGGAGACGACGCGCGTAGCTGCACGTCAGACGTCGTGGAATGCTTCTACTTCCGCCCGGCTCCGGCCGCGTAGTCCATGTGCACCCTGCACAGGCTTTTCTTACGGCGATCGAAACTGCCCACCGGCAGTCTCGCCACCCTTGCATTCTCGGGCCATAGCCCATGGGTGCAACACCCTGCCCGAAAGGCGCAACCCATCACTATGACTACCTTTGCTTCACTCGGCGTACCGCACGCTCTCGCCGACGTTCTCTCTTCACAGGGCAAGACCGAACCGTTCCCCATCCAGGCCGACACCCTGCCCGACACCCTCGTAGGACGCGACGTCCTCGGGCGCGGCAAGACCGGCAGCGGCAAGACCCTCGCCTTCGCAATCCCCATGGTCGCCCGGCTCGCCGGACAGCTCCCCGGCAACCGCAAGCCCGGTCGCCCGCGCGGACTGATCCTCGCCCCGACCCGCGAGCTCGCAACTCAGATCGCCGTCGCCATCGAACCGCTGGCAGCGGCATACAAGCTCAAGGTCACCACCATCTTCGGTGGCGTCTCGCAGAATCGTCAGGTCTCGGCACTCAACGGCGGAGTCGACATCGTCGTCGCATGCCCCGGTCGTCTCGAAGACCTCATGAAGCAGCGCCACGTGAGCCTCGATGCAGTGCAGATCACCGTGCTCGACGAAGCCGACCACATGGCCGACCTCGGCTTCCTCCCGGTCGTGACGCGTATCCTCGCCGCCACACCGCAGAAGGGACAGCGTCTGCTGTTCTCCGCGACACTGGACAACGGCGTCGACAAGCTGGTCAAGCGCTTCCTCACCGACCAGGTCACCCACTCGGTCGACGAAGCCACCTCACACGTCGAAGCGATGACGCACAGCGTCTTCGAGGTCGACGGCGTCGAAGCGAAGAAGAAGCTCGTCCAGCAGCTCGCGTCGGGAACCGGTCGCCGGATCCTGTTCATGCGCACCAAGCACCAGGCTCGCAAGCTCGCCAAGCAGCTCACCGACGCCGGCATTCCGTCCGTCGACCTGCACGGCAACCTGTCTCAGGCAGCGCGTGACCGCAACCTGCTCGCCTTCTCTTCGGGTGACGCTCGTGTTCTCGTCGCCACCGACGTTGCCGCACGCGGAGTCCACGTCGACGATGTCCAGCTCGTCGTCCACGTCGATCCGCCCGCCGAGCACAAGGCGTACCTGCACCGCTCCGGCCGCACCGCTCGTGCGGGAAGCGCCGGAGACGTCGTCACGGTCGTCCTGCCCGAACAGCGCAAAGACACTGCAATTCTGCTGCGCAAGGCCGACATCAAGGTGACGCCCATTCGGGTCACTGCAGATTCGCCTCAGGTAGCCGAGCTGGTCGGTGAGCAGGCCCGTTACGTACAGCCTGCACCCAAGGCGGCGCCTCAGCCGCAGCGTCAGGGAACACCCCGTCCGCGCAACGGCGCTCCTCGCGGAGGCGGTCAGCGTCAGCACGCCGCCGTCGGTGGACGTCGTCGCCGGCCCGCAGGTCCAGCGGCAAGCCAGCGGACTCGCTGACCTACAGCGTTCGAGCAAAACACAGCGACGTCGGTTCATCTACGTAGGCGCCGAAGGGATCGATCTTCGAATACCCTTCGCGCTCGTAGAACCGAACGGCGTCCGGCTGACCTGGTCCGGTCTCGAGCTTCAGTACGCGAATTCCCAACCCTCGCGCACTGTCCTCGAGTCGGCGCAGGATTG